>JBBROU010000023.1:0-47146 GCA_038229055.1 Bryobacterales bacterium | reverse complement strand
GAAAGCGTTTGTGCCCCGACGCCGCCAGCGTCCGGGCCCGCGCAGGCAACCACGGTAGTTCCCTGGTTGTGCCGCCGAATGATGGTGATCGCGGGATAGGCGTCAACTTCATCGTGGAAAGCATCGGCATTGTGCATTTCGATCACGACATCCACCGAAAAAGCAGACGTGACCAATTCGCGCAACTCGCCTCCGTATTGATTGCGCATCCAGCGATCGGCACAGATGAAGGCGCAGACGCCGCTTTCTTTCAACTGCCGCAGGCCCGCCTCAAAAAAGGCGACGTAGAGATCGGCGCGCCCCCGCATCGTCGGGTAAGCATCCCGGTAAAGCGTAACTGTTTCTTCCGGAATGTCCTCAAGTCGCACATACGGAGGATTGCCGATGACAAAATCCGCCTCTGTGCTAACGGCTTCGAAAAGATAATCTCCCGTCCGTATCCAGGCTTTCGCAAGGTTTTCTGCCAGAGCGCGGTTTACGCCGTTTCGCAGCAGAATATCCGAGGCAAGAGTGCGCGCCCGGCCCGGGCTCTCATCATCTAGTTCAAATGCGACCAGCGAATCTCTGCATTCGGACAAGTGCCGGCCGAATTGGCAGCACGATTCCATCAACCGCTCGATCATCGGGCCGAGAAACGCGCCTTCTCCTGCTGCCGGTTCCACCGCCGTTGCATCGACGAGATTATTCTCCGAGCGATATCCGGCCAGATCGAGGAGCAATTCCACAACCCAGCGCTTCGTGTAGACCACGCCTTTGGTCTCCAGCGGCACGGCGGGCAGGGGGGCACTGGCAGGGAAAACAAGTGGTTGCTGAATCCCGCGCGTGGTGCGAACTGTCTGACTCTGTGACACCTGTCTCAACGCCTTCTCTCAATAGTGTTGCGCGTGCCGATCCCGCGGCACAATGTCACCACCATCGAATAGGAGAATAGAGGCGCCAAACGACAATGCTCTGGTCTGCTCGCGTTTATGCGGGCTCCATCTTAATCTGTCATGATCCGCTCACAATTCCTACCGATCAAGCTACGATTGGGGACGACAATGCCGATTGCGGTCTAGTAAGTTCAGTTACCGGATCGACATCTCTCGCGGACTCACGCGGGTTCTATGGTTATTACAGCACCGCCATTCCGTCCTATCTTTCGGGAGTTTCGGCGGACAGCTCTGTGACCACCAGGGTTTTCGTCAATCCCAATCCCGGTGAGTTCGTCCAAGCGCGTGCGAACATCGCGATATGATTTCCGCGCCGCTTTCTCCTGGTGAGATATTAAGACTCAACCTTTTTTGCCACCGTTCAATCAACCGCGTTCTTCGATGGCGAAAGCTTTTTCCAGGATGAAATTATCGCGATTTACCCCCCCCGACGATTCGAGATTCTGCGGGAGCCGCGCTGCCCGACGCAGGTCTCAGCATCGTCTCAACGCCCGAGCCAAGCTCTTTTTTGCTGGTGTTGAGCGCGATGCTTCTTGCCTACGGATATTCAGCGCCTTCATGACCGCAACCGCGACTTTCATAAATTTTGACGCTCCCGCCGCGCTCCGTTCGTGCGTTCGGCGGCCCAACGCCCCAGGAATGCTTCGGCGGCAAACTGCTCGTTTTCCAGATTGTGGGCCGCGGTCCATGCCGCGAATCGTTTCTCGCGTAGCTTCTGCATCAGATCCACTCGCCGCTGGGCTTCCAGAAGCTTTTGCCGCTGCTCCCCAACCTCCAAGGTGAGCGCCACTTTGCGCGTTTGCAGCACCGCCGCCGCCTTTTTGAGGCGCTCTTCAAACGCCGGGATCGGCGAAAGATCCCAGGATTCCAGCCGCGGCGATCCAGGCCCAGCCGACTCCAGCACGCGTTTTCTTACAGCGCGGATCTCCGCCTCGACCGCGCTTATCTCGTCTGCCAGGCGCTGTAGTTCTTCCGCCAGCCGCCGCATTTTGGCCGACTCCATTTCGCGCTCAGTACTGCGCCATTCCAGAACTTTCTGCAACGGGAAGTGGAAAGCCTTCATTTAACCGAGCTTTGCGGCGAGCGAATCCAACTGCTGCAAGGTTTTATCGATCGGCGAAGGGTCGTTGGAATCCTGCTTCAGGTATTGCAGCATCTCCGAACGCGTCCGGATCGTCGCATCCAGTTTCGGATTCGAGCCCGCGACGTACGCCCCAAGCTGGATCAGATCCTCCGCTTGTCGATAGGCCGCCAACGACTCCCGCACCTTGCGCATACTTGCCGATTGCGCCTTTGTCGCCACCTGCGATTGCAGACGGCTGACCGAATCGAGCACTTGAATTGCCGGGTAGTGCCCGGCCGAGCCCAAGTCGCGCGAGAGGATAATGTGCCCGTCAAGAATCGAGCGCACGGCGTCGCAGATCGGCTCGTTGAAGTCGTCGCCCTCCACCAGCACCGTGAAAAATCCCGTGATCGAGCCGCGTTCGAAATTTCCGGCGCGTTCGCAAACTTTCGGCAGCAGATTGAATACTGATGGCGTGTAGCCCTTCTGGCTGGGCGGCTCTCCCGCCGCAAGCCCGATCTCCCGCTGCGCCATGGCCAGACGCGTCACTGAATCCATGACAAGCAGCACGTCTTTGCCCTGATCGCGGAAATATTCCGCCACCGCAAGCGCCACGAAACAAGCGCGCACACGCAGGGGCGCGGGACGATCCGATGTCGCGACCACCACCACCGAGCGCTTCATGCCTTCTTCGCCGAGATCGTGCTCGATGAAGGCGCGCACTTCGCGGTTCCGTTCGCCGATCAGCGCGATCACATTCACCTGCGCCGAACTCTGTCGCGACATGGCTCCCAGCAACGTGCTCTTGCCGACTCCGCTGCCGCCGAAGATTCCGATACGCTGCCCTTTGCCGCAAGGCAGCATGCCGTCGATCGCCCGGATGCCCGTCACGAGCGGCTCGGTTATATGCGCTCGCGTTAAGGGATTTTGAGGTGCCTGGTACAGGCTGTATGCGCCGCGCGGATCGATCGGCGGACGGCCATCCATGGGGTTGCCGAATCCGTCGATGACGCGGCCCAGCAGATCCGGCCCCACGCTCACCGTCGCCTGCCCGGGCCTTGCGACTACCGCATCGCCAAGGCGCAAGCCGTCGGTCTCTTCGAGCGGCATCGAAAGCACGTGGCCGTTGCGGAAGCCGATCACTTGCGTGCGGATGGAACGGCCGCCGGCGGTAAGCACTTCGCAGAAGTCTCCGATGGCGGTCGCCGGGCCCCGCGATTCGATCAGCAGCCCGATCAGCTCAACCACTTCGCCCATGTGCCGGACGGTGTCGATGCCGCTGAGCGCGGAGAAGTACGGTTTCAGATCGAGCTTATCGGCAAAACTGGACGGGGTCATTTAATTCAGGCGCACGCGATCCGCCAGACCGCGCGCAATCTCCTCGAGCTGTGTATCCACCGAAGCGTCGAGTTGCCCGCGGTTCGTCTCGAAAATCAGTCCGCCGGGCTGGCACATGGTGTCCGCAACCACGTCGATCGCGCTTCGGCCGAAACGCGCAAGCGCTGAGCGGATCGGCTCGACCTGGGTGGCATGGACGCGCACGCGGAACACCTCCTGCCGGTCGATCTTCGATAGCGCCACCTGCACCAGCGCCTGGAGCGCGGAAGCGTCGACGTTCAATTCGCGATGGAGCACCCGGCGGGCAATAGCGATGGCAAGCTGCACCACATCCGCTTCGGCCTCGTGGCGCAATCGCGGCCGCATCTCGGCGAGGGTCGCAACGCTCTGACTCATGCGCTCGAGCATCGGCTGGAACTCGACTTCAGCGCCTTTCCTGCCCTGCATCTCTCCCTCTGCGAAGCCTTGCCGCTGCGCCCGTTCCGCTTCACCGGCACGCAACACCTCGAGTTCCTGGATCTGTTTGTGAAGCTGCGCGGTGTCGCCCAAAACCGGCCGCATGGTCGCGCGCGTCGACAGGTCCGCCTGCGAACTCTCGCCGTTTCCCGTACGCCGCCATTGAATTGCCGTGACTCCGGCGAGGTCGCCCTTTAACAAAATCTTAGACGACATATTGCTCACCCACGGCGCCCTTCAGGCTGATCGTGCCTTCCGCTTCGAGCTGCCGCACCAGTGCGATAATCTGCTGCTGCGCCGACTCCACATCTTTGATTTTTACCGGCCCCATACTCTCCATGTCTTCTCGCAGCATCTCCGCGCCGCGTTGCGACATGCCTTGCAGGAAATGATTCCGCAACTGATCGCTGGTTCCCTTCAGTGCCACCGTCAGCACCTTGCGGTCGATCTTCGCCAGCACTTCCTTGAGCCCGTTCGCATTGATCATCAGCAAGTCTTCGAAGACAAACATCAGGTGGCGGATGGTCTCCACCATGTTCATGTCTTCCTGTTCCACGCGCTCGAGGATCTCTTTGCTGGTCACGGAATCGAGCCGGTTCAGCATCTCGGCCACGGCTCGAACGCCGCCGTACGCCTCGCCTGAGAATTCGCCCAGCGCTTCGAGCTTCGACCCGATCACGGTGGCGATCTTGCTGATCACTTCCGGCGAGATCTGGTCCAGGTTGGCCATCCGGAGCGCGACATCCGAGCGGATTTTAACGGGCAGAGAGATCAGCAGCGCCGCCGCCTGCGACGGATTCAGATGCGAAAGAATCAGCGCGATGGTTTGCGGGTGCTCGCTGTGCACGAACTTAGCCAGCCGTTGCGGATCGGCTTTCTGCAGGACTCCGAAATTTACCGTCGTCGGCCCCATGGATTTAATGCGGTCGACCACCTTCTTGGCCTGGTCGGGGGCAAACGCAGCGAACAGCATTTTCTTGGCGTAGTCGATGCCGCCGACCAGCGCATATTCACGTGCCAGCGACATCTGGTAAAACTCTTCCAGAACCGCTTCGCTTAGATCCGGGGTGATGGTGTTGACCAGCGCGACCTCGCGGAAGACCAATTGCACTTCGTCTTCGTTGAGTTCTTTGATCAGCTCGGCGCTTGCTTTGTCGCCGAGAATAATCAGCAGAACGGCAGCTTTGCGGATCCCGGTGAGCGCGTCAATGCCTGTGGTTTCACCGGCCATAAGCGCGTGCGGCCCGTTTGTCGGTCATCTGTTCCCCTCACCCAACCAAGTGCGCAAAACGTTGGTGGTGTTCTCAGAATTTTTGTCGATCGCCTCACGCAGATGCTTCACGAGAACATCGGCCTTGTTCGAAGTGACGACGCCGGCCCTTAGGCCATTCAGCGCATCGGTATCAAGCTGGTGCTGAAGCTCATCCTGATCGGAGATCGCGCGTTTGGCGTGTGGCTCAACCGTTTCCGACACAATGCGAGCGCCGGGCCCGGCTCCTTTGATCGCGTCGCTGTTGGTCGCGATGGCCGCGCGTCGGGGTCTCTTCAAAAGTACGGCGGCCGCGACGCCCATGATCGCCGCGGCGGCGAGTGCTCCGGCCAACAGCCACCATAATGGAACCTGTCCGAAAACCGGGCGCAGCCATTTAGGCGCCGCGGATACGGGAGCGGCGTCGGGGACGCCCATAACCGGACGTTCCGCCGTCAGGGTGGACTCGAATGGCAGCGTCTCCACCACAATCTGATCGCCGCGATCGGCCACAAAACCGGAGATGCCCGCCACCAGATCGCGGATGGCTTTTAGCTTTTCGGGAGAGGGCGGCACCATGGTGAACTTGGCCTTTGCGCCCGTGCCCTCCCATTGCGGGGTCTGGTCAACCAGCACCGACAGCGACATCCTCTTCACGCTGCCTTGCGGAAAGCGAACATGCTTCACAGTGCGGCTGGATTGATAGGCGATGTTTTCAGTCCGCCGGGAGACGCCGGCCGTCGCGCCCGCGGGTTTTGAAGTCGGACGTGGCAGATTCGAAGCCGTGCCCGGCGTTCCGGAGGCGACGCTGGAGCCCGTGTTCTCCTCGGTTTTCTGCGAAGTCACCATCACCGATTTGGTGGGATCGAGCGTTTCATCGCTCTGTTCGCCGCTCGAAAAATCGCAATCGACCGAGACTGCCGCGCGGTATTTGTCGGCGCCTAGCAGCGGCTCGAGCGTGGCGTTGATTTTCGTTAGCAGGCTCGATTCCATGCGTTGCTTGTAATCAAGCAGCGCCTCGGAGGGCTGATTTTCGTCCAGACCCGCGGTCGTGCGAGGGCGGTTGAGCAGTGTGCCCCGCGAATCCACCACCGAAACGGCTTCCGGACCCAGGCCTTCCACCGCGCCCGCCACCAGATTCGTCACCGCGATCACGTTCTGCGCCGAAAGCTTGACGCCGGGACGGAGCCGCAGCACCACGCTCGCCTTGGCGGGTTGCCGCGAATCCAGAAACACCGACTCCTTGGGAAAGGTGAGGTGCACGCGCGCCTGTTCCACTTCACTCAGCGAGATCATGGAGCGCTCCAGTTCGCCTTCGAGGGCACGCCGGTAATTGATATGTTCCGTGAACTCCGTGGCCCCGAAGTTATTCTTATCGAACAGCTCGAAACCGATGCGCCCACTTTTCGGCACTCCGGCCGCGGCCAGCTCGAGACGCAGTTCAGCTACTTTCCCCGACGGCGCGAGCACCGTAGTCCCGTTATCGGAAAGCCGGTATTCCGTGGCGCTTTCTTTGAGTTTCTGAACCACTGCGCCGGCATCCTCGGGAGCGAGTGACGAATAGAGCGGCTTGAAATCGCTCTCCCGCTTCCAATGTGAGAACGAAAAGAGGCCGCCCACAACGGCCAGGGCGGCGACCACGAGCGTGATCCGCTGCATTGGCGAGAGCGCGAAGATTAGTTTTTTGAGTTGATCCATGGACCCGGTCGTTGATTACGCGTCACATCTGTGCGGCTTACATCTGCATGCGCATCACTTCTTGATACGCCTGCACGATTTTGTTACGAACCTGCAAAAACAACTCCGCTGAAAGTTCCGCCCGCTGCGTCGCCAGTGCGGCGGAATGGAGTTCCCCTGTCTGTCCGGAAAGAAACTGATTCACCTCTTGCGCGGCCTCGTTGCGGGACTGCTCCACGCGATTGACGGCCGTTTCCAGCGCGCTTTGGAATCCACCGGGACTCCCGCCCGGCGCGGCGGGGCGGATATCGGGGATCTGAATGCCTTGAATGGGAAGAATGGCTGACATGGATTCTTAGCGTTACCGGAACAGATCGATCGAGCGCTGGATCATATCTTTTACCGCCGAGATCGCGGCCACGTTGGCTTGGAACGAGCGGCTCGCGCCCATCAGATCGACCATATCTTCGGCGGGGTTGATTCGCGGGAAGGCCACATAGCCCTTTGCATCCGCATCGGGGTGGCCCGGCATATACCGCTGCTCCGGATCGCGCTGATCCACCGTGATCTCGGAAATGGCGACACCCGGCGTGGTCGCCGCGATCTGCGTATTGAATATAGATAAGAACGGCGACTCGGCGCCGGAAGTGGTGAACACGGCGTCCTTGCGGCGATAAGGGCCGCCCTCGGGAGTGCGCGTGGTCTCCGCGTTGGCCAGATTCTCGACCAGAAGTTCGGCGCGTGTGCGCTGCGCTTCCATGCCGGAAGCACTGACGGAAATTGCGGAAAATAGGCTCATGAGTTTCGTCCTTCCTGAATAGCCGTGCGGAGCGTGCGGATCTGCGACCGCAAAAGCTGTGTCGCCAGATTAAATCGAAGCGCGTTCTCGGCAAGAAGCCGCGACTCGCGGTCCACGCTGACGTTATTGCCGTCGTTCTTCATCTTCAAGCCCGTAACCTCAACCGATTCCGCGTCGAATCCATTCAGCGAGTTCTGGAACTCCGATGCGAAGTCCAAGTCGCGTGTCTTGTAGCCGGGAGTGTCGGCGTTGGCAATGTTCGATGAGACCAGCTTCTGCCGCGCACTCAACAGGTCCATGTAATGCTCGATGTTCTGGGCCAGGCCGTTCAGCATAGGTGAAGTGAAAAGCACGCCCGGGACCATCCTGCGCGCCTTTGTTTGTAACGGCTGCCGGGATGACGCGAGACGGATTCTTAGCGCGCGCCAGAATATTGGCGCATTCCGCGCACTTTTAACCGTTCTATAGAAAATTCAAGACGGGCCGATATGAATCAAAGGAGTTATTTTTCATGAGCACCGCCCCGATCGCGTTTACTGGAATTAGTACCTTCTCGAGCGATTTCCAGAGTATTCTGAGCCGCACGGTAGCCATCGCTTCGCTGCCCTTGAAGGCACTGCAGAATAGCGACAATGACGCGATCCAGAAAAAACTGCTGCTGGGCAACTTGAGCACGGGAATCAACGACCTGGCTGCGAGTCTGTCCGGGCTCGGCACGGTCGCGGGCAACAACGCTCTTTCAGCCACGAGCTCGAACAGCGCGCTAGCCTCGATCAGCAACGCCGGCGCCACTTCGAGCGCATCCTATACCATCAGCTCGATTACCTCGCTAGCCGCGGCGGCGAATGAAACTTCCAGCTCGGGTTACGCCGATTCTCTCAGCGCCCCGGTTTCGAGCACGGGAACGTTGAAGTTGGTCGTCGGCGCGAGCAGCTACACCATCAATCTCACGCCACAGACAAACAATTTGCTGGGACTGCAAAACGCCATCAACAATTTGGGCGTCCCCGTAACGGCTAACATTTTGACCACGGGGACGGGCGCGACGCCGAACTACCTCACGCTCTCAGCCACCAATACGGGCCAGACCACCCTGCAACTGCTCGACGACCCGGGGGGCGCGAACAAGAACCTGATCACCAGCGCCAATCAGGGCACCAATGCGAATTTCCAATTGAACGGTGTCGCGGTGAGCCGGTCGAACAATATCGTGAACGATCTGGTAGGCGGGGCGATTTTCACCATCAACGGCCTGAGCACTGGTACGGCGAGTGCGACTCTGTCGCTGACTTCCGATCGCTCGCAACTGACCAACCCGATCCAAACCTTTATCGGGAAGTACAACAGCATGGTCGATCAGGTGAATGCGCAAGTAGGCACATCCGCCGGATTGCTGAGTGGCGACCCGATCGTAGTTCAATTGCAGAGCGCCCTCCGAGGATTGATCACGTATCAGGGGCCGGGGGCGGTCAAGAACCTATACGATCTTGGCATCCAGGCGGATTCGTCCGGCAAATTGAGCTTCGATCCGAACACGACGGCGGGCTTGACCGATTCACAGTTCGGCGACGCGTTCCGGTTCCTCGGCTCGTCGAAATCCGGTTTCGCGGCCTTGGCCAACAATTTCACCGTGCTGGCCGATCCTGTCACCGGATTCATCAAGATCGAGCAGGACAACTTCGATCAGCGCGATAAGAGCTTGCAATCCCAAATCGGTGTGCTCAACACGCGCATCTCGACGATGCAGTCCAGTCTTTCGGCCAGGTTGCAGGCGGCCGACGCGCAGATTGCGGGTCTCAATAATCAGCAGCAGATCCTGAACGGTGAGTTGCAATCGCTCTCGCTGGTTCTGTTCGGCAAGAAGACCTAAGCGCGACCGTGATGGATACTCTGAATCACCTCTGGGAAAAGATTGTGCGCGGACTTGAGTGTGCCACGGGGCAGTTACTCTTGGCCGCGGGGCAGGATCACGACCGTGTCGACGCAATCATGTGCGCGCGCAGCGCTTCCATCCAGCAACTGGTTCTGCATTCGATCAGCTTCCGGACTCTCGATAAGGGCGCTCAGGAGCACTTCCTCGATCGTGCGATGAAGACTTTGGAAGAAGGCGAAGCGGCAGTCCGCAAGCTCGCGGGCGATAAGCAAGAAGCCGTCCGCGACTGCAGCCGCGGGCAAAACCTTCGGACGGCGCTGATCCAGCAGAGCGGCGCTGTAGACCCGACCGCGCTCGCACTAGCCGGTTAGCGGCCGCACCCGAAGAAATCACCCGCGGCGCCTTCAGCGTGGCGGATACACTCCAAACCCAGAAAAAACCACGTATGATAATGCGCATTAGCGCAACGAAGGCTTCCAGGAAGAGGTTCTTTATGACGCGAGGAAAGCAGTAATCAAGGCCAAGTCAATCGCTGCCTCGATGCTCGGGAATCGAGCCTGCAACTTGGAGGAAATCGAGCGTGAGATCTACCGCGACCCAGATGCCTGGGCTGTTACCGTGAGCTTCTCCAAGGAGCCAGGCGAGGTGTCACCACTGGCTTGGACGAGCAGCTTAGGTCGTCCCGACCTGAACTATAAACATGTTCTGGTCGATGCGGAAACAGGTGACTTTATGGCGATAAAAATCAGGGAGCCGGCGACGCACTGACGATGCTTAATTTTAACCAAACATTGGGCTTGCTGATCGACACCAATCTTCGACCTCCTGGCGCGTGAGGCACGGTATGAAGAATCCGCTGTTTATCGTTACTCAGGTGAGGGCAGAGGTTCAGCAATGTAACTGATCTGAAGGCCCTGAACACTTTCTTGGCAGGGTACTTCTCAAAAATACCTTCAGCATATTTGCGCCGTTGAAGAGCGATCCTCCCAAATGAAAAAGCAGCGGTGAAGGGGTCGAACCCTTCACCGCTGCGGCGATCAGCTACCGATTGTTAGCTAGTTGTTTAATGTCCTTGCAGTAGCGTGAGCACTTGCTGCGGAGCGGAGTTCGCCTGGGCGAGGGCGGAGATGCCGGCCTGGAGCAGGATCTGCGCTTTGGTCAGATTGGCCGATTCAGCGGCCAGATCGGCGTCCCTTATCCGCGATTCGGCGGCGGCCGTGTTGGTGAGCTGCGACTGAGCCAGGTTTACCGCATACGTAAACTGGTTCTGTCCGCGACCGACAATGGCTTGCGCTCCGCCGAGAGTGGTTACCGCTGTGGCTAAGGCCGCGACCGCACCCTGGGCGCTGTTCAGGTCCAGAATATTGGCCGTGCTGCCACCCGCACTCGCAGTAGCGGAGGCTACCTTGCCCTGAGTCGTGCTGTCGCCGAGGCCGGAAACCGAGGCGTTGGTCCCGATTGCCACGGTGAAGTTGCTCAGGGTGCTGATGAACTTGATGCCTTCCACCCCGCCGTTCTGTTCTTTCACGGCGGTCACTTTCTGCAGAGTCGGGTTGTTGGACTGCTGCAGCTTCGTGTTGATGGTGTCGATCGCCTCATCCAGAGAACGCGCGTTTTGCGTGGAGCCGCTGTTGCCGAGAACGACGGCCAGATTCTGCGCCACGCCCGCTGAGTTGTCCCCGGACACGGTGATGGTCTGATTGTCGGCGCCCGTACGAATCGCGGAGAAAGCCAGGACAGCAGTTTGTGTCGAGCCGCCCGCGTCGAATGTCGCGGCGGTCGTGCTCGCGCTGGCGGTGTTAGCGACCTGAGCGACGCCGGTAGCGGCGCCACCGAAGCCCAATTGATTCGCTGCGCCGATCTCGGCAACTTGGAAGTGCGAGTTGTTCGACGATGTCAGCGTGATGGTGGTAGCGGACGCGGCGGTGAATTGCAGTCCGGCGGCAGCCAACGCGGAGTTGGAAGCCACAGCCGCATTCAAGGCGAGCAGTGTAGCCGCTTGCGTGGCAGCGGTCGGAGTCACAGTCAACGTTTGCTGTGCGCCTCCCCCGATGGAGATCTGGAGAGATGTCGCAGCGGCCGCATAACCGGCAGTCGCACCCGACGTGGTCGTGGTGTAGTCGAATGAGCCACCCGCACCGGTGCTGCCCTGATACGATCCGAGCCCGAGAAGCCCGTTCACATCGCCTGAAGCGGAGATGTCGAACTTTTCGCCGCGCGCGTTGGAGAAAGAAAGCGCGCTGCCGGCCGTCGCCGTAGTTGCAACAATGCCAGCGGCCTGCAACGCGGAATTGCCCGCAACCGATGAAGTCAAGGTCGCGAGCGCCTGATCGACCGTGGTGCCGGCGGCTACGGTGAGCGCCACATCCACGGGGCTGGCCAGGCTAGCGCCTTGGAAGCGAACTGTGACGGTGCCCGCGCCCGAGGCGCCGAATGCCGTTCCGGTGGCGGCAGCCGCACTTCCGGCCGTGACGGTGTTGGTCAGGCTGAGTCCCAGCGGATTGCTGGAGGACGTGACATTACCGAGCAGCGCGTTCGATGTACGGTCCCCAGCGGAAACCTGAAAGGCCGTGGTGCTCGAGCTGAACGCCAGTTGCTGGGTTCCCGTCGAGGAGGTGATCACGGACGCCGCAATGGTGGCATTCTTGAACGCCGTTGACGCAGCCGTGACACCGGCTCCCGCGCTGGTGATCGCATTGTTGATAGCCGACGCCAGCGTGCTGGTATCGGTGACGCCCGACAGATTCACTGAAACTTTGACGCGATTGCCGTCTGAAAATCCAGGTCCGCGGAAATAGAAATCGGTGAACCCGGCCGCCACTTCCGACCCGGTGTTCGTTGCATTGGCAAGGATCGAAGCCACACTGGTATTCGCCGAGCCGGTGCCGATGTCGATCGAGCTGACGCCGACGGCCTGCACGCCCTTCAATCCCAGGCTTTTGGAATCGACAGTGGATTTGCTCAGATCGACTGTGACCGAACCATTCACGGTGGAGGTGATGCCGTTGTTGGTGCGTCCGCCGCCGATGAAGACCTGCAGCGATTTGGCAAACGCGCCGCCGGAATCGAGGCCGATGGCCTGCGCCTGGCGATCGATTTCCGACAACACGCTCTGGAACTCCCCGTTTAGGACATTACGGTCGCCGGTGAACGTTCCGGACGCCGCTTGCGTGGCCAGGGTGCGCGCACGATCGAGAAGCTGCGAGATGTTGTTGATGCCGCCGTCGGCAGTCTGCAGCGCGCTTAAACCGTCATTTGCGTTTCGAATTCCTTGCGTCAATACCGCTTCGTCGGACCGAAAACTGTTCGCGACCGCCAGGCCCGCTGCGTCGTCTCCGCTCGAGATGATGCGCAGGCCCGAGGTAACCCGGTTGATCGTTTTATTCTGAAAATCCCCGTTAAGGCGCAGATACATCTGGGCCTGCAATGAAGCGACGTTGGTGTTAATCGTATATGCCACGTTTATTTCTCCTTGAAATTGCGTAAGCCTGGGATTCCATTCCCAGGCCCGGGGCGAAACCGCTTCCGGAACCTCTTACAAAAGACTCATCGGCGCGAACCACTCCGCTTTTGAATGCATATTTCAAAGGCAACTTCAATCGCCATTATTTGGTTCGCCAACTGGCGAGCAGTTCTCGAATACGCGCGGGTGCCAGCTCGCTTGCGGCGATCTGGTTCTGCGCCGCTGTCAAGTGGATCTCTTTGCGCATGATCGCGATTTGCTTCGGCGCCCGGATGCCGAGCTTCACCTGGGTCTCGCCCACCTCCAGAATCTCCACCTCGACCTCGTCCCCGATCAGGAATGACTCCCCTGCGCGGCGGCGAATTACGAGCATGGGACGGCGACCGGCAGCGGGTGGCAATGGGAGTAGCGCGCATCCAGGCGCACCGCCTGTAAACCGCGCAGAGTGCGCCGATTGATTACAACGGGCGCCGAAAGGTTAGCGGTGAATGGCGAATCCTGACGGGCCGCAAGGATCGCCAGGCACTCCAGGTCGGCTTCTCGCTCCAGCGCGCAGGGCTCTTCAAATCCCAGAAGGGCGAGGTCTTCGGAAGCCATTTCGAGCACGTAATCCGGTTCGATATTCCGCACCGGCACCACGAAAAACCGCAGATCCGGGCTGGTGCAGCTCCGCAGTGCCACAATCGGCTCGAATGCCGGGTCGCGCTCCAGGGTGAATCGCGTCTCGCCTTCGAATGCCGGAAGTCCGCACGGGAAGGTAATTACGCCGGCTTCATCCGGCATCGTTGTTGTATGCGTCGTTGAATAGGTCACAGTTTGGTCACTTTCCTTGCGGTTCGGCGGCGATTCCCGCCTTAGCTAAAATCACGATATCCACGCGCCGGTTATGCGTTCGTCCCTGTTCGGAATCGTTACTATCTACCGGCACGGTCTCGGCGTAACCCGCGACGGCCAGCCGGCGCGAATCGATACCGTAACGCGTCGTCAAAATATTGAGCACGGCGATGCTGCGCGCGGACGAGAGATCCCAGTTGCTGCGGAAGCGTCCGGTGTGGATGCTCATGCCGTCGGTATGGCCTTCGAGCCGTACCGGGTTGGGCAGGTCGCGAATCGCAGCCGCCACTTTTTCGACAATGCCGAATGTGGCCGGAGCGAGCGCATCTTCTCCCGACGGAAAAAACGTAGCTTGGCGGAGTGAAATTACCAGGCCTCTGTCCTGTAGGGAAAGCGCCATCTTTCCGCTTTCGATTTCGCTGCTCAGCTCGGTCTTCAGCGCGTGGAGCGTCGGCGTCAGTTCGGCCGGCGCGCGCGGCGATACTTTCCCGTGGGGGGCGGCTTTGGACGCATTCTCCAGATGCGGCTTTCCGCCAAAAGCCCGTTCCACCGCGTCGGAGACTTGCCGCGCTCGAATCTTGTCGGTATGCGAAGACGCAAACAGAACTACGAAAAAGGCGAAAAGCAGCGTGATGAAATCCGCATACGAAACCAGCCAGCGGTCGCGGTTTTCAGGTTCCGCGGGACGCTCCCGGCGCGAGCGAATCATCGGGAATCAGCCTCGAACGGCATCGGCTCGCGCCCCTCGGATGAACTCCACGCCGTTGTCGTTTCCGCGCATGGCCGGGGGTCTGCCAAACATGTCGAGCTTGCTGCGGATCAGCTTTGGATTCGAGCCCTGCGCAATCGCGATTACGCCTTCGAGGATAAGTTCCTGTGACACCGCCTGGCGCTCGGCTTCAATCTTGATCTTCCCCGCGGCAGGCAAGAAAAAAAGGTTGGCCAGCGCGACACCGTAGACGGTCGCCACAAAGGACACGGCAATTCCATGGCCGACGGCGGTAATGTTTTCGAGGTTCTTCATCACCTGAATCAACCCGAGGACGGCTCCGATAATCCCGACCGTGGGGGCATAGCCTCCGGCGGCCTCCCAAACCCGTGCCTCGGCGCGAATAGCCTGCTCACGCGCCAGGATTTCGAGCTCCATCATGCTCCTGATTTCTTGGACGTCGATGCCGTCTACCGCGAGCGAAAGGGCCTTGCAGAAGAAATCGTCTTGAATAGCCGCGGCATTCGTTTCGAGCGCGGCAATCCCGTGCTTGCGAGCCTTGGCAGCATAAGTAATCAGCTCATCAATAACGGGCTTGAACGGTTCTTCGGTCGTCATGAACACGGTTCTCAGGCGGCGCACCGCACGCCAAAAAGTTCCTAAAGTATTGGTGACCAGCACGGCCCCGAGTGTCCCGCCGAGTACGATGAGCCCCGCCGTGGGCTGGAGGATATCGCGGACCTGGCCTCCTTCGAGGACCAGCCCCCCGAGCACTCCGGCCACTGACAGACCCAGGCCGAGCACGGTCCCGAGATCCGGGTGCCGCGCAGCTTTAGCCGGTTCGCCCGGTCGGTTCGCGGTGATCACTAAAGTTTGCCCTGACCAGCTATCGTCTTCTCGGACGAAGATCTGTACGGCCGTGAAAAAATATTTCTCAAATAAATTTCAACGGGGCCGAAGAGTTTTATGTGAGCGTTCATCAATCTTTATCCGCAACCCAGGCCGGCAACATCTTAGCCACATTCGCATCTACGAACTCCACGTCCCTGCAGTCCCAGCTCACCGCGTTGGCCGCTCCGTCACGCGTGCCCCCGGCCGATTCGTTAGAGGAAGAACGCCAGGAACTGGTTCACGCGATCGCAATCGAAGTATTGTCGACCGACGGAACCGCCAGCAGACGGAAGCTGGAGCGAGCGGAGCTCTTGCGCGGCATCCTGCGGCAGTTCGCGGATTGCTCAAGCTACGAGCGCCAGGGCGGAGTGGTGCCGTTCTATCTGCAGTAATGGAACATTTCAGCAACCTAATCTCCGGCAACACGGCTCGGAGCCGATAGCCCGGTGCTTCCGGCTGCCTCGGTGATTGCGAACGCCATCTTGCGCCCGGCATCCAGCACGTGCCCTTTGAATTTCATCTTCCCGTTGATTTTCAAATCCACTTCGCGCGCCACCGGATAATCGAAACAGAGCACATCTCCCTCGGAGAGGTTCATCAGTTCTTTCAGCTGCATGGTGGGGCCCTCCAGCCGCGCATCCAGGCCTAACTCGGCGCCCTTAATCAGATTGAGTATGCGTCCCTGGTCGACGCTGGTGGATTCGGTTTTCCGCACCGACCACTGCTGGTCGAACTTCTGCCGCATCATTTTGATGACGATCGACGGCATCGCGATATTCAACATCCCGACGCGTTCGCCGATCCGGATCTCGATGGCAATGGCGACCACCGCTTCGCTAGGTGCCAGAATTTGCAGGAACTGGGGCTCGGTCTCAAGCGACTCCACGGTAAAATCAATAACCGTGACGCCCTTCCACGCCTCTTTCAAATCGCGCAATATGATTCGGAATAGGCCGTCCAGCAGATTCTGTTCGATCTCCGTAATCTCGCGCTGAATATTGATGGAAGTCTTGCCCGACCCGCCCAGCAGCATCTCCAGAATCGGGAAGATGAGCGATGAGTTCAACTCCAGAACTGCATTTCCGTCATAGGGGCGAAGGCCGAGCGAGACGATGCACGTCGGCGAAGGCAGACACTCCAGGAATTCGGCATACGACAACTGTTCCACGCTGACCAGGTTGACGATCAGATAGGAGCGAAGATAGGCCGACAAACTTGCCATCAGGTCGCGCACGAAGTTGTCATGCAGCATATGGATCGCACGCAGCTGCGATTTTGAGATCCGATCCGGCCGGCGAAAATCGAAGGTGGCCGCCTTCTTGTCCGCCGGGAAGTCATCCGCGCGGGGCGGCACGCGTTGAAAAGCTGTATCGATATCCTGTTGTGACACTTGGCGACTCATAATTAGCGTTTGGCGCGGTTTAACCGAGATAGTCGAATAAACTCGTTTTCTGCATCTTGGCGCGTGAAGCCAGCGCCGCTTGCTCCTGCGTCCGGCCGTCGGTGATGGTCAGGGCGGCCGAGGTAAGGTCCGTATCGCGTTCCTTCGATAGCTGTGCGCGCAGCGAAACATCGCGCTGGCCGCTGGCATCCACCGCCGCCGAAACCCGGTTTTGCGTTACGCCATAAAACGTCTGCTGACTGTTCACGTAATCGGCCGCCGTGCGCAGGCTGGCCATGGACAAACCGATCCCAGCCTCATCGTTGGCGCTCAGCGTCACCATAAGAGCATTGAGGGCCGCAAAAAGATTGTCCGGCGCATAGCCGTCCTTCGCGTCGCGGTGGTCGAAAAGCGTCTGCGCCGTTTGGGCGACGGGGAACGAGTTCCCATTGCTGTCCTGCACCTGCCGCGTAGCCGATGCGGTCACGAGCCGGTCGACGCCGTTCGGGCTTGCGGCGTTGTATTGATAGGGCGGGGTCTGATCCGCATCTCCGGAAAACACATACCGTCCATCCACCTTGGTCTGCGCCAGCTGCACAAGCTGCTGCTGCAGCGCCTGCACCTGTTGCGCCAGGTTCAGCCGGGTGCTCGCAGTCGTCGCGGTGTTGGCCCCCTGCGAGGCAAGCACCAGCGCATTGTCGGCCAACTGCACCGCCGAGCTTACCGATTGCTCGGCTGTATCCACCTCAGCCTTCACGCGGCCGAGGTTTTGCTGGACCTGCGAATTCCGGGAGATGTCGGATTGGATCTGCAAAAGACCGGCGATCTGGTCGGGGGCGTCCGAAGGATCGTTGATCCGCAAGCCGCTCGAAATCTGACGCTGCACTTTCTCGTTATTCGCCTGCACGCGCGAGAGATCCGCCAGAAAGAGATCCGAATTGGGGTCGAAGCTGGAGATCATTTGAGTATGTCGATGGTGGCTTGCGACAATTCGTTGAGCACGCTCACCAGCCGCGCCGTCGCTTGATAAGCGCGTTGGAATTCCACTACATGGATGGCTTCCGCATCGAGCGAAACGCCAGAAACCTGGTTTCGAAGACTGCGCGCCTGCGCTACCAGATGAGTCTGCAGGTCCTTGGCATTGTTCGCGCTCGCAAGGCTCTGCCCCACTGAGCCGGCAATCTGTCCATAAAACTGCGTGTAGCCCAGACCGCTGATCTGGTCAGCGGGGTTTGAGGAATCCGCTAGAGTTGCCAGGCGCACCGCAATCCCGTTGCTTTGCGAAGGCGGACCGGGATCGATGGTGGCGATCCGCAGCGGCGTCACGCTCGGGTCCACGGCAAGACTCGCGGCCGCGTTGTTGGGGTTGACCGTATCGAATGTAAAGAGCGGAACGCCGGGAACCGGCGGGGGCCCGTCCGATATATTTCCGCTGGTCAGTAAAGTATTCACGCGCGCGGCAAAGCCTTGGGCGAGTTGATTCAGCGAGCCCTGCTGGTTGGGGTCGCCGCGCATCGACGGAAGAATCGAATTTCGGACTTGTAACAGGCCGCCTAGTTGTCCCTGCGTAACTTGCGACGTAATATCGCGCCCGTTCTGATCGCGCAACTGGACCGCGGGAGTCCCACCCGGGAACGCAGCCGTTGCGCTCACAGGCGCATAGCCGACCTGAACGGAATAGGCGCGGTCGCCTGCTACTAGTGGCGTCTGCCCGCCGATTAACACCGTGACGCTCCCGTCCGGCGCCTTCGTGCTCGTAAAGTTCGTTAGCTCAGAGAGGTTCTCAAGCGCCGTCTGTATCCGCGCGTCGAGCCCGGAGTCCGATGCCGGATTGGTGAGAAGTTGATGGTTATAGCTTTGGATCTCAGCGCCGATTTGGTTGATCTGGCCGGCTACCCGCTGCAATCCCTGCTCCGCATCGGCCGAAGCCTGCGCTAATCCGTGCGCCGCCTCCTGAAAGCTCTGCGCGATATTTTGCGCGCTGGTGATGGCCGTCTGGCGCGCCGTCTGGCTGTTGGGAGTGACGCTCAGAGCCGAAAAGCTCTGGAAAAATTTCGAGAGGTTCCCCGCCAGGCCAGTCTGCCCCGAGATATCGAAATTCGACTGAATTCCCGATAACGTGGTCACCTGCTGTTCGGCAAACCCGAGCTGGCTGAACTGATTTCGGACACTCTGGTCCGCATACTGATTACGCGTGCTCACGGCATCCACTCGCGCCACGCCACCGGCCGATCCATCAGCCGAGAAAAGAGCTGGGATCAGATCGACCTGCTGCGCCGCATAACCCGGGGTGGACGCGTTGCTGACGTTGTTCTGAGTAATATCCAGTGCTCTCTGGAAAGCCCCTAGCGCGGACGACGCCGCCCCCAGCGAGGAGAAAAGAGAAGACATCTAACCATCCACCCGGAATCGCCCGGTCGCGTAGCCCGGTCGCAATACGCCGCCCGCCATGTAGCTTTCGGGGAGCAGAACGCCCGCGCAGCTCCAGCTTTGTATGAACGCGCGCGCCCGCTCCAAAAGCCGGCTCCAAAGAACCGCGCGTCCCGCCAGTTCCTTCTGGATTTCCTGGCGCTCTCGCGGATGCGCGGAGAGCAACGCCGCATTCAGTTCACGCAAAAGCACCTGCGCGCTCTCGAGGCTTGGCACAGTGCTCCGCACCAGCAAAACCTCGATCTGTTGCGCGGTTTCGCGAAGGTGCATTAAGATCACCGCGCCCTGCTGAGAGCGCTTCCGGCCAGCGCCTCGGACACCAATGAGTGGCTGATCGCCGCCGAAGACACTTGATACATCCCGGTGCGGACCAGTTTCGCCAGGTTGCTTACCTGACTGGCACGCATTCCCGAGCTCAGGTTGAGGAGACTCGAAAGTCCCGACAACTGCACCTGATCGGATGAAGCTCCGCCACGGGATCCGGTGCTACCCGTAGTGGACGAGGTCTTGACCGGCGAAGCATCGCTCACACCCAGCCGGGTCGATGAGCCGGTGGGCGGTTGATTCGGATGATCGATTCTCATAATAATTACCGAGGCTTGAAACTGCGCCTGATTCTCTTATCGGCGGCTTGGGGTGAAACTTTAGATTCCGGTGCGCACGCTATCCCAAATCGCTGCTGGAACGCACTCCAGAAGACCGCAGCGCATTGGCCATGCTGGCCAGCGCCGCTTTGTGGATCTGAGATACGCGGCTCTCATTCACATGCATCACCTCGCCGATTTGTTTCATCGTCATCTCGGCATCGTAGTAGAGCAAAATCACTTCGCGTGCCCGGCTATGCAGCGTCTCGACAGCGTGATGCAAAAAAGTGCGCCGCTCATCGCGCGCGCGAATCGCATCGGGCATCGATTCCGGCGGGCTGCGGTATTGAGCCTCCGGAGTTTCTTGTTCCGACGAGCCGCAACTGCTCGTAATCGAGAATAATTCTCGTTTCCGAGTCTGCAGTTCCGCCAGGTCCACTCCCAAACTTTCGCTCAACTCCTCGTCCGTGGGCTGCCGTTGGAGGGTGTCCGACAACTCCGCCGCGCACGCGTCCAATTTCTTTTGCCACCGGCGCAGGCCTCGCGATGCACCGTCCAGCTTACGCAAACTATCGAGAATCTCGCCCCGAATCCGGTATCGCGCGAATGCCGGAAAAGGCACGCGCGATTCCTTGCGAAATGAGCGGCCTGCATCGACCAGACCCACATGTCCGGCTTGGATCAGGTCGTTCAACTCCACGCCCGAATGCGGCGGCAGACTGCCGTGAATGCGCCGGGCAATGGCACGAACCAGCGGCACATAGTCGAGGATCAACGCACTCAAGTCGCCCGGCGGCTCCGCGACGCTGCCCCCTTCCGCCTTTTGAGCGAGATCAATCCCGATCCTCACCGCTGCCATTGTTGACTCATCTCGCCTGATGTCTGTGCAATAACGTGGTCGTATTTGGAGCGCAATTTCTCAGCTAAATCCCATTCGCGCCAACGATTTACTGTCAAGAAAATGCTTACTAAAGTTTCCGCCGCCTCAGCCGATCTTCAATCAGAACAAATATGGTCGAGAGCCGCCGCGTTTTATGGATAGCGTCAGATTCACCGGATTCTTTAGAGATGGAGATCCGCGACAGCCTTGCCGCGTGTAACGAGCTGGTTGCGGTCGCGCATCTGGACGACGCCGTAGCCGGGTGCGCCTCGGCGGACCTTCTGTTCGCGAACTTTCCTGCGTTCGGGGTGTCCGCAGCCGAGCTGATGGATACTATCGTCAGCCGCGGCGCGTCGATCCCGGTGCTAGTGCGCGATCCCGAGGGAACGATGGAAGATGGGGCCCGTCTGGCGAGGCTCGGAGCACATCGTGTTTTCGGACGCGAAGCTTCACTCGACGATGTCACCGAGCAGATGCAACTGGCCGCCGACGATTTGCCCGCGCGAACGACTACTGTCTCGGAAGCGGCGGCCGAACCCTGGCGCGCTTCGTTTGTCGGCGAAAGTCCCTCGCTGCTCCAATTGCTTCAACTGGTGCGATTGGTGGGGAAACGCCGATGTACCGTATTGATCACCGGTGAAACCGGAACCGGCAAAGAGGTTCTAGCCCGCGCCATTCACGCCGCCGGGCCGCGTTCCGCCTATCCGTGGGTGGCGGTGAACTGCAGCGCGATTCCGGAAACCTTGCTGGAAGCCGAGCTCTTTGGACACGTGCGCGGCGCCTTCACCGGCGCACAACAGCACCGCGTCGGCCGGTTCGAACAGGCCAACGGCGGCACTCTTTTCCTGGACGAAATCGGAGACATGCCGCTCGAGCTTCAAGCCAAGCTGCTGCGTGCGTTGCAGGAGCGCGAGATCCAGCGCCTCGGAAGTTCCGAGACAGTTCAGGTGAACGTTCGCGTGATCGCGGCTTCGAACGCGAATCTGCTCTCTAGAGTGAGACAGGGGACGTTTCGCGAAGATCTGTATTATCGCCTGAGCGTGGTGCCTGTCGAAATGCCTCCACTTCGCGGCCGTTTGACGGATGTTCCGCTGCTGGCCGATCACTTTATCCGCAAAATCTGCTCCGATGAGGCCATCGAAATCAAGAAGCTGTCCCGCGAGGCGCGCGAAAAATTGTGTCGCTTCTCGTGGCCCGGAAACGTCCGGCAGCTCGAGAATGTGCTCGAGATGGCCATTGTGCTGAGCGGCGACCGGTCGACTCTTTACCCGTCTGATTTCGCATTGGAAACCGCTTCGGCGTTTCGCGACGAGAGCGCCGAAATTGGCGGAGAAGTCGCCGTCCCCGACCACGGTTTGGACTTCGAACAGGCTGTGAGCCGTTTCGAGCGGAGCATGCTGACGCAGGCGCTGGTGAAAACACGCGGCAACAAGAAACTCGCGGCCGATATGCTGCGCCTCAAGCGCACCACTCTTTCGGCCAAGGTTAAGATTTTCGAATCGGCTGCCGGTTGCCCGCTGATCTAGACCGGCTCTTTGGCGGGCACCACCATTTGCAACCCGATCTGGTGGATCTTCAGCACTAGATCGACTTCCGAGCGCGGTATCTGCAACGCCGTCGCGATCCCTTCCGCGGACTCCCCGCGGCGGTGATGACGCAGGATCCCGGTTCGCTTGGCCAGATTCAAGCTTGGACGGACGGAATATTCGGACGGTGTAGCGGCTATTGCGGTGTCCGAAGAACGCAGCTCCGCCCGCAGCGCATCGTACTGCTGGCGCACCACTCCGACTTCTTCGGAAAGCAGCGCGCAGCTCTCGCGCCATCCCGCCTCTTTCCGCCGCGCCGTCCACTTCAAATAGACGACAAACAAAGCCGCGGCAGACAACGCCGACAGCGTCGCGCCAAACAGCGTATAGGCTATGGACGCGCTCATTGCGCCAGCTCCGCCGCCGCTGAATTCGCCGGTGTCTTGGAGTGCCGCATGCCCTGCACCGATTCGCCGGTCTGGCGCAGCCTCTCGTTCCGGCTCACAATCTGGTGAATCCGCACGCCGTAGTTGCCCTCCACCACTACCACCTCGCCGCGCGCAATCACGCAGTTGTTCACGATCACTTCCACCAGCTCCGCAACCGACCGATTGAGCTCCACGATCGACCCGGTGGTCAGTTTCACAACTTCTTTGATCGCAAGCTGCGTCCTTCCAAACGAGACACTGACTGGGAGGGCGACGTCGAGCAGCACATCGAAGGTCTTCGAGACCGGCGAATTGGCCACGCTCGCCTCGGCTAGCTCGACCGGAGCTTCCGATGCAAGGGGCTCGGGAGCCCTTTCGATCGCCTCGACCATCTGCGCGGTTACACCGAAGCTCAGCTCCGCCGCCGGGTGACCCTCAGTCTGAATCTGCACCGTCGCCCAGGAGACACCGCTGTGAAGAGAGGGACGCAGCCCGCCGTCGCCGCCGGGAAACCTCTGTTTCCGGCGTGCTCCGATCGCTTGCGCGAGGCCGGCGAACGATTGGTCGAGCAGCTCGGTATAGGTATTGCGCAGGTCTTCGGGGTCGACGGAATCTACCCCAGCCGCCTTCAACGTTCTTGTGGCGAGTTCCTGCCAGTTCTCAAGCTTTGCATGCACCCACAAAGCCGCCCTGTCGCCTACCGGAAATTGATGCTGCCAGAGCGTCTCGCCCGCCAGAACAGCCACGCCATCCGCACAAGGCGCGTGGGTGGCCGGGGCCCAGTCCAGCTTGGCTTTCGCCCCCGTCATGGATTCTAGAATGCCCCCGAACTGCTGGGTCCACTGCTCCGCCAGCCAGCCTTCCGCACCGTCTCGATTGATTTCCATTTTTAACCTTTCGCCTTAAGCGTCCCGCCGGCCTGGCCAGCGTTTTTCCACGAAGCAGCGCAACCGCAGAATCGCCTGGGTCTTGAGCTGCGAAATTCGGGACAAATGCAGATCCAGGATCTCCGCGATCTCGCGAAGATTCATCTCCTCGTGATAGTAGAGGCTGAGCACCGTGCGCTCCATCTTCGGCATCCGCTCGATGGTTTCGGCCACCAGCCGCTCCAGCTCCGAGCGCTCCAGAATCCGCGACGGCAGATTCGACTCGTCGTCCGACACGTACTTCAGCAAGCTGAAACTCCCGTCCTCGCTGGAGGCGCAATCCAGGTCTGCGATCTGCATTCCCTCGATTTCCACTAAGCGCTGACGGTATTCTTCCACCGGCATCTTCAGTTCCGACGCGATCTCATCCTCGGTGGGCACCCGCCCGAGCCGCTGCTCCGCCACGAAGATAGCTTGTTCGATCTGGCGGCTCATTTTGCGTTTCTGGCGCGGGGCCCAGTCGAGCCCCCGCAGCCCATCCAGAATGGCGCCGCGAATCCGATACTCGGCGTATGTGTTGAGCTTGGTATTGTGCGCCGGGTCGTAATTGTCGATGGCCGCAATCAACCCGATTGTTCCGGTGGAAACGAGGTCGTCCAAACTCACGCTATCGGGCAGCCGCTCGTGAATCCTGCGCGCGATCAGGCGCACCTGGGGAAGGTGCTCCAAAATCAAGCTCTCCCGCTGGGTCGAGCTCCGCTGCTCCGTCTCGCACGAGTACATATAAGGATTCACCCGTCAATTCCCGTTAAGCCGCGGCCCTGGCCTGTTTCCATCGACCATGCCGCGCAAGATCGATCACGCGCTGTACGGTCGCTGCTTCCAGGTCTTCCGGAATCTGTTGGCCCGTCGCCAGGAACGAAACCGGAAGTCCGCACAACGCCGCGGCGCTGTACATGCTTCCGTAGGACTCCGTGCTGTCGATACCGGTGAAGATCAATTTGGCCGGACGAAAAATCCGGTAGCGCTCCATGGCACTTCGCATATCGGCAAATTTCATGTCGACGCTTAGAGCCAGATGGACATCGACGTCATTTCTTTCGCGGAAATATGCCGCTAGGTCCGTGGCTTCGTCCATATCGTCGCGTCCCAGTCCAGCGGTATCGATCAACGTGAGACCCGCGCCACGCTCTGATTCGAGCTCGTGAGAGAGGACCGGAATGTTGTCGAGCGCTTGGAAGCGAATGCCGAGGATCGCCGCGTACACGCGCATCTGGTCGGCGGCGGCAATGCGTATGGTGTCCGTCGAAAGCACCCGCAGCGGCACACGCGCCGCAATTCCATATCGAACCGCAAGCTTAATCAGGGTGGTGGTTTTACCTCGTCCGGGAGGGCCGACGATGGCGACGATGCGCGCGGCTTGGCCTTCACGGCCCAATCTTGAATCCACTTGAACGCGCCGTGACATCTCGCCTTCGAGCGAATGCTGCCAGTGCCCGGACGGTTGCTCGCCGTGCGCCGGCTCGGAAATCGAACGGATCAGATCCCGCGCCAATTCGGCGTCAATACCCTGGGCATCCAGCAAATCTTGCATCTCCGCCATTTCAGGGGACACCTTGGAAACACCCGATGACGACGCACCGGCGCTTGCGATGGCGGCACGGATGCCGGCCAGTTGCGAGCGGATGTCGGCAAATTGACGCACATCGGCAGGAGCGCTCCCAAACGGATGGCGCGATGAATTCCCAGCTTCCTGGGCGTCGTCTGAAAACACGACTTCATACTGGCCGAGCTGCGCCGAATGCGCGGGTGCCTTGCGCGACGTCACCAGCATCGCTTCCGGACCCAGCTCTTTGCGCGCCAGATCCATCGCCGCTTCCACGCTGTTCGAGTAATAGCTTTTTAGATACATATTTCCTCCTTGTTACTGAATGACTCCGAGCGACTGCACTCTTACCCCCGCCGGGATCTCATTGTGAGAAAGAAAAAAAAGATTCCAGGCCGCCGGCTCCAGCACCTGCCGCAGGAAATATCGCGCGGCTGAACTCGTAATGGCGATCACCGGGGCTTCGGGCACGCCCACCACCCGCGAAACTTTGTTCATGATGTCGCGCAGGGTTTGGGGCGAAAGCGCGATATGGCTGTTCAGTTCGCCATGCTCGATGGCCGATTCGATTGCCTGTTCGATCCCGGGGTCGAGGAAGTATGCCGGCAGCTCGCCGCCGGCGTTCAAATAAGGCGCCACCAGCGAGCGGCGGATCGACTGCCGCACGAACTCGGTGAGCAGCACCGGATTGCGCGTCGTGCCGGCGGCTTCCCCGAGCGCTTCCAGAATAGAAACGGCGTCGCGGATAGTCACGCGCTCGCGCAGCAGGTTTTGCAGCACGCGCTGCACCGTAGCCAGCGGCACCAGCTTCGGCACCAAATCTTCAACAACCTTGGGATTCTCGACCGCGACACGATCCAGCAGCCGTTTGGCATCCTGACGCGAAAAGATTTCGTGCGCGTGCCGCCGGATCAACTCACCGAGATGCGTGCCCAGAACGCTGACCGAATCCACCACCGTGTAGCCCAGTGAGCGCGCGTATTCGGAGCGCTCTACGGGGATCCACCACGACGTCATTCCGAATGCCGGGTCTTGCGTTTTGATGCCGTCGAGCGGCGTATCAATCCGGCCTACCGGGATCGCCAGATCGTTTCCCAACGGAAGCTCGAACCGCGCGACCTCGCTGCCCTTCAGCGAGATTAAGTACTCACGCGCGCGAAGTGAAAGGTTGTCGGTAACACGCACCGGCGGCAACAAATAGCCGAGGTCGCGCGCCAGCTGCTTGCGGATGCCTGCAATGCGCCGCAACAGGGGCGAGTTCTGCGCGCCCTCGACGAACTGCACCAGACCTAGCCCTACTTCGACCGCCAAAGGCTCGACGCGCAGCAGCGATTCCACGTTGTCCTTGGCGGGCGCCGCCGGCTGCTCGGCTTCGGTCTGCAGATCGGCCTGGAGCGCTTTCTTGCGCATATTCCAGGCCATGTACCCGAGGCCGCCTCCCAGCACCAGAAAAGGGATTTTGGGCAGGCCCGGAAACGCCGCCAGCGCGATCAGCACGCCCGCCGAGAGAAACAGGGGCTGCGACGAACCGAATAGCTGCTTCTGGAAATCCGCGCCCAGCCGCGTATCCGAGCTCGCGCGCGTGACGATCAAACCCCCCGAGATCGAAATCATCAGCGCCGGAATCACGGTTACGAGGCCGTCGCCAATGGTGAGTACCGTGTAGGTTTGCAAGGCGCGCATCAAGTCCGTGCCATGCTGGAAAACGCCGATCAGGAAGCCCGCGACAATGTTGATGCTCGTGATCAGAATGCTGGCGATGGCGTCACGCTGCGTGAATCGCGAAGCTCCGTCCATCGCGCCATAAAATTCGGCTTCCGCGGCCAGTTGCTTGCGCCGGCGGCGCGCTTCGGGCTCATCCACCAGCCCCGAGTTCAAGTCGGCATCGATTGACATCTGCTTGCCCGGCAGCGCATCCAATGTGAAGCGCGCCGTCACTTCCGATATGCGCACCGCACCATGGTTGATGACGATGTATTGAATGGCGATCAGCACCAGAAAAATCACCGCGCCGATGATGTAGTTCCCGCCCACCACGAAATTTCCGAAGGCCTGAATCACGTCTCCGGCCGCCGAAGTTCCGGTGTGCCCGTTGAGCAGAATCAGCCGGGACGACGAAATATTCAGGGCCAGCCGGAAGAGCGTAAGCAGCAGCAGCGTGGTCGGGAAGACGTTGAACTCCACCGGGCGCGTGATGTACATTGCGACCATCATCACGATGACCGACAGCATGATGTCCGTGACAATCAGCAAATCCAGAATGAAGCCCGGCAGCGGCGTGATGAGCGCCACCACGATCGCCAGCACAGCGATGGGCACACCGAGCTCGCCCAATCCGGAGAGCGAGAAGCCCGCGAAGGTGCGGCCTGCTGTAAGTGGGATGGTTAGGGCCTTAGTTTCCGACATGTTGGTATTAGCGGCCCGGCATCTTGCCGTGCATCAGGCGGTAGATATACGCCAGAATCTCTGCAACCGCGCGATACAGATGCGCGGGAATCTCCTGGCCGACGTCGACTGACTTATACAGTGCCTGCGCCAGCAGAGGATTCTCGATAATTGGGACCTGATTTTCAATGGCGCGCGTCCGGATTCGCAGCGCCAGGTAGTTCTTGCCCTTGGCCACCACGAGCGGCGCGGCCATGGACTCCATTTGGTAGCGAATCGCGATGGCGTAGTGCGTCGGGTTCACGATGACGGCCGTCGCGGTCGCCACTTCCTTCATCATGTTGCGGCGGCGCATATCGCGCTGCAAACGGCGCACGCGCTGCTTCATGTGCGGATTGCCGTCGCTTTCTTTGGATTCGTCCTTGATCTCCTGCTTGCTCATGCGCAGGTCCTTGGCGTAGCGCATTCGCTGGCGGAAAAGATTCACCAGGCCGAAGACCAGAAACGTGCCCGCACCGCGCCACAGCAGTTCCTGCATGGAGTTGGCCACCACGCGCATGCCGCCCCGCACCTCCTGCAACGGCAGAAAGAAGAAGTCGGACATCTTGCTTTTGGCGATCGCGTAAACCACAAATCCGAAGACCGGCAGCAGCACCACGGCTTGAATCAGGGCCGGCAGGTTTTGCTTCGGCAGCTCCCGAATCTTAGACAGAATGCTGAGCCGCTTCACGTCCGGCGCAAGTTTGCTCAGACTCACGCCCAGCTTGGTGGCGAAGAGTTGCATGGCCAAAGTGACGCCCAGCAGCACTGCGCCGGCGATGACGAGCGGGAGCAAGCTCTGCACCGTAACCCACCAGCACAGGCCGATCCATTCGGTTGCCGATACGTCGCCCGAGAACGCGCGATGAAAAATGGCGCGCGTCACGATCTGCGTCTGCGCGAACCAGCGTCCGCCCCACGCGCCTAGAATCGCGACGAAGGTGATGAACTGGACCGCGCTCACGAAGTCTTTGGCGGCGGGAAAATTACCTTCCTTCCTAGCTTTTTCAAGCCGCCGTGCGGTCGCTTTCTCGGTTTGCTGGCTCTTGTCCGCCATCTAATGCGCCATGGCTGCCGACCGGTTGAGGAAGCGCGTGGCCTCGATCATGTGGCCCGCATAGCCGGCGAACACTCTGGGATAGATAGCCGCGAGCCACGCCAGCAGCGCGAGCGCCACCAGCATCTTGATGGGGAATGAGAGCGAGAGAAGCTGCATCTGCGTGTTCAAGCGACCCAGCAGCGCAAGCGTGAGATCCACTAATCCGAGCAACGCCACGGCCGGCAGCGCGAGCCGCAGCCCCACCGAGAACATGCCGGAGCCTAGCTTCACGAACGCCTCCGCCGTCTGGTGCGAGAGGGAAAAAGTTCCCGGCGGGAACGACTGCAAGCTGGTCGCGAATGCCCGCAATACTTCGCGATCCAGGCCCAGCGAGAAGAACATCATGCCCGCGGCTAGCTGCGCGAACACCAGCAGCACTCCGGAGTCCGCCTGCGTGGAAGGATCGATGGTCGACGCGTATCCGTAGCCCGCCTGCAATCCGGTGATCTGCGCGGCCATCTGCAGCGACTCGATCACGAACGCGACCGAGAGGCCAATGGAAATTCCAATGGCCGCTTCCAGCAGCAGATATCCCGCCAGCCGGCCTACGCTCTCCGCAACTCCCGGTACCTGAGGCCACTGTCCGAACAGCGCGATGGTGATCGCGACCGCCAGCACTGCCCGCGCCATCTCCGGCCCGTTCTTCACGCCCGGCAGCGGAACAAACACGAAGGTGCCCGCCACGCGCGCCAGCACGAACAAGAATCCAAACAACGTTGAAAGGGAAAGCGAAAAATTATGCGGCATGCATCACTGGGCGTAGCGGCCCAAATGGCCCAGGATGGACGCCGTATAGAACATCATCTTTTTCAACATCCAGGGCATCAGCAACAGCAGGACGGCCAGAAAAGCCACCAGGCGAGGAATGGCGCTGAAGCCGGTGTCCTGGATCGAGGTCACGATTTGAATCAGGCTGATCGCGATTCCGGCGATGAATCCGACGGCCAAAATCGGCGCGCTTAGCCAGAAGGCCGTCAGGAACGCCTCGCGGATGATCTGGACTACGGTTTCCGGCGTCATGCCAGGCTCTTCATCAGCGAGCCCACGACAAGCGCCCATCCATCCACGAGCACGAATAGAAGAATTTTGAATGGCGCCGAGATCATCACCGGCGGCAACTGCACCATGCCGATCGATAGCGTCACCGAGGCCACCACAATGTCGATGATCAGGAACGGCAGGAACAGCACTGCACCGATCTGAAACGCCGCCTTCAGCTCGGAAATGATGTACGCCGGCACCAGAACTTTCAGGTCCAGATCGGCCGGCGTGCGGGGAGGCGGAGTTTTCGAAATCTCCAGGAACAACTGCACGTCTTTCTCACGCGCGAACTTCATCAGAAAAGTGCGCAGCGGCTTCGAGCCTGCATCAAAGCCCTGCTGCATGGTCATATTTCCTTGCTCGACGGGCGCCCAGCCTTTCTGATAGATTTCGATCGCCACAGGCTGCATCACCAGTACGGTGAGGAACATCGAAAGCCCGATCAGCACCTGGTTCGAAGGTGTGGACTGCGTTCCGAGCGCCTGCCTCAGAAAGTGCAGCACCACCGCGATGCGCAGGAACGGCGTGATCGACATAATCGCCGCCGGCAGCACCGTCAGCACGGTCATCAGGATGATGATCTGCATGGGCGCGCTGACTGACGCCCCGTTGGTGGTGAGCCCCGGAAATGGCATTGGCGTCGAGGCAGCCGGCACCGCTGGCGCAATTAACAGCAGCAGCGTCCCGAGCATTCCAGCGCGCCGCATCATGCTTGCACGCCCGTTTGCGGGCTGGGTTGAGACATGGTGACCGCGCTCTCCAGCAACTGGCAACTGGTCGGCGCCGTCCCGATCAAGACCGTCCGCTCGCCGATGCGAACCAGACACAACATGTGCTGGGGAGTTAAGCTGAGCCGTTCGATTACTTGAATCTGCCGGGGCGATTTCGACGGGAACATCCGCCCCGAAAAGCGCACCTTTCCGCCGCGCTGCAGCAGCCACAGCGCGCTGCCGAAGAACAACATCACCGCGAATACAATTCCGATCTGTCTAGCAAAATCCATGCGTTACTCTTCAATCCTGAAATCCGTGATCCGAAACCCCATAGTGTTCTCGATCATCACGATTTCTCCGGAACCGATCAGCATTGTCTCGACATAGATGTCGATATTCTCGCCCGCCGACCGGTGCATCACGATCACACTGCCGGCGTCCAGCGAAAGAATTTCGCGGATCGACATCATGCGCCGGTCGAGCTCCGCGATCACTTGAACGCTGACGTCGGCAATCGGGGCGATCTCCTGAAGCGGGGCCATAGCGGGTCAGAGTGGGCGATCAAGCTACTGCTTGATGTTGATGGTTTCCTGGCTCAACTGATCTTCCGTGGTGATGACCTTTGCATTGGCCTGATAACCGCGCTGCAGAACGATGAGGTTGGTGAACTCGCGCGCAATGTCTACGTTGGAAGCTTCCAGCGAGCCACCCGAGACCGACCCGCGACCGCCGGTGCCCGCCACACCGATGCTTGGCGACGCCGTGCTCTGGCTCAGCCGCAGATCGCCGCTCCCGGCATTGATCAGCGTGTCGGGATTGCGAATGGAAGCGAGCGCGATCTGTGCGATGGTCTTCTCCTGTCCGTTGGAATACTGCGCCACCACCGCGCCGCCGTCCTTCATGGACACCCCCACCAGTTGCGCGGACAAGGTGCCGTCTTGCGCGTTTGCCGACGTTGCCGACGCCTGAGCGAACTGCGTCAGCCGCGGGCTGCCGGTGTCGTCGTACAGATTCCAGTTGAGTTTCAGGTCCGCCGCACCATCGGCCAAACCGGTGACAGGCACCGCGATGGCACCGGGAGCCGCCGGCGTAAGGAGCTTGCCGAAAGAATCGAACGTAAGCGCGCCTTTAACGAGCGAAGTTGGCGTGCCTACCGTTCCGGCGGTGAGCGCGCTGCCCGGAATGGTCACGTCGTAGGACCACGAGTTCACTGCCGTTTTAGTAAAGGTGACCGTAAGGTCTTGAGTGCCGCCGAGCGAATCGACAATCTGCATTGGGGCCGAAAAAGTGCCGGTCGTCGCGCCCACGGCGGCGTTTTCATCCAGGTTCACATTCAGTGAGAACTTGGTGGTGGCGAAGGGTTCGCGCAGCGTGCCGGTGGGCAGCACAATGTCGCCAACTGGACCGTTCGTATTCACGTTGCCCTTCGGGTCCGCCCATCCCTGCACATGCTCGCCCGACATGGTCTGCAGCACGCCGCTGCTATCCACCACGAATTTTCCGTCGCGCGTAAAGACCTGATTGCCGCCGGTGTCCTTCGCAACGAAGAAGCCGTCGCCTTTGATGGCCGCATCGAGTGAGCCCGAGCTGGTCTGCACGGCGCCCTGCGAGAATTGCTGAATGATGCTGGACCGCGAAACGCCCAGGCCCGGACTTGCGGCGTCGCCGAATGCCTGGCTTACCAAGTCGTGAAATTCCGTGGTCGATCCTTTGAACCCCGTTGAATTCAGGTTCGCCAGATTGTTGCTGACCACATCCAGAGCGGTCGAATCTGCGTTCATGGCGGATAGTGCTGTAGAAAATGATGTGAACATTTTTTCCCTTTTTTGTCTGTTGGATTGAATGCTTATGGTTTCTTGGCTGGCGTGGTTCCATCGGCCGGCGGCGCAACGGGTGCGGCGGGCGCGGTCAATTTCCCGACATTTTGATTGATTCCGATGAGCTGTTCCAGTTCGCTGTACTGCGTGAGCTGGCCGACGAATTGCGTGCTGTCGGTCGGATTGGTCGGATCTTGATTCTTGATCTGCGCGACCAGCAGCTTCAGAAAAGTGTCCTTACTGGTGAGCGCGTCCGACGGCGCTTTCACGGGTACGGCGGCATCTCCGGTCGTGCTGCCCGCGTAGAGTGATGAAAGTGAACTGGCTATGGAACTCATGCATTTCTCCTTGAATTAGTCTTCGAATCTGCGATTCATCTCTGCCAGCCACTGCGGTCTTTGCGGTCGCGGCTGTTGGTCATCGGCTTCGCGCCGGTGCTGCTGATGTCTTTCTTCCTGGCTCTGCCCGCCCGCGGAATGCTGCGAATCACGCGCTTGGTCGCTCTCTGGAGCGGCGTTGACGGTACCCGCCGCCTTCCAAGTCTCGGCCTGAAAACCGCTGCGCTCCAGCCGGTCCACTAAATCGCCAAGACCCTCGCGCAAGCTCTGCGACAACTGTGCGTCACCCGCGTGAACGGCCACGCGCAGATCCCCGCTGCGATCCGAGAACCTGACTTCCACGCGTTCCTGTTTGTCGTCGACGAGGTGAAGTGCCATCTCGCGGAGCGGCTCCGGACGCGGGGCTTCCGGCGCAACGGCGGGTTCGGCCGCGAGGGCCGTCGCCACGCTCTTCGATATCGACTGGGGTACAGTTGTAACCGATCTTGGTTCGGAATCGGCGCGCGCTACCGCCGGATGCGCAATGGCCGGATTCGTTTCGCTCGCAACGGGTGCCGCGGGTACGACCGGTGCTGCGATCAGCCATTTTTCGGGTGCTTTTCCATGCGCTTCCGCGGCTTGAACCGGGGCCGGCGCAACCGCATCCGGCTTTTTCTCGCGCTGCGCTTCGGCCATGCCGGTAAGCCGCGCGGCGAAGGCGATATCGGGAGTTCGCGGGGCCATAACTTCAGATAGGTGAGGCGATGCGGTTTGCGTCGCGGCGTGTCCCGCTGGCCGTGCTTCCGGCTCCGGCCGATTCACCTGTTTCTTCTCAACTTTTCTATCAGAGCCGGTTTCAACTTCCGGCTTTGCCGCGTTTACTAACTGAAGGTGCATCGGAAGGGGCGGCTGCACTTGCGGCAGCGGCACCGCCATGGGGATGGGTACCCGCGGTTCGGCTGAATCCTTTACCGGTTTTTCGCAGACTGAGTCCGCCGTAATCGGTTTGGAAGTTTTCTCAATGAACTGTGGAACCTCGGCCACCGGTTTTGCCAGCGGCGGCATCGCAACGTCCGCGGGAGCGTCGGCAGGAACTTCGCGCGGTACCTGCGCCTGAGGTCCGTCGCCGGTCGGGATTATCGCTCCAATTGGGGCTCGCATTTCCGGCACGTCTCGAGGAGTGGGTCGCGCTGGCTCGCCGTTTTTTAATTCGATCTGTACGTGGCGAAGAGTCACACCCGGCTTCGGCTCGGCTTTCTTACCAGGAATTGTTGCCGGTTGAACCGGTGCCTCGGGTTGCTCGGCGCACAAACTGCCGGCCAGCACTTCACTAAACACGGCCGCTATCGAGACGGCGGGCAATTCAGCGGATGGATCCCGAGCTAACCGTTGGAGCACACCGCCGAGGCTCGCGCTATTCTGCGCCAGATGAACCGCAATCGTCACAGCACGGTAAAGGCAGATCGGAAGCCAAACGAAATCCATCGGAATTCAATCGTTTACCGATTCCACCGCCGCCAATAAAATGGCGGTCGCGCGTTAATGGCAAATTTCCGTCACTGAAATTGCTTCATTTCGCGCGGATAATCGGCTGCGTCCCTCGAAGTTTGAATACTTTACGACGCTGGGGCCGATCGGTCTCCGGCTTGCCTTTGTCATCGCGAGTCATTCACCATGGACCCTCTCTCAATTTCAGCAGCCAGCGGCATGCGAGCCCGCATGGAATCGCTTGAGATGCTCGCCAACAACATCGCCAATGCCTCGACCGACGGCTTCAAGAGCGACCGCGAATTCTACAGTCTCTATGTGTCACCGGAAGCGTCCGATGCCGCCGCTTCCGGCGATGCGCCTTCGCCGTCTACCCTTCCCGTCATCGCAAAGCCCTGGGTCGATTTCGCGCAGGGCGCGCTTCACACCACCAGCAATCAATTCGATCTCGCTCTCTCCGGCAAGGGTTTCTTCGCCGTGAATGGCCCGTCAGGACCGCTCTATACGCGCAGCGGAAATTTTCAACTTTCCTCCGCCGGCGTTCTCACAACCTCCGACGGTTACGCTGTTCGCACCACAGGCGGGGGCACGCTCACTGTGCAGCCAGGCAGCCCCATTGACGTCGCGCGCGACGGCAGCGTTCGCCAGAACGGTCAAGACCTGGGCACACTGCAAGTCTCCGCGTTCAACGAAAACACCGAGCTGACCAAACAGGGCATGAACTACTTTTTCAATGCCGACCCCAAGGCCGTGAAAGCGTCCGGCGCCGAAGTGCAGCAAGGCACTCTGGAGAAATCCAATGTAGGGGCGGCGGAAGCCTCCGTCCGCCTGATCAGCATCATGCGGCAGTTTGAAATGTTGCAGAAAGCCGTCACGATCGGCGCAGAAATGAATCGTCACGCTACCGAAGAAGTAGCTCGCGTCACTTCATAAAGGAAAAAATATGGTCAACCTTTTCCATCACCGAGCAGAACCCGCCGCCCAGAACCCGCGGTCAGATAGTGCACGTCCGAACGTAACCGGGGCCGTCGCCGCGGAAACGAATCTTCCGCGATCGTCGTTCGCCGATCTCTTTGAACACGCGACCGCTCCGGCAGCGCCAAAAGCCCCAGCCATGCAAACGCCGGCTTACGAGGATGTGCGTGTGTTCAACGCCAACGGCTCCTTTTCTTCCTCGAACCCGCTGGAGTTCGCCACCCCGCGCACCGCGGACGAGATGGCCAAAAAGCTCGGCGGTCAGGTCAAGGAAGCGATCTTCGCCGGCAGCCAATTCTCGCGCAGCAACCCGGAACTCCTGATCGTGGGCGCGGGCGCAAACCCGGTGAACGCCGGGCTGGTCGCTGATCTCTTTGAAAAATACGGCGACGCACCAGGCAGCCAAGCCTGGAAGGTGATCAACCGCGATCTGGGCCGCCCCGAAAACTCCACCACTCCCGTGGTGGTGACTTAAAACTCCACTGAGGTGAATTTATGATTCGAGCACTCTACAGCGCCGCCAGCGGCATGACCGCCCAGCAGCTCAACGTCGACAACATCGCCAACAACCTGGCCAATGCGAGCACCCTCGGCTACAAAATGCGCCGGGCCCAGTTCCAGGATCTTCTCTATCAGGACATGGTGACTCCGGGCGCTTCGGCCGGTTCGCAAACGGTGGTCCCCACAGGCTTGCAGATCGGCCTCGGTGCCCGCACCGCCTCGAACGAAATCATTTTCACGCAAGGCAATTTCTCTTTGACCGACAATCCGCTCGACATGGTCATCCAAGGCCGCGGCTTTTTCCAAATTCGCCGCCCCAGCGGAGAGCTGGCCTACACGCGCGCCGGCGCTTTCCATCTGGATCGCGACGGCAGCATGGTCACCTCCGACGGCGATCCGCTGGAGCCCCAGATCACTATCCCGCCGGGCGCCCAAGCGGTCACCATCGCCACCGACGGCACGGTGAGTTACACGCAGCAAGGCCAGACCGCCGCGCAGCTTGCCGGACAGATCCAACTCGCGAATTTTCAAAATCCGGCCGGCCTCAACAGCTTGGGCCGCAATCTCTATTTGCCGACGGACGCATCGGGTGAAGCCACGGTCGGGAATCCCGGCGGACAGGAAGGGCTCGGCTCGCTGCTTCAGGGCTACACCGAACAATCCAATGTCAGCGTCGTCGAAGAATTCGTCAATCTCATTCTGAGCCAGCGCGCCTATGAAGCCAACTCGAAAGTGGTGAAGGCCGCCGATGAGATGTACCAGCAAGTCAACAATCTGACGCGATGATCGCTGCCCTGCTCCTCCTGTTCCTGTTGGCTGCCGAGGTCGCTCCCGCACCGGCATGCCACCCCGTTGAAGGGGAACGCCTCACCGCGCGGGATCTTGCCGCCGCCGACCCCGCTCTTGCTTCCCTACCCGAAGCCGCGGAACTGGGTTATGCGCCCGCGCCCGGCGTGCGTCGCGTGGTGCGTGCCGCGGAACTGTCCCGCTTGGCTGTCCGCTTCGGCCTTCCCGGCGAAGGCCTATCCGACCTCTGCTTTGAGCGCGTCGCGCGCCTGCTCGACCGGGCTGAACTCCTCGCCGCCATGCAGGCCGCGCTGCGGATTCCCGATGCGCACATCGAGATCGTCGACATAATGAGATACCCGGTCCCCAGCGGCTCGCTCGAATTTTCGCGCAGCGGACTGGGCACGCCGCCGCCCGCCACTCCTGCCATCGCCGTGCTTTGGCGAGGCTACGTCCTCACCGCCGGCAAGCGCCGTTTCCCGGTGTGGGCAAGAGTGAAAATTGAGGCTCGCCTGAACCGCGTCATCGCCGTCGTCGACCTCCGTCCCGGCGCGCCAGTAGCTGCCGGCCAGGTTCGCCTCGACGCCATCACCGGGTTCCCCGACCCGCACTCAGCCTCAGGCACCCTCGAAGAGATTATCGGAAGATCGCTGGTGCGCTTCGTGCGGGCTGGCGCCGCGATCCCGCTTGCCGCTCTGGAATCGCGCGACCAAGCTCCGGCCGCCGACATCACTCGCGGCGATCGGGTCAACGTGAGCGTGCAGGAAGGCGGCGCTCATCTTCAATTCGAAGCCCGCGCCGAAGCGCAAGGCCATCTCGGCCAAACCATTCCAGTCCGCAATATCGCTAGTGGCAAGTCGTTTCGCGCACAAGTCACGGGCAAAGGAAAAGTCAGCGTCGGAGACGCGCCGCAACCATGAAATTCGTGACCCTCGCCGCGACCGCGCTGTTGCTGGCCAGCGGCTTGAACGCCAGGAAGAAAGACAAGGTGCATACGCCGGCGCCTCTGGATCAGTACGTCACTGACGCCCTGCAGAGAGGCGACCTCGCCGAACCTTCCTCACCCGGTTCGCTCTGGTCTCCCAGTTCGCGCCTCGCCGATGTCGCGCGCGACCTCCGCGCCAGCCAAGTGGACGATCTGCTCACCATCGTCGTCACGGAAAATGCGTCCGCCGTCGCCAACGGCACCACCAAGACAGCGCGCGCCTCCGCAGCCAAGAATTCCATTACCGCGCTGGCCGGACCGACTAAAGTAGCGGGCCGGTTGGCCGATCTCACCAGTCTCTCCGGTTCGTCCTCTCTCAATGGGCAGGGGACCACCACGCGTTCCGCCACTCTTTCGGCCACACTGAGCGCGCGCGTGGTGCAGACGCTCCCGAACGGCTATCTCGTCATCGAAGGCACCAAGAACGTGGTGGTCAATTCCGAGCATCAACTCATCACTGTTCGCGGAGTGGTGAGGCCCGCCGACATCACCACCAACAACCAAGTGAATTCCTCGCGCATCGCCGAGCTGGAAGTGAACATCAGCGGCAAAGGCGTCATCAACGATTCCGTGCGGCGACCGATGTTTCTCTATCGCATCCTGCTGGGCCTGCTGCCGTTCTAACGAACTCTCATGAAGACTATTGCCGTCCTGCTTCTTCCGTTTCTATTCAATTTCCACGCGGCGGCCGCGACGCGCCTCAAAGATCTCGTTAATTTCGAAGGGGTGCGCGATAACCAACTTCTCGGCTACGGGCTGGTTGTAGGCCTGGCCGGCACCGGCGATCGCAGGCAGAGCGTGTTCCCCGTTCAAAGTTTGACCAATCTGCTGGAGCGCATGGGCGTATCGGTTCAGCCCGGCACGTTGACCGTGAAGAACACCGCCGCGGTGATGGTGACGGCGACGCTGCCCGCCTACGCTCAGCCTGGCTCCCGCATCGACGTTACGGCCGCCGCTTTGGGCGATGCTCCAAATTTGCAAGGCGGCTTACTGGTTTTAACCAGTTTGCGCGGCGCCAATGGGCAAGTCTATGCGGTAGCGCAGGGTGCGGTCATCACCGGAGGATTTTCCGCCGGCCGCGGCGGCAACGGGCAAACCGTGAATCACCCCACCGTCGGCCGCATCCCGAACGGCGCGATTGTCGAGCGCTCTCCACCATCGGTCGATCCAGGCAACCACGTTGCGCTGCAGTTGCGCCAAGCCGACTTCACCACCTCCGCGCGCATTGCCGAAGCTGTGAACAAGAAGTTCAGCGTCGAAAAAGACACGCCCGCGCACGCCGAAAATGCCGCGCTGGTGCGTGTCGTTCTTCCCAAGTCATACGCCAACCGCAACACCGAATTCATGGCGGAGTTGGAGACGATCACTGTCGAGGTCGACCGCCCTGCCAAGATCGTCGTCAACGAGCGCACCGGCACTATCGTGCTCGGCAACAACGTCCATATCCGTCCGGTGGCAATTCTGCACGGCAACTTGACGGTGGAGATCCAGACCACTTTTGCGGTCTCACAGCCCCAGGCCCTCGCGACAGGCACTACGGAAGTGGTTCCTCAGGTCGCGGTAGGCGTGAAGGATGAGAAGGCGCGCAACGTGATCCTGAAGGATGGCGCCACAGTGGATGAATTGGTGCATGCGCTCACAGCGATCGGGTCCACGGCGCGAGACATCATCGCCATTCTGGAGAATCTGCGTGCCGCCGGCGCGCTCGAAGCCGAGTTGGAGGTAATCTAACGTGAAAACTGAAAGCACAGGCGGCAGCATCGCGGCCCCGGTAGCGAAAGACAGTGCCAAGAAAGACGATCCCAAGAAAGTTGCGGATGCCGCGCGGCAGTTCGAGTCTTTGCTGATCGGGTCGATGCTCAAGCAGATGCGCTCGAGCGGTTCAGATGGATGGCTCGGCACCGGTGACGACCAAGCCGGCCAATCGGCCATGGAACTTGCCGAGGAACAGCTTGCGCAAAGCCTTAGCGCGCAAGGCGGACTGGGCTTGGCGAAGTTGATTACCCAGGGCCTGAACGCGTCGCCGCGTCCCAAGTCCAAGCCCGGCAGTGCGCCCGGACTATAAGTATCGTCCCTGCGGCGCGTAGCTCTCGGTCTCGATCGGCGGCAGCGGCGCATTCGCCCACTCGCGCACATTCGATACCGGTTCCGCCGCTTTCGCCAGCACTTCCCAGGCCTCGCCAACCGTCGAAAGCAGCGCGACCACTTCCGCCAGGGGCGCATCGGTTTGCGCGCCATTCGCCTCGATTAACCGACGCTGCATATAGTCGTATAGCCTGGCCAGTTGAAGACTCAGGCTTCCACCCTTCTCAAAGTCCAGGGATTGATTCAGCTCATTAAGGATGTCGAACACTTGGTTGATGCAGCGTGTCCGTTCGGCAATGTTCCCCTCGGCCAGCGCGCGGCGTGCATCCCGCGTACGTATAATTGCAGCCTGGTACAGCATCCGCACGGTTTCAATCGGGTCGGCGGAAAGTATTTTCTGCTCAAGGTAGGCGTTGATCGCGTTTGTCATGAATGCTTTGTCTCTACAAAACTTATCGTCCAGCCGGGCGGTCAATTTGAGCCGATTTAGCGGTATTTGTTCGCGAAAAATACTGCGCTAATCGAAGCGCGTCTTCGGTGGGCATCTGCTCCAGCACGGCCTTGGTCACGGAATCGACAACGCGAATTACAGGCTGGCGGGTCTGGTCGTCGATGCTTAACGTAAGCTCGCGTCCCGAACCGGCTAAGTGATGCTGGTTGAGATAGCGCACGGCCTCCGCCCATTGACGATTCTGGGTCGTCGCGCCAATGTTCCCGTTTCGATCGGCGGCTGAAGCTCCGGGCCAAAGCGAGCCGAATTGCGTGATGTCCATAAAACGCACCTGCCTATTGTCTTTATCGGCCCCACCCCTGGGAATTCGAGGAAATCCTCTGCAGTCCGCCGCCGCAATGCCGATATAGAGAGAGATGAAGTTGATTTGGCTCTTCGTTCCAGCGGCCCTTGCCGCCCAATCTCCGGATATGGAGACGTCGATCGCGCGGCAAAGAGCGTCCATTTCGCGCCAGAGCGAAGCCGTTCGACGTCAAGCGGGCATCGTGTCCGCCGGTCTATCCGCATTCTTCGTCCTGCACAGCGAGCCCGCTAATGAAACCGCGACTTCCGGGGACTGCGCCGCGCTCACCGAATTTCAACTCCGGCCGCTGCTCAGCAGTGCGTCCGCCACTCACGGCGTCCACACCGATCTGCTGCGCGCCGTCATCCAGCAGGAATCCGCGTTCCGGCCGTGTGCCGTTTCGAGCAAGGGGGCACAGGGCCTGATGCAGCTTATGCCCGCAACCGCGGCGCAATTCGGCGTGAGCGATCCGTTCAATCCGGCGGAAAGCATCAATGCCGGGGCTAAGCTGCTAAGCCAATTGATGAAGCGCTATTCCGGCGATCTGAACCGTGTGCTTGGGGCGTATAACGCCGGTCCGGCGAACGTGGATGCGGTCAACGGGATTCCGGTATTTGCCGAAACCCAGAACTACGTGCGAAGCATCCTAAAAAACTTCCAGCCTTCGACGGACGAGCCTTAAGATTTCGCAATTGGTCGGCGTGGCAGGAACTGCTCCCTACGTAGTCCAACCTGTTTGTCCATCGCGCCCAATAGACTCCCGCCAACCTCATCAGATGAATAGGGCGGCTTGCCAAGCGAGCGATCGATGGCGAGTTCGAGGTCACGGAAGGTACGGAAGTCGTACGATTTTCTCATGCTGACGTTGGCTTTATTGTTTAGGCCTTTAACGCGACGCTGGAAAGGAGCGTTTGCCGGCCGGGGAACTCCATCGGTGCACCAGTTAGTTGCTAAACGCTACGCGACGAGGGCAGGAGTAATTTCCCAAATCGCCGTATCTGTGGAGTTCAGGCGATGAACTCGACGAGATCCTGACAATCCGGCCCAGCGGGACGCATTACGGCTGGCGTACGCGATGATTTCTATAGGCTCCGCCACCTGCTTTGTAATCTGCGGCGTTGGCGGCGGCATTACCCGGGGCGCAAGTCAACAGCTCGCCAGCTCAGAGCACTACGGTGAAGGAAGACCGGGTGCAAGGGCCGACAAAAGAATCACCGACATTATGCAAGTTCGTAAGTAAAAGTCAGTTCGGATTGGGGGTGCTGATTTAGCCACCAGCACTCGTCAAAGTCTTCAAGGGCGGACTCTGCGCCTTCTGCCGGCCCTCTCCAAACAACGATTGCGTAAAGGGATGTGGACCCGTCATCATCGCTTACGGCCTGCAAACTGAAGACGACATTCTCACCAAAGAATTTTTTCAATTGCGGGATCGCTCTGGTCAGGATTGCCGCAGATGCGCGGTGGCTTGCAATAAAAGAGGCAATCGCGTTCTCGTTGCGAAAAATGTATTCAGCCTTGAGTTCTGAGAGATCAGCCTGGAGTTGCTTGTTGGCCGTTCCCCAAATGAAACGGCTGCTCTCAAGAGATTTGGTCACAGCGCCCTCGCGTTGAGGCAGTTCGTGGTAAGGATACGAGACCCAGACATAGTTTCGGTGCCATGCGGACTCAGATCCTCCCATACGCGGGGCAAGCGCATTTCGGATTGGACCAACAGCCATATTACCGGGAAATGGAAAGTGATGCTGAGTACGAGGATCGATGCCCTGCGGCGGGAGTCTGTGGGGCAGCGCGCCACGCCTTGGATGATCGGTTTCGCTAATTTCTACGACCATTGGCGCTGGCTCACGTTTCTTCCGGTCGCAGTGCCGCTCTGGGCGCCCGCCCTGATGTATCTCTATGTGTACGCGCTGGTTTACGGTCGGTGGCCGGCTTCGGCTTGGCGAATACTGTTACCGGGGACCGTCGAATTCACCTTTCAAGCTGTCAGCTTTCTCCTGCCACTGTCGCCCAAGCTGCATTGGGCAAACATCGTTGCGCCGATCGCGGGGCCAATCTTCGCGATTGCGCTGATCGTAGCCTTCGCTTTGCAGGCTTGGGCGTCGCTGAAGCTGCTGAACCTGCATGGCTCCAGCGATCGCTACGGGCATTTACGCTGCTTTGGATCGTGTGGCCAGCGACGCTGGTTTGGGACGTGGCGGCGCCACTCGCATCAGCGGAGTTTAGAGTAGAATTTTAAACGATGCGAACTCCTTGTGTAGCGAGGTGGGCGGCCATAGGCGCGCTCGTACTCCCAGCTTTCTGCGCGTCGGACGCGGCCTATTCCTGGCCGGCGCCCAAGAATGAAGTGCGTCTGCAGGGAAGCGTTAAGATTCCGATGCGCGATAAGACCATGCTGTCCACCGATTTGTATTTTCCGGTGGGCGGTTCAGCCCGGCTGCCCGTAATTCTGATTCGCACCCCGTATGACAAGGCGCCCTATCGTAAGCCGAAAAGCACGGCGTATGAATTCGCGGCCCAAGGTTACATCGTAGCAGTTCAGGATACGCGCGGCCGGCACGAGTCGGACGGGAAGTACACGGCATTCGAGGGCGATGTAACGGATGGATACGATACGACAGATTGGCTCTCCAAACAATCGTGGTCGAACGGCAATATCGGGACTTACGGCTGTTCCTACGTGGGCGACGTGCAGATCCTCCAAGCGGAATTGCGCCATCCGAATCTGAAGGCCATGATTCCGCAGGCCGCGGGCAGTTCGGTTGGCGCGGCCGGCGACCGTTATTACTACTTCGGCGCGCGCAAAGCCGGCAATATGGATTTCGCCAGCGGCTTCGGCTGGTTCTCCAACGAAGGCAACAAGGATCGAACCAAACCCGCGCGCAAAATTCCAGACAGTGAGCTACGAAAAGTCTGGGGCACTCTCCCGCTTTTGGGTATGGTCGAGCGCGCCGGCGGCGCGCCGAGCGATTGGAACGAAATTGTCTCGCGCAACTTGACCGACCCGTGGTGGGATCAGTTCGGCTATCTGAAAGGCAAAGAGCGCTTCAATGTGCCCGCGCTGCACATCGGTTCCTGGTACGACTTCGGAGTCGCCGAGGTTCTGCTCGAGTTCAATATGCTGCGCACCAATGCGGAGAGCGCGCTCGCACGCGACAACCAGTTCGCCGTCATCTCGCCGACGAACCACTGCCAGTCTGAAGCCGGGACATCCGAACATACCATCGTCGGCGGCCGCGATCTCGGCGACGCCCGTTTCCAATACTACTCGCTCTACTTGAAATGGTTCGACCACTGGCTCAAGGGCATCGACAACGGTGTGACCAGGCAGCCAAAGCTCATGCTGTACGTCATGGGCAAAAATCAGTGGCGCGGTGAACAGGAATGGCCGCTGGCGCGAACGAAGTACACGCGTTACTATCTGCACAGCGACGGCCAAGCAAATACGCGGTCCGGAACGGGCACGCTTTCCGATAAGGCTCCGGCGCAAGAACCTGTGGACCGCTACATTTACGATCCCGGGAATCCGGTGCCATCTCGCGGCGGTCCGATCTGTTGCACTGGCGATCCCCATGCCGATGGAAGCTACGATCAGTCGGAGGTGGAAACCCGCCGGGATGTTCTGGTGTATACCACTCCGGTGCTGACGCGTGGCGTGGAAGTCACCGGCCCGCTGAAAGTGGTGCTCTACGCTACGTCCAGCGCCAAGGACACGGACTTCACCGCCAAGTTAGTCGACGTCTATCCCGACGGCAAAGCTTACAACGTGCAGGAAGGCATCCTGCGGGCCCGCTATCGGAACGGGTTCACCAAAACCGCTTGGATGAAAGCCGGCGAGGCGAACCAGATCCCGATCGATCTTGAAGCCACCAGTAATTACTTCGGTCCTGGCCACCGCATTCGGCTTGAAATCTCGAGCAGCAACTTTCCACGCTTCGATCGAAATCTGAACACCGGCGGCAACAACTATGATGAAACAAAGTGGCTACCGGCCGACAACCAGATTCACCACACAGGCGCCAAGGCGTCGTACATTTTGCTCCCGGTTATTCCGTAGCGAAGAGCGCGGCACCCGGAAATGGACTCCAGGTGGACTCCAGAACTGGTTTTTATAGAGCTGTAAATGTTTGAGGGATTTGGTGGGGCTGCCGCGCATTTCCAGCGTTTTGCCTGGCAATTGGCTCAGGCTAAAGCCGCGAAGGGAAAGCCTCATTTCGCCGCTGATGTCGAAGGTCGATGGCTTTGGTATGAACCCTGGTTGGAAGAGGTCAGGAAATATTCCGAAGGCCGCTCCCCAGCGCTGCTGGAAGGCTTCCTTCAGAAGGTAAGCCCGGACGGTCTTCAGGGTGAAGCCAAGCGGCCGTCCCCTGAGGTCAGAAAGAGGCGCTTACGCCGGTTCAGTCCGAGTCGACGTGTGGGACATGAAATCGGGGGCTTTGATCGCGCCGAAGCTCGGAACTGACTTAACGGTCGGGAATCGGCTCATCGGTCCGGTGGCGTATAGAGGTCCGCCACTCGATTGCTTCGGTACGTGGTGCTGCCCGGAGTGTCGAGAACGTACACTATTTTTCCGTCCGGGGTTACTTCGATCGCCTTTCCTGTCGCCGTTCCGTCTTTGAAAACGGCTGTTGTGAAATGATAATTGCCATTATTCAAACGCTGCGCCGATCCCATAAACGGTGCGTAGACGCCGAGGTTGGCATTGGTGACCAGCGTCGCGGTTCGCGCACTCTCGTCGATCCTCCACACTTGGCCCCGCGAATCCGGATCTTTGTCCTTCTCGTCCTTTTTGTTGTCCTTGTCCTTATCTTTATCCTTATCTTTATCCTTATCTTTCCGCCTCTGGCCGTTGTCGAGCAGCACCAGCATATTGGAGCCGGGCGGCTGAAATGCCGCGTCGTGCTGATAGGAAAACCAGGGCTTGGAGTCGCCCGACTCGGCTTTGAAATCGCCTTCGTCCCCGAGCCGCCAGAGCACTTTGCCGCTGCCCTTGCCGCGGGCGTAGTCGATTTTGATCACCCAGTCCTGCTCTGGCATCGACAGCGTCAGATTCCCGTCTTCGCGAGTGTAGGACACGGCGTTTCCGTGTAGCCAGTCGTTGGCGACCGGAGTCAGATTTATCGGTGCGCAAGCCATGTTCCCATTCGTTCCGCGGCAATGGCTGTCGCCCTTGGCTTTGCGCTTGAGATCCAGGTGGTCGAATGAATTCCAGACCCATTTGACCTGCATGTCCTCGTCCAGGTCGAAGAGCAGCGTTCCCGCGATGTTGATCGGATCCTCAGAGTCCTGGGCTCCCGCGGGAATCACCCGTTCCAGCGTTCCGATTGCGATGATGTGCCCGTTGGGCAGTCCGATCGCGTCGTGGTGGAAGCCCGACACACACTGCTGACCGTTTGGCTTGCAAACCGAACTGATCCCCATCGGCGCAAGCTGCTCGGCAATGCGGGAGATCTGGGTTTCCCGGAGCATGTTTCCCAGCAGATCGACCTCTGAGATTTCCTTCCCTTCGTCGCCGAATGCCAGGAAGCGCCCGCCCGGAAGGGCCCGGGTGACTTGTAAATCCGCGGACGGAAGATACCAGACCAGATTGCCTTCCGTATCGGTAGCGAACGCCGCCATGTGCGGACGTCCCGGTGAGCTGAACAGGATGAACGGTTCAGCTCGGCTCGCCTGGTCTGTCGGTGGCACAGCGACGCGGAACCGCCCAAACGTGCCGTTCATTAGGCCGGTCCGGAAGGGAACTGCCGCCCCCGCCTCTGTCCGGTCGCCGATCAGGATCTCAGCGCGGAGTGTGTATCCGGAATCCGGGCGCATGCCGGCCACGTACAGGTTGCTGGTGTGCGTGGCGTGGCATGGGGCCAGGCCCGTGCGTCGCGTCGTCGTCTCGCCCTGTCGCTCGAAGGCGACCCGAAACTGGCTGCCGTCGGGGCACGCGGGAAAGCTAAACAGCGCGACCAGAGGATGCGATGTGTGAACGGCGACTGGATTGCGTCCCTCCGCTCGGGCGACGATGCGGAAGGGGATTTCCTGTTCCGACATCTGTTTGGTCTTCGTGTTGAGCACGGTCACCTTGACGCGGGCGTCATGCTCGTACAACTCGGGCCGCCAGGCAAACTCGCTTTCGCGGCCGAAATCGCGGACAATGCGGAACTTGTCTGCCTGTTCCGCGACGCTGAACCGGTATCTCATCAGGGGCCGGTACTTTTCCGGCTCGCCTTCGTCTTTCGCCATGGCTGAGACACCGATTACCGTCCCTAGCGGCTGGGGAGAGGTTCGGTCGGTGAAGATCTGAATGCTCGGTGCCGCCCGGGAGACAACTGTGGCTGCAATGAAGCAGGAGAGCATCATGATTTCGCGGCGCATTGCCGCCCAGTATGGCACAGGATAGTTACGAAATTGCTAAGAATCGTTGCCCCAAAGCCTGCCAGGAATGGCAGACATCGCAATGGACGCACCCATCTTTTCCTTATAGCCCTTCACTCGTTCCCAATCCAAATCGCTTTAAGGAGAAGGCATCTGGAAGCATTCTGCTGGACGCATGGCGTCCTTAAGCAAATCGGGCCGTCTCTAAAGGTCGCAATGAGCCCCGGATCGACGCGTCGCCGCAACTTTCTCAACTTACGGCATTATCACTGGCGGCGAATCTGCCGTTGCTGTCTGGACGTTTCCAACTTGCGGTCGCGTTCGTGGTGGATCGCCTGCTGCCGAAACCGCCGGCATATCCTTGGGTGTGATGTGGCCAGTGCGTCTAAATCCACGGTTTGACAGAAGCACGCCTTTTTCAGCGTGCTGGATCAAAACGACTTGGGGGGCAATCTCTCTCTAGAGTACGCTGCTAGTATCCAACGTCGATCCACCGGCGAAACCTGAAACGAGCCAGCGCCTCACGAGCGACCCAAAGGAGGAGGCCCGCCGTTGTCGACGTGAGAGCTACCTTCCAGATTCTTGCAACGCATCCACAAGCAGAGTTGTTGCCGCGAGCGAAGTCCTTGCAAAGTGCGTGGGATTTCCCTATGCTTTCTAAAAGCGCTTTGACGTGTTCCTCGCCGCGCCGCGGGAAGCTGACCAGATCAACATGAGAGGAAATATGAGATTAAGCGGAGCCCTGTGTCTTTACCTTTGCCTCAATTTTATGACGG
>JBBROU010000022.1:0-47999 GCA_038229055.1 Bryobacterales bacterium | reverse complement strand
TCTCTTCCCGATTGACGATGTGGTACGTTTTCTTCACGGCGGTGGTGTCCCCTTTCGAAGGATTGTTTTTGGCGAATCGATTCTATCGAACCGGCTCGGCCACCGCCGTTCAACCTTCAACTACGACTGGGACACCCTCCAAGTATATTACGAACTCAAGAAGTTCCAACAGGCCATTCCCGACTACAACAAAATCCTCACCCTCAACCCGAAGGATGCGGGGGCGTACAACGACCGTGCACTGGCGAAAATGCAACTTGGTGATAGGTATGGGGCGATTGCAGATTTCGACAAGGCCATCGAAAACAAGAAGCGTGAGCTTCAGCAGTCAAGCAGCTACGAGAATCGTGCCGATGCCTATATGAAAACGCAGCAGTGGGATTTTGCCATTCGTGACCTCACGACTGCGATCTCTCTTCAGGCAGGCGGGCTGGCTTTGCTTATGAATATCAACCAGTTTCGAGCGCTCTATCCCGAGTACAAGATCGCCTCGGATGAAGCGGTCGCGAGAAAACTCAACCAGACGTTCTTCCCGACCATGAAATACGAGGACTTCTCGAAGGGGTTTTTACACGATAACGTAGCAAGGGGCTTCTGGGCGTCTACTGTGATTCCCGATATCTATATGAAACGCTCAGACGCCTATCTCAACGCAGGCAATTGGCACTCATCCGCCGCCGAGTTTCGTCGCGCCGTGAATGGCTTTCCCGACTACGCCGATGCTATTGATCGCTGGCGTGAAATCAATTCACAAGAGAATCCACACATTTATGTCGACATGAAGACCTTCGACGACTCGCACAGTGATTCTGTCAAGCTCTGGATCAAGCAGGCCCGCAGTATGCCAGACGGAACCGCCGGTTCATATTCGTTGCAGCAATATGAATTAAACTGTGCCCGCCAGATACGTACCGTATCATTTGCGAACTATGATGCTTCGGGGAATCTCCTGGGTAGGAGCCCTGAAGGCGGTCAATGGGAGAGTGTCATCCCGGACACGCTGGGCGAAACACTCCTCAATGGGATTTGTCGCAACAACCAAACGACGCCGTAAATCATTGTTTGTGTCAGCCTGAAATTCGGCCTGTCCTCACGCCGCTTCCGTCTTCGGCGCCAGAAAGTAATGCACCGTCGGCGTCACCACCAGTGACAGCACCAACGACGCCAGCACTCCGCCGATCACCGAAATCGCCAGCGGCTGCAGCATCTGCGATCCCGCGCCCCAGCCCATCGCCAGCGGGGCCATACCCGCCATGGTCGCCAGGGCCGTCATCAAAATCGGCCGCAGCCGGCGCTCGCCCGCCTCGATCATCGCATCGCGCGCCGTCGCGCCTTCCCTCCGAAATTTCTGATCCGCATCCAGCAGCAGAATTCCATTCTTCGCCACGATCCCGACCACCATAATCAATCCCATGAAGGAGGAGATGTTGAACGTGGTCCCAGTCACCAGCAGCGCCAGGAAAACGCCCGACGTCGAGAGCAGCGCCGAAGCCACAATCGCGATCGGCGCCGAGAAACTTCCGAACTCGAACAGCAGCACCGTAAACACCAGCACGATGGCCAGCGCCAGCACGATCAGCAGATCGTGAAATGATTTCTGTTGCTCCTCGTACGTGCCTCCGTATTCAATGCGAATGGATGATGGAACGTACAGCGCGGCGACGGTTTTTTGTACGGCGGCCACACCCTGCCCCAAGCTGATGCCTTCCAATCTTCCCGTTACCGCCACATTCAGCAACAGATTTTCGCGACGGATTTCCGTTTGGCCCGGTTCCTCGCGAAATGTCGCTAGTGTGCCGAGGGTTGCCGTTTTTCCTGTGCTGCTGGTCACTATGGTATTTCGGACGCTGTCGAGCGATGCCCGCGTTTCATTCGGGAACCGGATGCGCAGCGTGTACGAGCGCCCGTTCACGACCACCGGCGTGGGCACCGGTTCTCCTTGCATCAACGCGCTCGCGTCGAGCTCAATCTCCTGCGGCGTGAAGCCGGCGCGCGCCGCCACCACCGGGTCGACATCGAATATGATCGCCGGACCGCTGATCGTGTTTTCGATTCCGTTCTTTACGTCTTTGACGCTGGACATCGCCTTGATCGCGTCGCCCACTTTCGGCGCCCAGGTTCGCAGCAGCGCGGCATTCGGCGAAAACATCTTGATCTCGATCGGATTCGGCGAACTGGTTAGGTCGCCAATCATATCCTGCAGGAGCTGAATAAATTCCACGTCCAGCTCCGGATACTGCTTGTTTACTTTGGCACGCAGGTCCGCAATCACTTCATTCACACTTCGCTTGCGGTCGTGCTTCAGCTTTACGGAAACATCGCCATTGTTCGCTTCGGTGACATTCGACAGGCCGAGTTGCAGACCCGTGCGCCGGGAGCTGCCCTCAACTTCGGGCACCGATCGTATCAGCTTTTCGACGCCGGTGATCACGCGATTGGTGTCGTTCAGCGACGATCCCGCCGGCATCAGGTAATCCAGAATGAACCCCCCTTCGTCCATCGCTGGCAGAAGGTCCGTGCCGAGGGAGCGATAACAGAAATACGAAGCCGCCACGAGCGCGATGCACAGGACCGTCAGGATGAGCGGATGTGCCAGAGCCAACTTCATCACGCGCTCATAAGTGTTGCTGAGCCGCTTCATGATGGCGCCGTTCTCGTGCGCCGGCGGCCCGTCTCCCGTCTTCTTGGGCTTATCGCGCAGCAGGAAATGACTCAGCGTCGGCGTCCAGGTGAGCGCCAGCGCGAGCGATGTCAGGAGCGCAATCCCGACCGTTGCCGCCAGCGCGCGGAAAAACGTCCCAGTCACGCCCGTGATCGTCACCAGCGGCAGCAGCACAACAATCGGCGTAATCGTCGACCCAAGCAACGGCACGCGGACTTCCTTGATCGCGCTGCGGATCGCCGCCCCCCGGCCCTGGCCCGAATCACGATGCAGGACGATGTTCTCTACCACCACGATGGCATCGTCGATAATGAGCCCGACGGCCGCCGCCAGCCCGCCCAGCGTCATCAGGTCAAAGCTCTCACCCATTAGGCGCAACGCAATCATCGTGATCGCGATCGTGGCTGGAATCACCAGCCCCGCTACCAGGGAACTGCCCCAATCGCGCAGGAACAAAACCAGAATGATTGCCGCCAGCACCAGCCCGATGAGAATCGCATCGCGCACACTCTTGATGGAATCGCGCACCAGCTCCGATTGATCGTAGAAAGGCTGCAGATCGATCCCAGGCGGCAGTGATTTCTTCAGCGACGCGATCTCCGCGTGCACCCCATCCGCCACCGTCACCGTGTTGCTCGTCGGCTGTCGAAACAGATTCAGAAGCACCGCCGGCTTGCCGTTCGCCGTGACCACGGTATAAACCGGACGCACCGATGGATGCACCGTGGCCACGTCGCCAATGCGCACCGGAATACCCGCCGGCGAAGTCTTCACCACAATATTCGCGATCTCTTCCGGTGTCCGCACCTGACCGCTGACCAGCGTGAGCGCGAGCTGGTGATTGTGTTCCAGCAGCCCCGGAGAATCGATCAAATTGCTTTTAGCAACCGCATCCAGAAGATTCGGCACCGTGGTCTGGGTCTGCAGTAGCTTGGCAGCGCTGGGCTGAATCTCGAATTCAGGCTCCTCGCCTCCTTGGACGACCACCGTCGCGACACCGGCAACCCGGTTCAGGCGCGGCTTGATGGTGTAATTCGCCAGTTCCCAAACCCGGGTCATCGGAACGTTCTTCGAAGTCAGGCTATAGCCGATCGTCGGAAAGGCTGCGAATGTGAGGCGGTTCGCCGTAAGTTTCGCCGTAGGCGGAAGCGTTCCCTGAACCCGCGCAATCGCCGCGTTCACCAGTTGCAGCGTCTGGAACATATCGACGTTCCAATTGAAATTAAGGTTTATTTCGGCGGAACCGCGGCTGGTCAGCGACCGCATCGTAACCAGACCCGGCACGCTGTTCAGCGCCTCTTCCAGCGGGCGAGTGACCACCACCTGCATCTGGTCGATCGGCATTACGCCGTTGTCCACGCCGACCACAATTCGCGGGAAGTTCGTGTTCGGGAACACGGCGACGGGAATCGAGAATGCGAGATATACTCCCATCGCGATCAGCGTCAAAATGACGAAGATAATTGGGCTGGAGTACCGCGCGCTCCAGTGCTCCTGGTCTGCCGTTTCGGTTGTGCCTGACGTGCCCGGCCGCTCCGCTAGTTCACGCTCACTCATGCGTCTCTTTCTCCGCCGCCGCGCCCGCTTTGTCCACGATGACCTTGGCCTTGTCTTCCAGTCCCAGCCCGCCCACCGTCACCACTCGCTCACCGGTTGAGACGCCCTTCAGAATTTGCGCCTTCTCCTGCTCACGCACGCCCACTTCCACTTTTTTCTCGTGCGCCAGCGAATCCGAACCGACCACCATCACCTTGTCGCCGCCTTCGTCCGCGGTGAGCAGCGCGGCGACCGGAGCCACCACCGCATCCGGAATCGTTTCCGCCAGAATGGAGACCTTCACGGTGGTCCCGGGCTTCATTCGTTCCAGCGGATTCGCCGCCTGCACCCAGACTTCGACCGTCGTTGTATTCGCATCCACCGCCGGACTCACCACCGTCACCTTGCCCGCAACTTCCCCGCCATCGGGCGACGTAATGGTCGCGCTCTTCCCGGCACGCAGCGCCGCCGCATCCTTAATCGGAATGTTGGCGCGCGCCACCACTTGCGAAATGTCGACCAGCGAGATAATCGCGTTGCCGCTTGACGCCATCTCGCCAACATTGATCGGCCGGTCGGAAACAATTCCATTGATCGGGCTCCGGATCTCCGCATAACTTAATTGCGCCTGCGCACTTTGATACTTGGCGCGTGCCGAATCCACCTGCGCCTGCGCGCCTTTCACCTGTTCGGTGCGGCTGACGCTTCGCAATGATTGGAGGTGCTGCTGGCTCGTCGCGAGCTGGCTCTGCGCCTGCACCAGCGCGACGTGAGCGTCGTCCACCAGTTTTTGCGCCAGCGCTCCCTCTTTCAGCAATGCCAGGCGATTTTCGTACAGCTTCCGAGCTGCGTCCACGGTCTGCTGAGCCGTCTTCACGTCCGTTTCAGCCTTGGTCAAATCCTCCGGCATGGTACCGCGCGTGGTCAGCAGGAACGCTGCCGATGCCTGGTCGTAAGCGCCCTTCGCGTCCGCTACTGCTGCCGCCAGATCCCGATTTTCCAGCACCGCAAGCAACTGCCCCTGCTTGACATGATCTCCACGAGTTACCAGAAAGTTCTTCACCGGAGCGCTGATCTTCGAAGTGACGCTGGTCTGCTTGATCGGATAAAGAATCGCCTCGGCCGCCACCAGCCGGTTAATGGGTTCCCGCTCCACCGCGGCCACTTGCACGCGCGCGACAGCTTCCGGCGCGGCTTCTTCCTTCTTTGAGCCACAGCCGCCGAGCACCAACGCAAATCCCCACAGCGCAATTCCGTATCTCATTGCAATCTCCCCATCAGGCTCTCCACCGTCGCGAGGGCAACGCGGTACCGCACCAGCCCGTCGTCGTAAGTATTCCGCGCCGTGGTCAAAGTGGTCTGCGCATCCACTACTTCGAGTGCCGTCGACTCCCCCGAACGGTACCGCAACAGCATCAGCCGCAGACTTTCTGCCGAAAGAGTGGCCGAACTCTGCAGTGAATCGAGCTGTTCTTTTGAGATACGCGCCTCTTCGTAAGCGGTGGCGATGGTGGCTTGCAATTGCCTTTCTGCGATTGAATAATCGAGCCGCGCCTGCTGCTCCCGCAGCGCCGCCTGCTTTACTTTGCTGCGGATCGCACCCCAATTCCACACTGGAACGTTGAGGGTCACCTGCCCGGAGTAGCCCAGATTCTGGCGATACGGAAGTGGCCCAACGCCTACCGGGCCGCCCTCGTTGCGCAACGGGAACCGTGCCGCCAATTGGTTCGCATTGATTCCGTAATAGAAATCGAGCGCGAACGAAGGCAAGTACGCGTAGCGCGCAGCCGCGACATCGAAACCCGCCTGCTGCACGCTAAAGCGCGCCACCCGGAGGTCCGGGCTCTTCAGCGTCGCCGCGCTTTGAACTTCTGTCGACGTTGCCAACGGCGCGATGCTTTGCAGGTCATCCACGACCGAGTAGTCCTGGCGCAGTCCCGGAAAAATCAGCACGGCCAGAGTAATCCGTGCCTTATCTGCCGTAAGCTGAGCTTCCAGCAAATCGCGCTGGCGCTGTTGCAACTGCAGTTGCGCTTTGATAACGTCCGCGTGGGCTACCTCGCCGCGCGCTTCCTGTTTCCGCGAAATATCCAGAAACTCCTGCGCTTCCTCCACGCTCCGCTGCGCGTTCACCAGCTTGCGCTGTGCCGCTACGATTGCGTAGTAATCCTGAACGATTGTGCTGTTTAACCCGCGCGTTGCGACATCTACCTTCGCCCTGGCCACCGCCTCCGCGGCTTGAGCCCTCCGAAGTTCCGCGCGTCGGAACACCGCGAGCAGCTCTTGATGCACCTGCGCCTGCTCGTTGTACACGTGCACCCCATCATTGGCGACGAACACGCCCGACGGCGTCCCGTTCCCCTCGGTATAGATGAACTGGTTAAACGCGTTCAACGACGGCAGCATGGCCGCGCGCGCCTGCACTCTGTCTTCCCTCGCCAGGGCCGCGGCGATGTTGGCGGTTTGTATCTGAGATCCATACTTGCGCGCCCGCGCGAGAGCGTCCTGCAGATTGATTTGCATTTGCAGAGGAGTTGTTTGCGCCGCGGCCGCCATTACGGTGCATAGAGCCGCGCAGGTCCGCGCCAGGTGCTTTCTCATGATTGCGGCAACACCGCGGGGGCGGTCACGAAGTGGATTGGCACCCTATCATCATCGCCTAACCCTGAGTAAAGCAGAGAAGCCCATTTTGCTGTAAACACTTGCTGGACAGCATCGTCGATTGCACGCGGATTGCCCGCGGAACCGCCCGAGATTGTAAGCGCCAAACCTGAAATCTTGGTGAAAGATTTTAGCTTTCTTTGCGGATCCTTGTCTCCAAAACGTTGATACCGAAGCCGACCGAATTGTAACTTGACCGTCATTCACAATTCATCACTCTCTCCGTACCATTTCAACGTGACAGACCCCATGCGAACCATAGTGAACAGCAGACAACTTCGGATGGCGACCGCCCTCTTTGTGTGCGCATTGTCTTACGACCAACCCGCAGCGGCCCAGGACACCAAAGGAACTCTCTCGGGAACGGCGAAAGATGCGGCAGGCTCTTCACTTCAGGGAGCGCTGGTGCAGGTCGATCCATTAGGTAAGAGAGTGGTTACCGACAACCAGGGCCAGTTCCGGTTGGCGGACATTCCCGCGGGGGATTACAAGTTTTAACCAGACATTAACCGGACAGCAGTATTGTAGGATATTCGCCGCTCCCTTACCGCAACTCGGCAAGCAAGGCCGTGAACATCTTGCGGCAATTCGGGGCGGCCTCTTGAACTTTGCCGGCGTCAATCGCAGAAAGCAAGGCTGACCCGTGAGCGCGTTTATGCCGGAAATAATCTCCCTTACTGGTTTGTCGGGTAGCGGCGCTCAATCCGTCAACCAGGTCTTTTTTGGAAATCGCTTCGACTCGCGGATTGACCTTCAGAGCACCGATATTGAATCCCTCTCCGTAAAACCGGCTAAGCGCTTCCTTGTCGCCGTGGAACCAGGACTCCATCATCTCGACCATCCAAAATACGGAATCCGAATGCGCCGGAATGTCCGGGCCCTCACTGTCGCGCAGCAGGACATTCCAAGCAGTTGGGTGCGTTTTGCGACTCTTTTCATGATCCCTCGCCGGGCTCCCGTTGGTCGCTATGAAAGTAACAGCACGCCGCTCCGCTCGCGCTAGCCTTACGATTTCCGAGAAGAATGCCGCGAATCCGGACTTCAGTTGGGGATGTCCTTCAAAATAAATGCGAATCTCTCGTGGCACTCTACCACCGGCCTCCGCCAATTTCGCCATTGCGCCATAGTTGGCCCAATGAATAGTCCTTCAGCCATTCTTCTAGATTTTCCTTTGATAGCCGTTTGAACTGCGTGCCGTTATCAAAATCACGCTCGCATACCAGCACTGCATCAGGCGAAAGCGCATCGATTAAAGCTTCTGAGTGCGTCGTGACAATCAACTGCATCCGCTCCGACGCTTCGGTCAGAGCCTCGGCTACTAGTTGAAGCGCGTCTGGATGCAAGCCTACTTCCGGCTCCTCAATGCACATCAGTGATGCCGGCGCCGGGTGGAACAGGGCCGTGAGCAGACTGAGGAATTTTAGCGTTCCGTCCGACATCCTAAGGGACGAGAGCATTTCCGCAAGTCCCGCCTCCCGCAAAAATGCTTGCGCGATGCCTGCACCCACACGAACCTTGACATCATCGAAACGCTCACAAAACCGCCGAAGGTAATCTCGGATGCGATCATGAACGCCGAGAAAATCGAGTTCATTGAGTACCAATGCAAGATTGTCCCCTCCATCCATCAGTGCGTCTTTGGGTATCGACGTCGAAATCCCATGACGGCTCGGCGAACCTGGCCCAGTTTTAAACTCCCGGTAGATCCTGATCCGTTCGAAGTCACGGCCAACTTGGCTGATCGGTGTTGGATCTATAGGACTCTTGAAACGCGAGAGAACTGATTCCGTAAGCGGCAACTCCGACGATTCACTTCCGAACTGAACCCTGCCCGCCGATCGCTCAAAGTACGGGGTGTGATTTCCGTTCCCGACTTCCGCGCGGCTGTTCTCTAGCTCTTCTTCTAGAATTACGAAGCCGCTGGCTTGTTCCGAAAACTGAAGTTCGTACAGGAAAGGCCCGGGCCGCTGCGCATTTTCGACGGTTAACTCGCACTTAAGTGTCGCTATCGGAGACGGCACCGGATCGCCCAGCCACAGCCACTGCCGGATTCCACCTCCACGAAGTACCGCGCTGGCTAGACTGCTCGGTGCGGCCTGCAACAGGCCTATCGCCTCGATCAGGTTACTTTTGCCTACTGCGTTTGCGCCTATCAACACGTTCAACGGGCGAAGTTCAACTGTGCTGTCGTTGAAAGAGAGAAGCTTTTTCAGCGTGAGGCGTCTGATAAACATCCGGTAGTGATCTTACCGAAGTTTGGGGCGGGCTTTTCTAAAAACCGTTTCAGTAGAACAGATACTTCCGCCACTGCTCGTCACTCTTGCCCAGCAACCGCATCAGATGCCGGCTGGTATGCAAGCTGAACGGCCGCGGCTGCCGCGCCAGTTTCATCCCCGCCTCTTCCGGCGTGCGGCAACCCTTGCGGTTATTGCACTGATGGCAGCAGGCCACCAGGTTCTCCCAGGCCGATTCGCCGGCGCGCGACCGCGGAATCACATGGTCCAGCGTCATCTCCGCCGAAGGCACCGTCTTGTGGCAATACTGGCACGTATACCGGTCGCGCATCAGAATATTCTTCCGCGACAGCGCCCGGGTCTGATGCGGAATGCGTCGATACTCCAGCAGCCGGATCACCGACGGCACGTTCATCGCCCGCCGCGAGGAATGCACGAAGTGCATCGACGTTTCTTCGGTAGACGCAACGCCCTTCAAAACCAGCACCAGTGCGCGCCGCGCGGCGCAGACATTGATGGGTTCATAACTCGCATTCAACACAAGTACCGGCTTTTGCAATCTGGTCGAAGTTGCCATCTAGGAAGCTCCTGAGAATTTTGCGCCAGCTGAATCCACTGCCCACCGGCGATCGACACGCGCCAAAGTCAAGAGCGTTACCGATTTCGCCCCTGCCCGTTTCAAAAGAAAGGCGCAGGCACTCGCCGTCGCGCCCGTTGTCATCACATCGTCAACTAATAAGATTCGGAGCCCCGTCACTTTGGCTTTGCGCGCGATCGCGAAGGCCGATGCCACGTTCAATCTTCGCTGCGCATGCGAAAGGCCGGCCTGCACCTTGGCCGATTTCCGCCGCACCAGACTCTGCTGTACCGGAAGACCGCAACGCCGGGCGATGCCGCGGCCCAGCAGGTCCGCCTGATTGAATCCGCGCGCGAACCGTTTCCGCCAGTGCATCGGAACCGGCACAATCGCATCGAACTGCAGATCGCGCGGCAACGCCGAAGACAGCAGTTTCCCGAGCGCTCCAGCCAGCGGCTTCATCCGCCGGTATTTGAATAAATGAATCAGGTCGCGAAGCTTGCCGTCGTAAGCACCGAAGCAATACGCTGCATCAAATCCGCGCAACCCGCTGCGGCACAGCGCACACTGCCCGTGCTCATCCAAGGGAAATTGATTTTGAAACGGCGTTCGGCAGCTTACGCAAAAATAATCGGCCGACAGCGGTTCCGGCTGGCGCAAACACGCCGCACATACCGGAATACGCGTGATTCCAGTTAAAGGCTTATGACAAAGGTGGCAATCGTCGGGGAAAAAAAGCGAAAAAAGGCCGTGCGGGACCGTGCTGAAAAATCTGAATCGGGATTGCGGCACCCCGGCCGCGGTGCGACTACTCGAGAAAGCGCACCCCCGTGCCTCGTCTAAATCGCATGCGCGAGATCGACGAAGCCCATTGCTGTTTAAGTCTTATTTCTGGCGTACACATTTCCCACCGCCACAAACTAACTCTAATTAATGAGTGTATTGACTCCGGGTCACTCTTGTCAAACGAGTCGGTTCGAATGTCGGCGCAACGTGAGAAGATCCCCTTGGCGCAAAGTAGAACGATCCTTTAGCTGACAAGTTTGCGGGTGCCTTGCCTCTCTCCGGGTCGGCCCAAGCCCAGCATGCGGGCAACGGTTTCCTCCGCCACCTGTTCGGCGGCTTTGCCTTGGCGGGCGGCGAACTGGTTTAGCTGCGCTTGCGTGTCCGGGGTGAAATGCACTTCCATGCCCCTCAAGGTACGCGAAAACCCGAAGTAAGGCAACACCGGAGACGAGTCGGTTCGAACCGATTTCACAATCCCTTCGAATTAAGATGCTACTTTGGAAATTGTGTTTTCCCGTGTCATCTGGATTGTTCTGGACAGCGTTGGCATCGGCGCTATGCCGGACGCCGCCGCTTATGGCGATTCGGGAAGCGACACCCTCGGCAACATCGACCGTCAACGGCCGCTCGCCCTGCCGAACCTTCAACGCCTCGGGCTCGGAAATTTGAAACCGCTCCCGTCCATTCCGTCGTCGTCCTCGCCCGCCGCTTACGGGCGTTGCGCCCTCGCCTCGCCCGGCAAAGACACGACCACTGGTCATTGGGAGATGGCCGGTATCCATTTGGAGAAACCACTGCCCCTTTTTCCCCATGGATTCCCGCCGGAGATCCTCTCACCGTTTGAAAATCTGATCGGCCGCCGCACCCTCGGAAACATCGCGGCCTCGGGCACCGAAATCATTCAGAAGCTTGGCGACGAGCATGTCCGCACAGGCTCGCCCATCGTGTATACATCGGCCGACAGCGTGTTTCAGGTAGCGGCTCACGAAGACGTCGTGCCGCTCACCGAGCTATATCGCATCTGTCAAAGTGCCCGCGATCTTCTGCGCGGCCCGTATGAAGTTGGACGCGTAATCGCCCGCCCATTCACGGGGACCTCCGGCCACTTCAAACGCACGCCGAATCGTAAGGATTTCGCAATTGCCCCGCCAGCCGGCATGCTCCTCGATCGCCTTCAAGAGCGCAATGTGCTCGTGCACGGCGTCGGCAAAATTTCCGACATCTTTCTGGGGCGGGGCATTGGCGCGTCCGATAAATCCAAGAGTAACGCCGACGGTATGCGCCAGACTCTCGCCGCCATCAACCAGCGCCAACCCGGTCTGATCTTCGTCAACCTGGTCGATTTCGATCAGCAATACGGCCATCGAAACGATGTGGAAGGTTACGCCCGCGCCCTCGAGGAGTTCGACGCGTGGCTGCCTGCTTTCCACCAGGAGCTGGACCCCGGCGACCTCGCCATCATCACCGCCGACCACGGCTGCGACCCCACCACGCCCTCCACCGATCACAGCCGCGAATACGTGCCGCTGCTCGCCTCGGGGCCGCACGTGCGCACGGGCGTTGATCTCGGCACGCGCGCAACCTTGTCCGATGTCGGCCAAACGGTCGCTCAAAACTTCGGCGCCCGCATTTCGAAAGGAACCAGTTTTCTACCTGACTTACTATGAGAAAGCCTGTAATGGCCGGCAATTGGAAAATGTACAAGACGCCGGCCGACACCCACTCGTTTTTTGAGCAGTTCAAGCCCCTGGTCGCCGCGTCCGATCATTGCGAAATCGTCATCTGCCCGCCGTTCCCAAATCTGCCCGCGGCGGTGCAGGAGGCTGCGGACCACCTGGTTCAGATCGGCGCGCAAAATCTCTATTGGGGTAAAGAGGGTGCCGTCACCGGAGAGGTCTCCGGCTTTATGCTCCGCTCCATCGGCTGCACGCACGTCATCGTTGCGCATAGCGAGCGCCGTCAGTATTTCAACGAGACTGAGGCCGACGTGCTGCGCAAAACCGTCGCCGCCCTGGAGAACCATCTCACCCCGATTGTGTGCGTTGGCGAACGGCTTGACGAGCGTGAATCGAATCGCACCGAAGCCGTGCTCGTCGAGCAGTTCCAAGGCGGCATCGCCGGTCTCACACCGGAACAGTTCGCCCGCATCGTCATCGCTTATGAACCCGTGTGGGCCATCGGAACCGGCAAAGTCGCCACCCCTCAAATAGCGTCGGAAGCGCACGCTGTGATCCGCGCCCAAGCCCGCGCGAAATTCGGGCCTGAGCTCGCCGCCGCCGTCCGCATTCTATACGGCGGCAGCGTCAAGCCCGATAACGTGAAAATCTTGATGGCTGAGAAGGAGATCGACGGGGTGCTGGTCGGTGGCGCGAGCCTTGACCCGATTTCCTTCGCTTCGATCGTGAACTATTGACGCCCCCTGCTTCAGAACTCGTGAGCAAAAACGGACTCCGCGACTCACCGCTGCTGCCGATCTTTCTGATCGTACTGGTCGATATTCTCGGCCTCACCATCATCCTTCCGCTGCTTCCGTTTTATGCGGAGAACCTCGGCGCATCCCCCACCGTGGTCGGCCTTTTGATCTCCTCCTACGCCGCCTGCCAATTGATTGCCGGACCCATCCTCGGACGCATCTCAGACCGCGTGGGCCGCCGTCCCGTGCTGATCGTCAGCCAGATTGGGACTCTCGCCGGGTTTCTCATTCTGTCGCAGGCGCACGTGCTCTGGGTGGTCTTCCTTTCGCGCGTGATCGACGGACTGACCGCCGGGAATCTTTCCCTCGCGCAAGCTTATATCGCCGACGTCACCGCGCCGGAGAATCGCGCGCGTTCTTTCGGCGTCATCGGTATCGCCTTCGGCATCGGTTTTCTCATCGGCCCGGCAGTCTCCGGATTCCTATCGCAGTATGGCTATACGTATCCGATCTACGCGGCGTCGACTCTCTCCGCGGCAAGCATTCTGTGTACTTACTTTCTACTTCCCGCGAATCCTCCGCGGCCCGCCGGGCTCTCACCCGATGACGCGAACAGCCCGGCACGGTTAGGCGTGCTCGATTTTAAAGGCTACGTCCAATATTTCGCGCGACCCGAACTTCGCTCGCTGCTGATCGAATTCTTCCTGTTCGCCTTTTCATTCGCTACCTTCGTCAGCGGCTTTGCCCTGTTCGCCCAGCGCCGTTTCACCTGGCAAGGCCAGCCCTTCGGCCCCAAGCAGGTCGGCTACGTGTTCGGTTACATCGGATTTCTCGGCATCATTCTGCAGGGAGCGTTGATGGGCCGTTTAGTGCGATGGTTCGGCGAACGCAAGCTGGTCTGGAGCGGATTCTTCACGGCAACCGTCGGCGCCGTCGCCATTGCCTTCAGTCACCGCATTCCCAGTCTGCTGATCGGCAGCGGCGTCTATTCCTACGGAACCGGAGTGTTGCGGCCCGCCGTCACCAGCCTGGTCACTCAAAAAGCTCACCGCGAAGAGCAAGGCGTGGTTCTCGGATTGACTCAGTCGCTCTTCTCCATCGCGCAGATCACCGCTCCTATGCTCGCCGGCTTCCTCATCGGCCAGGACCGCCTGACCGCCTGGGCTTTGGTGGCCGCCGCCACAACTCTTGCGGGGTTCATCGTAAGTCTTTCGAAGCCTCGGCTAGACTAAATTCAAGACATGGAAAAACGACAACTCGGCAACAGTGATTTGCACCTCACTCCCATCGGTGTGGGCGCGTGGGCGATCGGAGGTTCGGGCTGGGCGTTTGGATGGGGATCGCAGGACGACCGGGATTCCATCGACGCTATCCGCGCCGCCCTCGACAAAGGCGTCAATTGGATCGACACGGCCGCCGTTTACGGCCTGGGTCACTCCGAAGAAGTCGTTGCGCGCGCGCTCGAAGGCCGCCGCAACCGTCCCTACGTGTTCACCAAATGCGAACGCGTCTGGAATGAGAAGCGCGAAATCGGCAAGAATCTGAAGGCCGATTCCATCCGTCGCGAATGTGAAGCCAGTCTGCGGCGTCTTAAAGTCGATGTGATCGATCTTTACCAGATTCACTGGCCCGAGCCCGAGGAAGATATTGAAGAGGGCTGGTCGACTCTCGCCGAGCTTAAGAAAGCCGGGAAAGTGCGCTGGATCGGCGTTTCCAATTTCAACGCGGATCAAATGCGCCGCGTTCAACCCATCGCGCCCATCACCTCGCTGCAGCCGCCCTACTCGCTGGTGTCTCCCGAGATTGAAGAATCCATCCTGCCGTATGCCCGGCAAAACAATATCGGCGTGATCGTCTATTCCCCGATGAAATCCGGCCTGCTCACCGGTAAGATGACGCGCGAGCGCATCGCCGCGCTCCCTGATGACGACTTCCGTAAACGCACGCCCAACTTCCAGGAACCCAAGTTGACGCACAACCTGGCGATTGTCGATAAGCTGCGCGCCATCGGCGACCGTCACGGCCTCACCCCCGGTGAAGTTGCAATCGCCTGGACCCTTCGCCACCCCGCGGTAACGGCCGCGATCGTTGGTGTGCGTTCTGCCAACCAAATAGACGGAGTTATCGGTGCCACGACCTTCCGCCTGAGCGCGGAAGAGATCCACGAACTCTCCGTGTAGCGCGCGACACCTGCGGCTGACCTACTGCTTGATTAACTTCTGCATGAAGCCGCGTTCCTTCGGGCTGGCGTGGCAGACAATGCATGCCTGGTTCGGATTCTCGCTGATGTCGGAGACCATCGCATACGTGACTCCCCGTGGAACAGCCCACGTGACCACGTGGAAACCGTCGATGGTGTCGTAGTAAATGGTCAACCTCCGCATCACCGTCTTGGTGGGCGATGTGATTTTCACTGCGGGCGTCGGAAGAACCAGCAGGCTGACCGGTCTCCCGCGCACGTGATAACCGATGTAGGCGGAATTCCCGCTCCGGTATGGCACCAGCGTTCCGCCATCGATCTGATACGGCGCGCGCTGACCCGCGGGCATCTCCTCGTTGGGCGGCAGTTTCACCTGGAACGGCACCTTATCGTGGAACCAGGCGGCAACAATTGCCGGCGATGCCGAGCGCACATTCAGCGGGAGTTTTCCCTTAATCCGCTGCCGGTGCGCGTTAAGAGCGACCATCGCGAAGTCCGAAGGGCGATGATGCAAACGCATCCAGACGCCGGCGAAAACGGCCAGGATCACCACGAAGGCAGCGGCTGCCTGCGGGCTCAGCCACAAATTTCGCGGCCCAACGATGGTGACACGCTCCAGGAATACGCGAAATCGGTCTCCCCAGCTGCGAGCGGTCTGCTTCGGCTGGACGCCAGCGATAATGCCTGCCGCCAAAGCGCGCAGCTCCGGCGACGCCGTATAGAGCGGGCGCGCCGAACGTACGGCCTGGAGAAAGCGCCGTTCGTCCTCAAGCATGCCGACGCAGGCTGCGCAGTCCTTCAAATGCCGAGTGAGGTCGCTCAACTCATGGCCGCGCAGTTCATTGTCCAGGTAAGCGCCTATCTGGGGGCGCATCTCCTCGCAAGGCTTCATGCGTGACCTGCCTGACCTAGCGAAATCCGCAACTCTCCGCGCGCCCGGCCCAGCCGCGACATCACCGTGCCGATAGGGACACCCAAAATGTCGGCGATCTCCTGATAGCTAAGCTCCGCGAATTCCCGCAGCATGATTACCTCGCGATACTTCGGCGCCAGCCCTTCCACCGCGGCGCGGACGTCCCGGCATTCGATTTTGGCCACGTAAGACAAATGCGGGTCGTCGGTCGATTTTGCGCGCGCAATCGCGTTTTCTTCCGGCTCGGGGTCCAACTCCACAAATGGGCTGCTATTCTCGTGCCGCCTCTCATTCAGGTATACATTGCGCAAAATCTTGTAGAACCATGCCTTGATATTGGTGCCCGGCACCGGGTGACGCGACGCCTGCATCGCGCGTAGACACGTCTGCTGAACAAGATCCTGCGCTCCAGCCGTATTGTGCGAAAGGCTCATGGCATAACTGTAGAGCCCGTCCAGATACGTCAGTGCGACTTCGCCGAAACTCTCCGCGGCCTGGTCAGCCACGGTCAGGACTCTATGTTAGCCACAACACGCGAATTGTTTGAATATTCCCGTCTTTCGGCATTTTCTTTGCAATGGCACATTCGCCTCACCCGTGTCCCGCTAGTTTGTCACAATCGGGGCGTAGTGAAAACTACATGAACGCGTAGCGCACCTGGCCCCCGATAGTGCTTGCCGGCGCTAATGTGCCTCAGAGCAAGAACGATCCATGGCGCGAGGTGAGTCGAATCATGAACCGCACTCAACACTCGGGGCGCAAAAATGTTTCGCCATGTCCAGGATATTTATTCGGGCTTTTTCAACCGTAACTCATAGATTTTCTTCGCCGTAACGGAAGAAAACAAAAGCCTGCGTGTTATTACCAGTGACGTCGCTTGAACATGAAGCCGACTTATGGTAAGCGCGACACGAATAGCAGGTAAACATGTCGTTCAATATCGAAATTAGATTGCCGCATAATACCGTAAAAGATCGAAATAACTCGGGAATCGCGCTTGATCCCTTGGCTCACCGGACGTTGCTAAGCGAGACGCGTTTATGTGAGCAGGGCAGCTACACACTCACACCGCATCAAGTCAGGCTACTCAAGTTGATAGTGAATGGGCACAGCTACAAGACGGCCGCCGCCGCGCTCGGGGTTACTCCGCACACCATTTCTTTCCATCTCAGAAGTATCTACGAAAAACTTCAGGTTCACACCAAATCTGAAGCAGTGAGTAAAGCCCTTCGGAGCCGATTGGTGGAGTAGAAGTTAGTAATTGCCATATCTGGCGGAAGCTAGTGGGAGTCGAACCCACCGCGACACCAAAGGCGCCGCACACCGGGTTTGAAGCCCGTACCCAGCACCGGCCAGGAATAGCTTCCATGCGGATTGTAGCAGGCTCGCCTAGCCGCCCTCTGAACCACCGTCAGCCGGCTCCGCAACAAACCGGTATCCAACGCCCCGCACCGACAGCACGTGTCGCGGCTTACCCGGCTCCTTTTCGATATACCGCCTCAGCCGAACGATGAAGTTGTCGATGGCGCGCGTGTCGGTATCTTCATGCACGCCCCAAACATCTTCCAGCATCGATTTCCGCGACACCGCCTTGCCCTGATATTTGATCAGATAGCGCAGCAGATTCGCCTCCATCAACGTCAACTGCAGCGTGCGGCCCTCCGCCCGCAGTTCCATCGAATCGAAATCGATCGTCTTCCCGCTAAAGGAAAACCGGTCGTCGGCCGATTGCACCGGCACTTGCGGAACCGTCCGCATACTCAGCCACGAGTGCCGCCGCAGCAGCCCGCGGATGCGCGCCACCAGAATCGCTAGTTCGAATGGCTTTGCTAAATAGTCGTCGGCCCCCGCGGTGAAGCCTTGCAGCACATCTTCGGGACGATTGCGTGCGGTCAGCATCAACACTGGAACGAACTGACCCGCGGTGCGCAGTTCCGACACCACCTCGAAACCGTTCTTACCCGGCAGCATCACGTCCAGCACCACCAGATCGAACTCCGGCGGCGTGCGCGACAGCAGATCCAGCGCCGCTTCACCGCTCTCCACCACCTCGGTGGCGTAACCCTCGGCTTCCAGATTGAACTTCAGCCCCTCGGCAAGATGCTGCTCGTCTTCCACCACCAGGACCTTGTACATCGCGGGCTGCACGTTATTGCCGCGGCGCCAGCGGCAAAAGCAGCGTGAATGTGCTGCCACGCCCCGCGCCTTCACTCTCCGCGAATGCCTTGCCTCCATGCTTCTTCGCGATTGATCTCACGATGAAAAGCCCCAACCCCGTACCCTTCACCCGCATCGCCACGGTGCCGGGCACCCGGTAAAATCGCCGGAAGATTCGCTTCAACTCCGCCGGGGAAATTCCCACGCCTTGGTCTTTCACGCGTACCGCCACCCGCCCGCCGTCGAGCACGGCCAACTCCACCACTACACAAACCTCCTGTCCCGAATACTTGATCGCGTTGTCGAACAAATTCAAGATCGCCGCTTTCAAATCGTCATCGTCGCCAACCACCACCGCCGATTCGTGCGGCGTCAGCGACTCCTCATATCGCAGGGCTTCCGCCGGAAGATGATGCCGCAGCCGCGCCAGATCGAGGCACTCCCGCACCACGGCGGTCATGTCAATCCGTGAACGGTGCAGCAGATGCCGCGACGGCGCCTTCCCCGCGCGCAGCACCTGTTCGATGGTGTTCAATAGCCGGTCGCTATCGGCCAGCATAATCTCGTAGAAGTGCTTGCGCTTCTCGTCGTCGATCTCGCGCGTCTTCAGCGTCTCCAGATACAGCCGCATCGAAGCTACCGGCGTTTTCAACTCGTGCGTGACCGCGTTGATAAACGTGTCGTGCTGCTCATTGCGCCGGATCTCGCGCACCAGAAAAATCGTGTTGAGCACCACCCCGGCGATGATCAACCCGAAAAACAAAACGCCCAGGACCAGCAGGACGCCCGTGCGCCAGTTGAGCACGATCCATCCGACGTTCAGCGTCACCGCCAGCGCGACCAGTAGCGCACCCAGCGTGATGAAAACCGCGATTGATTTGCTGCGACCGCTAACGGCCATGCGTCCAGTTTATCGAGGACGTCAGAGCGACGTGTGAATCGATCCTAGCCGCCCCGCCTCGAACGCCGCAATTACCGCGTCGTGCTTCAGAATGTAACCCAATTCATCGACGCCATCGAGCACACACGCCTTCGAAAACGCATCCACCGGAAACTCCACCGAGCGGCCATCGGGCAAATTCAGCTTCTGCGATTTCAAATCGACTTTCACTTTCACCTGCGGGTCGGCTTCCACCATGCGGAATAAATCCGCGTGAATATCGGCCGGGACCACGATCGGCAGCAGCGAATTTTTCAACGCGTTGCCTTTGAAGATGTCCGCAAATGACGTGCTGATCACCGCGCGAAACCCGAATTGCGTCAGCGCCCACGGGGCGTGCTCGCGCGAACTTCCGCACCCGAAATTGTCGCCGGCGAGCAGAATCTCCGCGCCCTGCCACTCAGGCTGATTCAGAATAAAGTCCGGCTTCGGATTTCCCTGCGCGTCATACCGCCAGTCATTGAAGAGTTGCCTGTCGAGACCTTCCTTCGACGTTGTCTTCAAAAACCGCGCCGGAATAATCTGATCCGTGTCGATGTTGTTCACCGGCATAGGCATCATCCGGCTTTCCAGAGCGACGAATGGCTTCATAGAATTCTCCTCACGTCGGCAACCACTCCAGCCAAGGCACTGGCAGCGGCCGTCAACGGTGACGCCAAAAATGTCCGCCCGCCCTTGCCCTGCCGTCCTTCGAAATTCCGATTGCTCGTCGAAACGCTGTACTCGCCCGGTTGCAACTGATCGCCGTTCATCGCGATGCACATCGAACATCCCGGCTCCCGCCAATCGCATCCGGCGGCGCGGAAAATCTCCGGCAGTCCTTCGGCTTCGGCCTGCCGCTTCACTGCCTGCGATCCCGGCACCACCATCACGCGCACGTTTGGATTCACCTTGCGGCCCTTGAGCACCGCCGCGGCGCTCCGCAGATCCGAGATCCGCGAATTGGTGCAGCTCCCGATAAATACAACATCAACTTTGTGCCCTAATATCGGCTTGCCGCCTTCGAGCCCCATGTACTTCAGCGCTGCCAACACCGAATCGCGCTGCAGCGGATCGGTGATGTCCGAAGGCTCCGGCAACACCCCCGTAATCGGCACTCCCATGCCCGGATTGGTGCCGTAAGTAATCATCGGCTCCAGCGCATCGGCGTCGATCGTCACCTCGCGATCGAACTTCGCCTCGTCATCGCTCGGCAGTTTCCGCCACCGCGCCACCGCCGCATCCCAATCCGCGCCCTTCGGAGCAAACTGCCGGCCCGCCAGATATTCGAATGTCGTGTCGTCCGGCGCAACCAGCCCCGCGCGCGCGCCGCCCTCAATCGACATATTGCACACCGTCATCCGCTGCTCCATATTCAAGCCGCGAATCGCCGCTCCCGCATATTCGAAAATCGAACCCGTGCCTCCGCCGATCCCGATCCGCGCAATCAGCCCGAGAATAATGTCCTTCGCCGTCACGCCGTCCTTCAGTGACCCATCCACCCGCACTCGAAACGTCTTCGACTTTCGTTGTAGCAAGCATTGCGTCGCCAGCACATGCTCCACTTCGCTCGTCCCGATCCCGAAGGCCAGTGCGCCGAACGCTCCGTGCGTTGCCGTGTGGCTGTCACCGCAAACCACCGTCATGCCTGGCTGCGTCGCACCCAGTTCCGGCCCGATCACGTGAACGATTCCTTGCTTCGCGCTGTGGATGCCAAAGCAGGGAACGCCGAACTCCTTGCAATTCTGCTCCAGTTGGTCGAGCTGCTTCTTGGCGATCGTGTCCAGAATCGGCAGGCTCCGGTCCGTGGTCGGGATGCTATGGTCCGCCGTCGCCAGCGTCAGATCCGGACGCCGCACCTTCAACCCTCGCTGCCGCAGCCCTTCGAACGCCTGCGGCGACGTCACTTCATGCACCAGGTGCAGATCGATGTAGAGCAGCGCCGGCGCACCCCCGTGCTCTTCGACGACGTGCGAATCCCAAACCTTCTCAATAATGGTTTTGCTCATTTTGATTTCCTAAATTCCCGCGCAGACCGCTTCGCCCACTTGCTCGGTCGTCGCCGGCGTTCCGGCTGGACGCAGATCCGCGGTCACGCGGCCCGTCGCAAGCACCGCTTCCACCGCGACACCCACAACTTCCGCTTCCTTCTTCAACCCAAAACTGTATTCCAGCATCGCCGCGACCGACATAATCGCGCCCAGCGGATTGGCCTTGTTCTGTCCCGCAATGTCCGGCGCCGAACCATGCACCGGCTCGTAAAGTCCCACCCACACGCCCGAGCCCTTGCGTTCTCCGATCGACGCCGACGGCAGCATCCCGATCGACCCCGCCAGCACCGCGGCCTCGTCGCTTAAGATGTCGCCGAACATATTCTCCGTCAGCACCACGTCGAACCGCTTCGGATTCAGGATGAGCTGCATCGCGCAGTTATCCACCAGAATGTGATCCAGCGTCACGTCCGGATGCTCCCGCGCCACCTCGATCACCACCTGCCGCCACAACTGCGAGTTCTCCAGCACGTTGGACTTATCGACCGACGTGACTTTCTTCCGCCGCCCTCGCGCCAGGTGAAACGCCATGTGCGCCACGCGCTCAATCTCCGCGCGCGTGTAAGTCATCGTGTTGATCGCCCGCGTGTCCGGTCCCTGCCCCGAAATCCCTCGCGGCGTTCCGTAATAAATTCCGCCCGTGAGCTCGCGGACGATGATCATGTCCGTTCCCTCCACCAGGTCGTTCTTCAACGGAGAGCTATCCAGCAGCGATTTATACGCGCGCACCGGCCGCAAATTGGCAAATACGCCCATCGCCTTTCGGATGCCGAGCAGCCCGCGCTCCGGACGCTTCTCCGGCGGCGCTTCGTCGAACTCCGGCAATCCCACCGCACCCAGCAGCGTGGCATCGGCCTTCACCGCGAGTTCCGCCGTCGCCGGGGGAAACGGCGTCCCCGTCTTATGGATCGCGATTCCGCCCAGCAGCCCTTCGGTCAGCTTTACCGAATGATGAAATTTGTCGGCAACGTGCCGCAAAACGCGGATGGCTTCACGCGTTACCTCCGTGCCGATGCCATCGCCCGGGAGAACCAGAATATTCAGGTTCAACCGGCCACCTGCGCCGCGGCCGGATTGGCGATTCGTTCAACTAACTTCACGATCTCCTCGTCCATAATCCCTTTTTTCCTGTCCGCCATCGTCGTGAACTCGGTGTACACCGCGTCGAGTTCCTCACGCGTCAACACAAATCCTAAATCCTCGCACCGGTTCTTCAGCGCATGCCGCCCGCTGTGCTTGCCCAGCACCAGCCGGCCCTCAGGCACTCCCACCGAACGCGGATCGATGATCTCGTATGTCGACTTCTCCTTGAGATACCCATCCTGATGAATCCCCGCTTCGTGCGCGAACGCGTTCCGCCCCACAATCGCCTTGTTCGGTTGCACCCCGAATGAAATCGTCGAGCTCAAAAGCTGACTCGTGGCAAATAGATGCTCCACGTGAATGCCAGTAGTGAAAGGATACCGGTCATTCCGCGTCTTCATCACCATCACGACTTCTTCCAGCGAGCAGTTCCCCGCGCGCTCCCCGATGCCGTTCATGGTGCATTCAATTTGCCTCGCCCCCGCCTGCACCGCCGCCAGCGAGTTCGCCACCGCCAGCCCTAAGTCGTCATGGCAATGCACGCTCACAACGGCCGAATCGCCCAGCACCTTCACGATCCTTCCAATTAGCGCGCCGTACTCATCCGGTGTCGAGTACCCGACCGTATCCGGAATATTCACCGTTCGCGCCCCCGCCGCCACCACAGCCTTGGAGATTTCTTCCAGATAATCCGGATCCGTGCGCGCCCCGTCCTCGGCCGAAAATTCCACGTCGTCGACATACTGACGCGCCAGAGTTACCGCGGCAACTGCATCGTCCAGAACCTGTTGGCGGCTCTTCTTCAACTTGAACTTGAGATGAATGTCGCTCGTCGCGATAAAAGTGTGGATGCGCGGCCGCTTCGCCTTTTCGAGCGATCTCGCCGCCCGGACCACGTCTCCCGTGCATGACCTCGCCAGCGCCGCAACCTGCACCCACTGAAACTCCCGGCTGATCGCATCCACGGCCTCGAAATCCCCGTCCGACGCGATCGGGAATCCGGCTTCCATAATATCTACGCCAAGCTCGGCCAGTTTTCTGGCCAGCTTCACCTTTTCAGGTACCGTCATGCTGCAGCCCGGCGATTGCTCTCCGTCACGCAACGTGGTGTCGAAAATCCAGACGCGGTTGTTCATCTATTCTGGTTCCTCTGTGGTATTATCCGCTTCCGCACAGAATAAATCAAATTTATTCTGTTACCCGCCTACATAACACTCTGTTATCATATCAGTGCAGCTAATGGAACTGTACCCGCTCCACGTATTCCTCACCGTTGCCACGGAAAAGAGCTTCTCGCGCGCCGCTGACAAGCTCCACAAGACGCAGCCAGGGATCTCCCTGGCCCTGCAGCGTTTGGAGGCCCAACTTGGCGAAAAGCTGATCGACCGCACGGGTAAAGAACTCCTCCTGACGGACGCCGGCCGCGCCGTCCTCGAATATGCGCGCCGCTTTGAAAACCTGAGCTCCGAACTCCAGAACTCATTGGCCGAGCTTCGCGATAACTCGTCCGGTCGCCTTGCCATCGGCGCCAACGAATCTACCGCTCTTTATCTGCTTCAGCACATCGAGCGGTACCGCCGCCTGTACCCCAAAGTAAAGGTTCAGATCCGTCGCAGCCTGTCGAGTAAGATCCCTTCCGAGTTACTCGACGGCAACCTGGAGCTCGGCGTCGTCAGCTACGACCCTCGGGACGAACGCTTAGTCTCAAAGATCATCTACACCGATTCGCTCGCCTTCGTCGTTTCCCCGCAGCACCGCTTCGCCGGACGCGCCAACATCTCGATCACGGAACTCGGCCTCGAAACCTTCATCGCGCACAACGTCCTCTCGCCCTATCGCGACGTAGTGCTTCGCGAATTCCAGCGCCACCAAGTCCCGCTGAACATGGATATCGAAATGCCGACCGTAGAAACCATCCGCCGCCTCGTGCAAAAGAATCTCGGCGTTGCCTTCCTCCCGCGCATGTGTGTCGAGCAGGAAATCCAGGCCGGCACCATCTTCGCCGTGAAAGTAACCGAACTGCACGTCGAACGCAAAGTGCGCCTGCTGCACCCCTCCCGCCGCGCCCTGAGCTATGCGGCGAACGCATTTTTGGAAGTGGTGGGCTGAGGGGGACTTAACCCGCCCGCCAGTTCTCAATCGTCAGATTTACACCTGTCCTTTGATAGCTAAAATCGTCCGTATTACCCGTGATTAGTGTCAGATTGAGCCGAACAGCCACGGCGCCGATGAGGCAGTCTGGGAGTTCGAGAACAGAACCGTTCCGACGTGCCGTAGCCTTGATCGTGGCCGCTAATGCGATATTAACTCACTGAAACTCGGATGCTAGGTCAGTTTGGAACTGCGGGCCTTCAAACGCAACCACCTGGAAAGTTCAACGTACAGAACAGAAGCATTGCCAAATAGATGACTCCGTAGGCTGCAACAGGAATCAACAAGAGAATCCAAAGCCTAGTACTCCTGGTGACATGATCCTATCGCCACGCGGTCGCAAGCAATAAATGCGGTCGGTTTCAAAAATCTTCCCGACTGCCGAACAAGCCGAGTCCCTGTTCGAAAACTGTCTTAGGTTGACCGGCAACTAAGACTTCGCACATTACCTCATTGAGCGGCAACCCTCTGGCTTGCTCTTCGGCGATGTACGCCCGTTCAACTTGCGAGGGAAGATCGAGGTTGATGGTCTAAATGTCCTCTGCGGTCTATTTTACTGTGTGTTCGGCTAACCCACCACCGCCAGTTTCGTCCCCCGCGCTTCCTTCATGATCGCCCCATACCCTTCCTTATCGAACGGCGGACACCCTGTCGCGAACTGCCCCAATGGATGATGCTTCTGGCGCATTAAGTAAGTGCAGAACGTCAGCGTCTTACAAACCCGTAACTCATCCAGTTCCCCGCGCGACAGTGCTTCGGCCGCGAAATCCGGATAGGCCAGCGCGCCCCGTCCCACACCCAGGAATCGGATGTGCCCCTCGGCGATATTCCACGCGCCCGCATTCACCGCATACTTCTGCAGCCAGCTATATCCGCTCCCCACCATCGGCAGTTCCGGAAACGTCCGCTGCAGCTCGCCCGCAATCCGAAAGTGCCGGTCCACGCCCAACATCGGATGCTCCGGCTGCTCATAATTCCCCTCGTCCGGCTTTTCGAAAGGCCGCACGACATGCGGATTGTAGTAAGGGCACGCCAGCGAGATATTGAACAACTCCGCCCCCGCATCGCGCAGCATCGCGATCGCCGCCTTCACTTCGGCCAAATCCTCCTCCAGCGGATTGTCCGGATTCACTCCGAACCCGTAAGCGTACGGCCGCTGATATGCGAGAGGCACGCCCGCACCCGTCGCCGGATCCTTCCCGTAAGGCACACTGTCGAAGCACCCGATCCGCACCGCGATCAGCAATCGTCGCCCGTACTTGGCTCGAATCTTCCCGATGATGTTCTTGGCGCACCGCACCCGATTTTCCAGCGACCCGCCATAGCGCCCCTCGCGGGTCTTCGCGCCCAACAGTTCGCTCAACAGATACCCGTGCGTCATCTTCACGTCGATCGCATCGAAACCCGCATCGATCGCCAGCCCCGCCGTGCGCACGAAATCGTCTTCGAGCCGTTCCAGTTCGTCATCCGAAATGACGGGCGCATCTGGCGCAGTCTGCGTCTTCTGATCGATCAGCGGATTGTGAAACGCGAGAATGCGGGCCGGCACGCTATACCGCCCCGAGTGTGTCAACTGCATCGGCACCAGAAGATCGTCGGCGCTCCCCCAGCGTTCCGCGTGTTCCCGCCGAATCATCGCCAAAAGCCGCGCGAAATCCGAAACGTTCGCGGGTGTAATCCAGAGTTGACGTGTGTTGGCGCGCCCTTCGTCCCGCACTGCCGTCGCCTCGAACCAGATTAGCTTGGCGCCGCCCCTCGCGAATCGCCCATACCGCCTGAACGTCAACTCGTCCGGACGCCCATCGAGCGTTCCGTCGCACCCTTCCATCGGATGAATCGCGATCGAGTTTCCAACCGTGCGCCCGCCTACCGCAACTTTACGCGCCAGCACCGACGCCACGCGCCCGGCTTCCGGCTCGAAATGAACGTGCGCCGCCCCAAGTTCTTCAGCGCTTTGCTGAAGCTGACTGAGGTTCTTGTACTGAAAATGTCTCATCGTCCAGTCCGCGCCGCGGAAGCGCCGCAATTGCCAGCGCTCCCACCATGGCCAGCGCCAGCACCGCGCTCATCGCTACCGAGTAGCTTCCGAAGTGCTCGCGCAACGCCGAGACGCCTTCCGGTACCCACGTCTGTCCGATCGTGTTGATCGGCAGAATCACAGCCATCGCGCGCGCCAGTGAATTCACGCCGAACTGCTTGGCCGCCATCAGCGGGATCAACATGTAATCCGCGCCCATCGCGAATCCGAAAATAATCGCGAAGACATAGGGCGTGGCTGGCGGCGCCACCATCAGCAGCAGCGGAATCGTCGCCGCCACAATGAAGTAAGTCGCCGTCATCACATACTTCATCGGAAACTTGTCCGCCAGCCGACCGATCAGCAGCCGCCCCGCAATGCTCGACACAAGGATCAGAATGGAGGCGACTCGCCACACCGAATTCAGGATCGATTGATCGGTGAAGCCCGCGTCGCGAAATACTAGCTTCATATGTTGATTGATCGCGCCAATCGCACCTATGGAGCAGAAGCTGCCAATAAGTAACATCCAGAACTGCCACTTACCCAGCAGATACTGGAAACTGCGCGGCGCAACCCCGGCATCGGTGTTTGCTTGACTATCGCCATCCGGGAATTGGCCTACGTCCGACGGTTTATCCCGGATCACGAAGAACGCGATTGGCCACGCCAGAAACATCAGTGACCCCAGCACCATCAACGCATTCTGGAACCCCAGATTCTCGGTCAGCGGTTTGACGATGTAAGATCCAATCGATCCGAACACGCCCACGCCGACATACGCAATCCCCATCGCCGTGCCGCGATTGCGCCGGAACCACTGCGAAATGATGATCTGATGCGGAATTGGCCCCGATAGAATGTAGCCCATTGTGTACAGGAACCAGAAGGCGTAGTACAGCCACAGGTTCCCGTTCATCGAGCCGAAGCCGAGGAACGCGAAAAACGTCAGTGTGGTGCCCGCGATGATCAGCTTGCGCGGGCTAAAGCGCGGCACCAGAATCGGTCCCACCCACAGCGTCAGCAGCGCCGCGATCGGGAAACCGAGCGTGATGTTGTGAATTGGCCAGTGAAACGTGTTCTTGTAATAGTCGAAGAAAAACGGCATGTTGTAGTAGGGAATGCCTACCGCGATGCCAAACGTGCAAAACACCGCGAAGGTCACCCACCAGCCGTAAAACTTTTGCCGCATTCGACTGGTTATCTTATCAGGAACACCTTGCCTACATCCGCTCTACGCGAATCCCGCCGTCGCCCGTGCGGATCACCAGCGCCGGGCCTCCGCCGTTCAAACGCGCGCGTATTGAATTCTCATCATGGCTGCCGCCGCTCTGATTCGGAAAGTCGATGCTCACGTGCCCGTCGTTGGTGCGCGCATCCAGATCGGCGGCCAAATTCGACGGCAGCCGAAGAGTCACGTGCCCGTCGCCGGTTTCCAGCTTCCACGCGCTCGTCACCTTCGATCCCGCGCTCAGGTCCGCGTCGATGCCGCCATCGCCGGTGTTCAACGTCAGTAAATCGAAGCGTCCCTGAATGCGCATGTGCCCATCGCCGGTGTGCGCGTCGAGCGATCCATCCAGGCCATCGGCTTCGATTGCGCCGTCGCCCGTCGAAAACCGCGTCTTCCCGTGAAGTCCGCTCGCGTGAATATGCCCGTCACCCGTGTGAATCTCCGACGCCAGCTCCCGCGGTACCACCAGGTCCACTTGTAGCGAACGGTTGTCCATGCCGAAAAGTTCAAAGTTATGTTTCGGGATGCGTACTTCAAGCTCCACCCGGTTGCCGCTCTGGTGTTCGGTAATCACCACCTCGGATGGCGAAATCTTCCAGCCCTTGGTCGTGACCCGGGCCTCGATCTCGTGCCCGCTGCCCGCACGAATATTCACCGGACCATCATTGACATCCACGCGCAGCTCAGCGGTGCCGCTCACCTGCCATCTGTGGTTCCACTCTTCGGCCTGAGCTCCGGTCGCCGCCGCCAGGCCAACCGCCGCTACCGCCAACAAAACGTCCTTGCGCATGATTCTGCCTCCATTGAGAATACGCATGTCACGGCGCACCGGTTCGACTTTTCCGGCATTGGATTGCCGTCTCCATCCGCACCGGCGCCCCCCTGCGGTACGGCTTGGCCTCTAGCCGTTCCCGCTATTTACTGGCTCGGCCTCTGCTCAACGTGGCTGCGCAACCAGGGAACAAGCTTGTCGAAGTCGAAGTTGTTCGTTGCATAAAGAGCGGAGATGAAAATATACGCCGCGTCCGCGTCTGCCACCAGGCGGGCCCCATTGATTGCCAGAAAAGTATAGGTTGCGGCGAAAGCCGTTCGCTTATTGCCGTCGATGAACGGATGATTTTGCGAGAGACTTTCCCAAAGCGCCGCGGATTCCTCAATCAGGTCGGCGTAGTACCCAGTTTGCGGCCGGTACAGAGACGATTCGAGCGCCCCGTGGTCCCGAACTCCATCCGAACCGCCGTAGCGCTCGATCTGGTCGGTGTTCATTGCCAGCACTTCGATCACGGTAAGGTGACCCGTCACTCAGCAAGTTTTTTGTAAAGTGAACCGTAAGTTTCGTGGCTGGCGAGGTAAGCGCTCATCACGTTAGCGCGCGGCTTGGCGTTCTTATGCTTCTCGATCAGATCCGCCAAGGCTTCATCGACCAGCGCTTGGATCTGACGCCCCGCGCTCTGGGATAATGTACGCAGGTCCGATAAAATTTCCGCATTCACTTGCGTGGCGAACTTCTCTCGCATCTGTGGCATCACAAACCCACTATATCATGACAAATCATGATTCGTCATGATGCCTTTCCCCGCCCATTTTAGCGATCTCCCTCCCCTTATGGCACACTCAATGAATGGCGGCCAATCTCGCTCCCCCCAGCATCCCGGTGGACGCCATTTCGCAGCTACTCGACCGTCACCGTGGCCTGCGCGAAGGTCTCCAGTTTTTCACCCGCGAGAAGCTCTGGATCAATGACATCCATCAGCAGCTCTGCCGCATCCCCGCGCCCACTTTTCTCGAGCGGCAGCGCGCTGAATGGATGGCCGCGCAGTTTCGCGCCCTCGGCTGCGACGCTCACATTGACCGCGCCGGAAACGTTGTCGCCACGTTGGTCCCCGCAACCAGAGGCCCTTACATCGCCGTTACCGCGCACCTCGATACCGTCATCGCCCCTCGCCACAAAGACGACATCGTCGTCGATCCCGATGGGAAACTCCGCGGCCCAGGCGTCTCCGATAACGGCGCCGGCCTCACCGCCTTACTCGCGCTCTCCAAAGCACTAAAATCCTCGCCCGCCCTGGACGATTCCGAAATCGTCCAGGCCGCGGTTCTCTTCGTCGCCAACGTCGGCGAAGAAGGGGAAGGCAACCTCAGCGGCATGCGCTTTCTCTGTAAGCAGTCGCCCCTCAGCCGCGACATCGCCGCGTTCCTCGTCCTTGACGGGGCCACCACCGAACACATCACCATCCAGGCCCTCGGTAGCCGCCGCTTCGACGTTACCTTCAACGGTCCCGGCGGCCATAGCTGGAGCGATTTCGGGATCGGCAACCCGGTCCACGCCCTCAGCCGCGCCGTGGCCTTGTTCACCGAAACTCGCCTTACCGACGCGCCTCCTGGCTCCCCCCGCTCATCCATCAGCGTCGGCATTATTGAGGGTGGAACCAGCATCAACTCCATCGCCGCCGTCGCGCGCGCCAAAGTCGATATCCGTTCGGAAAGCAATCAAAAAATGGAAGATCTGGTCGCCGCCCTGCATGTCGCCGTCGAGCACGCCCTCGATATCGAAAATCAGCGCTCGCTCGAACTCCAACGGTCCGGGGCAGGGAAGCTCGCCGCCCGCGTCAAGGAAATCGGTTCCCGTCCCGCCGCCCGGCTCAAAGAAAACTCACCCGTCCTGGGATATATCCGCGCCGTGGACGCCCATCTCGGCATCCGTTCGCATCTCGATTGCGCATCGACCGATGCCAACATTCCACTCTCGCTCGGCATTCCCGCGCTTTCCATCGGGGCCGGCGGCCAGGGCGGCGGGGCCCATACCCTGCAAGAGTGGTTCAATCCGGAAGGGCGCGACCTCGGCCTGAAACGCATCTTGCTCATCCTAGCCCTCCTGCTTCAAAATCAGGCGCCCTCGCTTTGAAAACCTGGAAAGCCGATCTCGCCCTCGTCGGCGTCACGCTGATCTGGGGCGCCACCTTCGTGATGGTGAAGACTGCCCTTGACCAGATCTCGACCCTGCTCTTCCTGGCCGTCCGGTTCAGCGTCGCAGCCGCCCTGCTGGCGATGCTGTACCGCAACCGCCTCCAGTTCCGCAAAGCCCGTCCCGCGCTCCTCGTCGGGAGCCTTCTCTTCGCCGGCTACGTTCTGCAGACACTCGGCCTCCGCCTCACCACACCCTCAAAATCCGCCTTCCTGACCGGGCTCACGGTTCCTTTGGTACCTTTGGCCGCCGCGCTCGTCTATTGGAAGGGGCCCCGTTTGGTCGAGTGGATCAGCGTGGTACTCGCAACCATCGGCATGGCGCTGCTGACCATGCAAGGCGAGAGGCTGCAGTTCGGCCCGGGGGATCTCCTCAGCTTCGGATGCGCCGTTGCTTTTGCGCTCCACGTGGTCGCCGTGGGGCATTTTGCCTGGAGCATGAACTTCGAAACTTTAGCTGTCACGCAAATTGGAACAGCCGCGCTGCTCGGCCTTTCCACGTTCGCCTGGGTCGAGACTCCGCGTGTGCAGTGGACACCTGGGGTCCTGATCGCAATTGGGGTAACGGCCCTTTTTGCTACTGCGCTTGCCTTCACGGTCCAAGCCTGGGCGCAGCGTTACACCACCCCGACGCGCACCGCTCTCATATTTGCGCTCGAGCCGGTCTGCGCCTCCATTACCTCGTATTTGGCGATAGGAGAAACGCTCTCCCCGCGCGGGGTGTCGGGTGCCATTTTGATTTTGTTCGGAATCTTACTGGCTGAATTGAAACGCACGGAACCCCCGTTACATCCATCAGTTAGGACCGCCAGCCCGGATGTATAATTACAATAGATTATCATCTGCGAGCGGCAAGGTTTTAAGCAGAGGAGTTAAGAAAGTCCATGAGTTTTTTCCATAAAGTACGCACACAGAAAGTTCTCTCGTTCACGCTGATCCTCTTCACGCTATCGATTGGTGTCCTCATAGGCACTCTCTTGAACACCGGCGTGAAGGCAGCAAAAGGCGATTCCATAGCGCCCGGCGCGACGCCGTTGGTCATCCCTAGTCCCACGCAGTTGCAGAATTCTTTCGCGCAACTCGCTAAGCAACTGGAGCCCTCGGTTGTCAACATCTCGACCGAATATATTCAGAAAGCCCCTACTCAGGCCAAGAACAACAACCGCCGGCGCCCCGTTCCCGAACAGGACGGAGAAGGCGGCGATGACAACGGCATGCAGGATTTCTTCCAACGCTTCTTCGGCAATCCTGGCGCCCAAGGCGGCGGCAGCCCCTTCGGTGACGCCCCGCAAGGCCGCCGTGGCGCCAGCCTGGGCTCCGGCGTGGTGCTCGACCGCAATGGCTACATCCTTACTAATAATCACGTAGTGGAGAAAGCCAATCGCGTTCGGGTGAAGTTCATCAACGATCCCACTGAGTACGACGCCAAAGTGATCGGCACCGACGTTCAGACCGATCTGGCCATTATCAAGGTGGATCGCACCAATCTCGTCGCCGCGAAAATTGGTAACTCCGATGCCATCAACGTAGGCGATTGGGCGGTAGCCATCGGCTCGCCGTTCGGCTTCCAGTCCACCGTCACCGCCGGTATCATTAGCGCCAAACAGCGCGACATCCCCGGGGACGCCACCACCTTCCAGCATTTCCTTCAGACCGACGCCGCCATCAATCCCGGCAACTCGGGCGGCCCGCTGCTCAACATCAACGGCGAAGTTATTGGGATCAACACCATGATCGCCAGCCGCAGCGGCGGCTACCAGGGCATTGGTTTCGCTATGCCCATCAACACGGCCGTCAAAGTCTATAACCAGATCATCAAGACCGGTCACGTGACGCGCGGCTCCATCGGGATCCGTTTCTCCGATCCCGAAGCTACGCGCGATCTGCTTCGCGCTTACGGCGGCAAACAGGGCGTCTTCGTCCAATCCGTGGAACCCAACGGCCCCGCCGATAAGGCCGCTATCAAGGAAGCCGACATCATTCAATCCATCAATGGCAAGCCCATCCGCAAGGGTCAGGATCTCATCGACGGTATTGCCGACACCCCTGTCGGTACCACCGTGCCTGTGGTTCTGCTCCGCAACGACAAGAGCCTCACGGTGAATGTGACCGTGGGCGATCGCTCCAAGATCTTCCCCAATGAATTCGGCGCTGCTCCGGCGGAAGAGACCGATCATTCTGAAGGGGCGGCCCAGGCCAGGTTCGGCGTTAGCATCCAGAATCTGACGGATGCTCTGCGCCAGAACATGGGGATGAAAGAAAAGACCGGCGGCGTGCTCGTCCAGTCCGTTGAACCTGGCTCGTTTGCCGAGGACATCGGCCTGCAGCGCGGCGACGTTATCATGAGCATCAATCGTCGGCCGGTGAACTCCACCGAGGATGTGAAGAACCTTCAAAATTCACTCAAAACCGGCGATGCCGTCGCATTCCGCGTTCTCCGTGGAGGTGCCGTGCGCAATGGTGCTGAATGGCAGGCTCTGTATCTAGCGGGCACCCTCCCAAGCGCCAACCAGTAAAGCGGTTAAACTAACCTGGGGCAGGCGTTTACCCGCCTGCCCTTTTTTTTGGAATCATGAAAATACTTGTTCTGACCTTGCTGTTGTTCTGCACCGGCTTCAGTGCCCAAACTGCGAAGAAACCGAGTCGCCACACAGCCGCCTCCTCCTCGCATCACTCCAATTCACGCGTGCGCGGTAAATCCTCCAAATCTCGCAGTCGCGCGACTCACGTGGCCAGCGGGCCTCGCCGCCAGCAGGCTCCGTCTTCGGACCGCTACAAAGAGATCCAGGAGGCCCTGATCGCCAAAGGCTATTTGAAATCCCCGGCCGATGGCACCTGGAACGCCGATACCGCCGATGCCCTGAGACGTTTCCAGGCTGATCAGAACCTTTCCAGCACCGGGAAAGTCAATTCGCTCTCGCTCATTGCGCTCGGCCTGGGTCCGAAATCCGAATCGTCCCCTAAGCCGCTAGCGGAGAAACCGTAATCGCGTGTTGGGTCTCATATCATAGGAGCTGTCAATGATTGTCGGCGTACCGAAGGAAGTCAAAGATCACGAAGCCCGCGTCGCCCTGGTTCCAAGCGGTGTTGTCGCTCTCCGGGAAGCCGGCCATGAGGTGCTGGTCGAATCACATGCCGGCGAAGGGAGCGCCATCACCGACCGCGAGTACATGCAGGCCGGTGCCGGCATCGTCGAAAAGGCCGCCGACGTCTGGAAGAAGGCCGACCTTATCGTCAAAGTCAAAGAGCCTCAGCCTTCCGAATTCGTTCACCTCCGCCCCAACCTCACGCTCTTCACCTATCTCCATCTAGCCCCTCTTCCCGAGCTCACCAACCGCCTGCTCGAATCGAAGACCAACGGCGTCGCCTATGAAACCATCGTCGAGCATGATGGCTCGCTGCCGCTGCTCACGCCGATGAGCGAAGTGGCCGGACGCATGGCCGTCCAGGTGGGCGCGCAGTATCTCGAAGCTCCCAACGGCGGCCGCGGCCTGCTGCTCGGCGGCGTTCCCGGTGTGGCTCCGGCCAATGTCGTCATCCTCGGCGGCGGCGTGGTTGGCACCAATGCCGCCAAGATCGCACTCGGCATGGGCGCGCACGTCAGCATCATCGACCGCAATCTCAACCGCCTCCGTCAGCTCGATGACATTTTCGGCGCGCGCGTCGTCACCCTCGCTTCTAACGTCTGGACCATCACCGAGACCCTCAAGCATGCCGACCTCGTCGTCGGCGCGGTCCTCATCCCCGGCGCTTCCGCTCCCAAGCTCGTGCGCCGCCAGATGATCGCCAATATGAAGCGCGGCGCTGTCGTCGTCGATGTCGCCATCGATCAGGGCGGCTGCTTCGAAACCTCGCACGCCACCACCCACACCGAGCCCATCTATTTCGTAGATAGCGTGCTGCATTACTGCGTGTCGAACATGCCCGCCGCCGTGCCGCACACTTCCACCTTCGCGCTCACTAACGCCACCTTCCCGTACCTGCTGGAGCTCGCCAACAAGGGTCTTGAAAAGGCCGTCGACGAGCACCCCGGTCTGCGCGAAGGCGTTAATACTTACAAGGGCTACGTTACGCACCCCGCCGTCGCCACATCGCAGGGCCGCCCCTTCAAGCAACTCGCCAAAATGGCCTAGCCTATGTTCGCCCAAGCCGCGCCTGTTACACCCGCACTCACTCATCTCAGCGAAGAGGAACGGCTCTTCCAATCCACCGTTCGCACCTTCGCGCGCCAGCAGATTGCGCCGCATGTTCGCGCCATGGATGAAGAAGGCGTATTTCGCAAAGAGATTCTCGATCAGCTCTTCGAAATCGGCCTCATGGGCATTGAGATTCCCGAGGAGTTTGGCGGCCAGGGCGGCAGCTTCTTCCAGTGCGTGCTCGCTATCGAAGAAATCTCCGCCGTTGATCCCTCCGCCGGCGTGATCGTCGATGTCCAGAACACCATCGTCAACAACGCCATCATGAAGTGGGGCACGCGCGAACAGCAGCAGCGCTATCTCACGCGCCTCGCCCGCGATACCGTCGGTTCCTATGCTCTTTCCGAGGCTGGCTCCGGGTCCGATGCCTTTGCCCTTCGCACCGTGGCCGCTGATGAAGGCGATCATTTCCAGCTCAACGGCCGCAAGCTCTGGATCAGCAACGCCAAGGAGTCCGGTGTCTTCCTCGTGTTTGCCAATGCCAACCCCTCAGCCGGATATCGAGGCATCACCGCCTTCATCGTCGAGCGCGGCTTCCCCGGTTTCCAGGTCGGCAAAAAAGAAGACAAGCTCGGCCTGCGCGCCTCATCCACCTGTGAATTGATTCTCGACAACTGCCGCGTGCCGCGCGCCAACGTGATGGGAGAAGTCGGCAAAGGGTACAAAATCGCCATCGAAACACTCAACGAAGGCCGCATCGCTATCGGCTCGCAGATGATCGGCCTCGCTCGCGGCGCGCTCGATCACGCGGTCGCTTACGCCAAGCAGCGCGTTCAGTTCGGCAAGCGCATTGGCGATTTCCAGGGGGTTCAGTTTGAGCTGGCGAAGATGGCCGTCGAGGTCGAAGCCGCCCGCCTGCTGGTCTACAACGCCGCGCGTCTGCGCGACGCGGGGCAGCCCTTCGTCACTGAAGCCGCCATGGCCAAGTACTTCAGCTCCGAAATTGCTGAAAAGGTCGCATCCAAAGCCATCGAGGTCTTCGGCGGCGTCGGCATTAGCAAAGAGTACCCTGTAGAAAAGCTATATCGCGATGCCAAAATCGGCCGGATTTATGAAGGAACCAGTAATATTCAGCTCGTCACCATCGCCAAGAAATTGTTGGGCTGAAACATTCGTCGTTTAGGAGAGAATCATGTTTCGACTTCTGCTCTGCGCTCTTCTCACCACCGGGCTCGCCACGCAGGTCCGGGCCGATTCCATTCGGGATCCGAACCCCGACGAGATCATTCGCAAATTTGCCGAGAAGGAAGCCGCGTTCCAAAAGGCCCGCGAGAACTATACCTACCGGCAAACCGTGAAGATCCAGGAGCTTGATTCCGACGACAACCCGCGCGGCAAGTACGAGATCGTCTCCGACATTATCTTCAGCTCCGAGGGTAAGCGCAGCGAGAAAGTGGTTCGCGCGCCCGTCTCCACCCTGCAGAACCTGCTGCTCACCCCGGAAGATGAACAGGACCTGCGCAATGTCCAGCCGTTCGTTCTGACCACCGCTCAGATTCCGAACTATGAAATTCACTACCTCGGCAAGCAGAAGGTTGACGAAATCTCCTGCTACACCTTCTCCGTAAGGCCGAAGAACATGGAGAAAGGCCAGCGCTATTTCGAGGGTGAAATCTGGGTCGACGATCGCGATCTCCAGATTGTAAAAACTTACGGGAAGGGTGTCGGCCTGCTAAAGAAGGGCTCCGATAACCAATTCCCGAAGTTCGAAACCTATCGCGAGCAGATCGACGGCAAATATTGGTTCCCGACCTACACCACCGCGCTCGACACCCTGCATTTCCAGACCGGTCCGCAGCGCATCCGCATGACCGTGAAGTATCAAGACTACCGCCGGTTCGGCGCGGAGACGAACATCACCTTCGGCGACGCGGTGGATGAGAAGAAAGATAATAAGCCCGCGCCGCCGAAATAAAACCCGTGAATTCCTACTGCGCCGTGACGCTGCCGAATAGTCCGTGAGCGCCGCCGCTCGGCCCTGCCGCGAAATACAGAGTGTTCTTCGGCCCGGCTTGCCCGCCGTTGCCGAATTCGATCCCCCAGATTCCGTCCGCGAACAAGGGATACCCGGTGGCGTCGCTAAGCCAGCCGAGAAATTTCCCGGTCTTCGGAGCGAAGGCGCCAATCCAACCGTTTCCGGCCATTGAGATCAACAGCGCGCCGCTAAACTTCCCGAAGTTGCTCGGTGCCGCGGCAACGCCCCACGGCGCATTCATATATGTCCCGTGTTTCATTCGCATCACCAGGGTTCCATTGGTATCGAACACGTCTACGTATCCCAGGCCGGGGCCGTCGATTTCATTCTTCTTGGTCGAATCGGGCTTGGCATAGGTCACGATCAGATGCTTGCCGATCAATTGAACGTTGAACGGCGAGAAGCCGGCTGGCAACATCGGGTCGACGAATGTCGATGGAACCTGGTTGTAGTTCTGGTCGTAAACCTCGATTGTTCCACTTGCAAAGTTGGCTACAAAGAGAAAATTCACATTGTTGATCGGTGCGATCGCTACGCCCAGGTAGGCGGCTCCCGCTGCCGAGTGGTCCACCACATTGGCCGCAGTCGCCGCGCCGGCCCAGGTTGAAACCGTCCCGTCCTGCGTTACAAAAATAAAGGAGGGAGATCCCTTGAAGCCTTTCCCCCCGCTCGCTGCCTGTCCGGTCGGGTTGCCATGTCCCGTTTGTCCCGCGCCCCGCGGAATCGGAACCACCAGCGGAATAATACTCCCGGTGCCCGAGTACACTGTGGTTACGCCTGTTCCATTGTCCGAGACCCACCATGGACTTGACGAATCGCGCGACATCCCCCAGCCATTGATCAGGTTCGGATCTGTTTGCGCTGCCATACCCGGCGTGTCGGACACCAGGTTAGTTAGTAAGTACGATTGTGCGAAAGCGCCGGGAGCTGTAAGTGCAATTCCGGCGATAAGTGCCATACGATGAATCATGCGGTGAATCCTTTCTGGATCATCTTGAGCTTTCCCATATTTCAAATCAATCCTCATCCGCAATGTTTACAATACTTTCACAAGACCCTTACAAAGGCGGGATGGTAGCATTGACTCAGATGCCCGATACTAAAATTACAGTTCTAAACGATGGGTCCATCCGGATGGAAGGGGACTTTGAAATCTTCGATCAGCAAGGCCAGAAATTCGGTTTGGCCGGACGCACGGTGATCTCTCTGTGCCGCTGCGGTCAATCGCAAAATAAGCCGTTTTGCGACGGCTCCCACGCCCGCACCGGCTTCCAGGATAAGGTAGTCGCCCGCGAGCTACCGCCGCCCAAGCCCAAGCTGTAGGCCGGCGCAGTTCTGCGCCGTTCCGCTCGGCCATAAAAAAAGCCCCGCGCCATCCCTGGCACGGGGCTTCCCACCCACACCGCCAACTCCGCTCTACGTCAGCGCCGGCTTCGTCCGCCACCGCGAATGCGGGCTCATCGGATTGATGTCCGCCAGAATCCCCATGCTCATTTCCTTGATCTCGGGCGGCGCCGATGTCATCAGCCACTTTACCGTTTGGAAGATCGCAGGCACCGTACCCTGGTTGATCCACTTCGCGCTCGGATCGCCCAACCGGAGCGACGGCGGCGCGAACTTGCATTCCCGCATCCGGCGGAAAATCTCGTCCGCCGTCTGTTGCGACGACGCCCGCCCCGCGATCATCGCGTCCACCTGCTGCGCGCAGCCCTCGAACAACTCGCCGTAGCCCGCATGCTGGCTGAAGAACAAGCCCATCGGTTCCTCGGCATCCGGCAGCACCGATTCATCGTGGCTCTTCTTGTATTTCCGGTACGCCGACGTCAGCCTTAAATCACCCAAGCCAACGCCCAGTGCCCAAATCCGGTACCATGCGTTCCACGTTTCAAAGCTGCGGAAGCAAGCATACGACGCACTGGTCAATCGGTCGTTAATGCGCATGTTGGCTTCTTCCACGCGCTCCAGGTATTCAAATTTCTCGCGCGAGAAATCGTCATCCTTCACGGCCTTCAACAGCCGCGCCGCCAGTGCATTCAACACCTCGGTCGAGCTCGCCAGCCCGCGCGAAAACAGAGCGTCGATGAAACCCGATCCGTGCGCCGCCGCCGTCAGGCACCAACGGTCGCCCACTGACTGCTTCGACGACGTCTGCAACCGGTCGCTCGAAATCCAGTCCCGAACCGGCTTGGCATCCTTGAACTGCTCGTTGATGCTCGGGAACTTGCTCAGGAACGACGCCCATTCCTGCTCCGGCGTCATGTCCTTCGGCTTCGGGAAACGCACGTTGTCGTAGCTGAGCCCGACGCTCACCAACTGATTCGTCGATCCCTTGCGATTGTTGAACGGAATCACCCACAGCCAGCCGCCATCGAAAATGTGGTGGCACGTGCCGTTGTACCAGCGCTCCGGATACCGCGGCACGCCGTTCGGCAGATTCAGATCGTCGTACTCCTTCACGTCGATCATGTGCGTGAACAGGCAGCGCGTATTCAGATTCAAGCGCGGCGGATTGTCGCGCAAATTCAAAGCGCGCGAAAGCACGCCGAAGCTTCCCGATGCATCGACCACATAACGCGCCCGAAACTCCTCGCCCGCCGCCGTGCCCAGCCGTACTCCGCTCCCGTCGATCTCCACGTGATTCACGCTCGTCCGGTACTTCACCGTCGCGCCATACCGCACCGCCGTGTACGTCAGAAAGCTGTCGATATCCTGGCGGAACAGATGCGCCTCATAGCCTTCGCGGAATGGCGGGATCACCAACTGCGTCGCCTCCGATGGATTCTGATGCTGACCCTCGTGGTGATAGATGAACCCGAAGTTCCGCTTCTCACCGCACGACGCCGCAACGCTTGTATGCAGCCCGCTCGCCGAACTGAATTTGTCCTTGATCTCCGGCACGCCAAAACGTTCGCCAATGATCTTCATCAGTCGGAACGTGTGCCGCACCGTCGATTCGCCCAACGCAAATCGCGGATGCGTGGCGTTATCCACCATCAGGACTTTCACGCCCTTGTAGGCGAGGATCGCACCCAGCGCGCCGCCTTCATACCCAGCGCCGATGATCGCAACATCGTACTGTTCTTTAGAATTAGATATGCCGTTCATCTTGATGACTCCTGTGGAATTGTGGGGTTTCTAACACTATAACTCAGAATTTATGAAAATTATTCAGAAATCGAGATCGTCGGCCCAGCCGGCTGCCCCTGTGCCTGTACCCGTTCCGCTACCACCCGCGCCAGTTCCATGAATCCTCGAGCGTGCGGATCATCGGTACGCAACGCGACCGGTTTCCCCGTATCGCCGCCCATTCTGACCTCGGGATCAAGCGGCAGTTCACCCAGGAAAGGCACCCGCATCTCGGTCGCCGTGCGTTTCCCCCCGCCCGTGCTGAAAACGTCGATGCGCTCGTCGCAATGCGGGCACTGCAAGTAACTCATGTTCTCCACAATCCCCAAAATGGGCACCTTGACCTGCGCGAACATGTGCACCGCCTTGCGCGCGTCTTCGAGCGAAACCGCCGAAGGCGTCGTCACCACAATGGCTCCCGTTACCGGCGCGCTCTGGATCAATGTCAACTGCACATCGCCCGTCCCCGGAGGCAAATCGATAATCAAAAAGTCCAGCTCACCCCAATCCACGCCGCGCAGGAACTGCTGGATTACGCTGTGCAGCATCGGCCCGCGCCACACTAGCGGCTTGTCCCCAGGATTCAGGAAGCCCATCGACATCAGCTTCACCCCGAAGTTCTCAATCGGCTGGATGCGCTCCCCATGGGCCATCGGCGTGCGGTTTACGCCCATCATCAGCGGCACGTTCGGCCCATAAACGTCCGCGTCCATCAGGCCCACCGCATGCCCCATCCCCGCCATCGCAATCGCCAGGTTGACGGCGACGGTCGTCTTCCCCACGCCACCTTTTCCCGATCCCACGGCAATCAGGTTCTTTACTCCGGGAATCGGTAATTTCGGCGGCACGCCTTGCTGGTTTGGACTCATGGGTAGCTTCAATCTTAGCAACCGCTTTGGAGTATGCTCATTGGAGCGTTTTCCAACGCGGACAAAGAGTGGATGATGCGTTTATCCTTATTGATCTCTTTATGGTTGGCTGTTTTTGCTTCCGCGCAGACCCCGGAAGCACCCGCACCTCACCACATGAGTATGAGTGCCAAACCGGTGATGCTCACCCCGCCTGACCTCAAGTGGGCCCCCGCTCCACCCGAATCCGGTCTACCCGCGGCGGTCCAGCTTGCCGTCTTAAGCGGCGATCCGTTTAAGCCCGGCCTCTTCGCGATTCGACTCAAAATCCCAAGTGGTGGCATGGTGGCCGCTCACTGGCACCCCACCGATGAGCGCATTACCGTTCTGGAAGGCACCTTCGCCGCCGGCACGGGCGATAAGTACGATGCCTCCGGGCTGCATGAATTTCCCGCCGGCTCTTATGTGGTCATGCCCAAGCGCATGCACCACTTCGCCGCCGCGAATGGCGAAACTACCATCCAGATCGATGCCATGGGGCCGTTCGCGATCAATTACGTGAACCCCGCCGACGATCCTCGCAAGAAGAAGTAGGCTCGAACGGACTCGCCAGTTTCGCGATGGAGCCTACCTATTTCGCTTCACCTTCCGAAATGCGCGCCTGGTTCAAGAAAAATCACGCCCGCGTTCCCGAGATCTGGGTGGGCTTCCATAAGAAGGATTCCGGGCATCCCAGCGTCACTTGGCCCGAGGCCGTCGACCAAGCCCTCTGCTTCGGGTGGATCGACGGCATTCGCAAGAATATCGATTCCTCGCGCTACAAAATTCGTTTCACCCCGCGCCGCAAGCGCAGCATCTGGAGCAATGTGAATCTGAAGCGTGCCGGGGAACTGGTTGAGGCCGGCGAGATGCATCCCGCCGGCCTCAAAGTGTTTCAGGAACGCTCCGCGCCCCGCACCGGAATCTACTCCTACGAACAGAAAAACGAAGCCCCCCTCGACGCCGATTTCGAGCGCACTTTCCGCGCCGCCAAATCGGCCTGGGATTTTTTCCAGGCTCAGCCGCCCGGCTATCGCCAAACATTAACTTGGTGGGTGGTCAGCGCCAAGAAGCCCGAAACCCGGCTAAAGCGCCTGGCCACCCTGATCGAAAAGTCCGCCCAGCAGATCCGGCTGCGGTAAAACGCTAAACGCCGTAGGTGCGCGCGAACTGCTCGAAGCACACCTGTGCCAGCCATGCCTGTGCTTGCGTTTCGCTTATTCGTTCGGCAGCAGCTCATACGTTAGCGTGACCTCGGTCGAATTCCCCACGCTACGAAAATCTTCCGTCACCAATGTATCCGGAAAATCGATATGGCGCTGCCAGCGCCAGGAAAAAGCCAGTTTTTCCGGCGCGGCGATCTCCCTGTATTCCCCGGAGACCGTGTGAACCGTCCCGCTCTGCTCCTGCATTTCAATGCAGTACGCGCCTCTCCACCGGCCTTCGACGGTGTAATGGACGAGGCGGGACCCGGCATACTAGGCTATAGACTCGGGGCTAAGAAGCTCATATTGCAAGCGATACGTCTGGGAAACCACGAATGAGAGATGTGCATTTCGAAGCGGCGCTGATGGATGTGAACTCGCCAATTATTCAACGAAAATCGGGGAAGGCGGTCGCGCTAATACAACCTAGGCGCGATCGAAAGCCGTCGAACTTGAATCTTCCGTTCGGGGAGAACGGCACAATTCCCATGGAGATTATGGAATCTGGTCGGTTGATGGCGAGAGCACTATCGACCGCTCTCGATCCCGATAGACGACTGAAACTCGCACGAACATTCTGCACGTCCCTCATTGAAACCTACTGGTTCGAATGCCAACGGAAATTTGACGCGCCCTGGTCCCTCCCCAACAACCTCCTTACCCCGACTACAGACCTCGACAAATCTGCCGCATGTCTCGCGGGAGCTATGGGGTGCGCCGCGGCCAGTCTCGATCCGATCAAAGCCAGCTATCTAATTGGCGTGACCTATGCCGCCATGTTGCCGGATGCAACCAGGTCGCAGCTAGGCGTCTATTACACTCCTCCCGGTTTGGCGAGGCGACTCATAGCGATGGCTACTCGCGCCGGAGTGGATTGGAAATCGTGCCGTGTATTGGACCCGGCGTGCGGTGGTGGGGCATTTCTTGCCTCAGTAGCGGCCAAGATCGTTGAGGAAAATCGAGGACTATCTGCCGTGCGGCTCGTAAGAGAAATTGAGGGACGAGTGCGCGGATTCGAAATCGATCCATTCGCCGCCTGGGCGTCACAGGTGTTTCTCGAGGCAACGTTGATGGACGTTTGCCGAGAAGGCGGCCGCCGCCTGCCGCCGGCTGTGGAAATCTGCAACAGTCTATTACGGCCGGCAGACTCCACTTACGATCTCGTGATCGGGAATCCTCCCTACGGGCGCGTACGACTTAGTCCGGAAGTGCGTCGGCGATTTCAGCGTAGCCTATATGGGCATGCAAATCTCTATGGACTCTTTACCGATCTAGCAGTTCAGCTGACGCGACCGGGCGGCACTATCGCCTACGTGACGCCCACCAGCTTTCTTGCCGGTGAATATTTCAAAGGTCTCAGGAGTGTCCTCGCTACAGAAGCTACGCCCACAAATCTCGATTTCGTTTCCGTTCGTAAGGGTGTGTTCGAGGATGCGCTTCAGGAAACTCTCCTCGCTACATATAAACGATCCAAGCTAACTGACAGCCCAACGGTTCACCGCATCTCGCTTATCGACTATGACAAAGTAGAGCTAGAGTCTGCCGGAAACTTTGCGTTACCGACAATGATGGGAAATCCATGGCTGATCCCTCGGACACTGGAACAAGAACGCCTTATCGCTGGCTTGCGAGCGATGAGGCATCGGTTAATTGATTACGGATACGAGGTCAGCACGGGCCCTCTCGTGTGGAACCGTCACAAAAAGCAGTTGTGCTCCAAACCGGCTAAAGGGGCATTCCCATTAATTTGGGCAGAGTGCGTGAATACAGATGGAACCTTTGTTTTTCGAGCCGACAAGAAAAACCACGAGCCCTTTTTCAACCCGAAGTATGGTGACGATTGGCTCATTACTCGCCAGCGATGTGTTTTGCTGCAGCGCACAACCGCGAAAGAACAGAACCGTCGTCTCATCGCGGCTGAGCTACCGAAGAGTTTTCTTTTGCAGCACGGCGCTGTTGTTATTGAAAATCATCTGAATATGATTCGCCCGATTAACCATGTTTCGGCGATTCCTCCGAAAGTGCTGTCTGCATTTTTGAATACTCAAACGGTGGATCAGGCCTTCAGGTGCCTTAGCGGCAGCGTTGCCGTCTCCGCTTATGAGCTGGAGGCACTTCCCCTTCCTCCGCCTGTAGCGCTCGGTCCGCTCACAAAACTCGTCGAACGCGGCGCCGATCGCGACGCGATTGAAGAAGAATGTTTTCGCCTTTTTGTCATGCCGGAGTCGGCTTGAAAGTGTTTCCTAACCTACTTCGCGTATCGGACATTCAGAAGCGATTGCTGGAAATATTTCCTCCAGGAACAACGAACAGAGGGTATTGCACTCGGGACATTGCGGCGAAGACCGTCTTCGTCATGCTTTATGTCGGAGCCGTTGAGGATAACGGCATCTACATTCGCCCAAATCAGGTTACACGGATGACGGACGCCCAAACTGCCCGAGTCTCAGCGTCGGAACGATTAGCTTGGGTGGAGGAATCCTTGGCGAAAGAAAGAACCGACATACCAGGCCGCTGGTATGCCGTAGATACCCGTGAACCCATACGCGATGAGACGCTCCGGGACGGGCTGGTACCGATCGGCGCCGTACACGTAAAACCGAATATCCCGACAACGTCCAGTGTTCCTCGTTACTGCCTGCGGTCGCGGTTCGCAAAACTCTTAGACCCGAAGCTAACTGGGAATGAGTTGGCACAAGCGATAGCGGATTGGCAGGGAGAGAACTTATCCACGAGCGCGCTGGCTCGCATTCAAATCCTCGGAAGAGGCGCCGTCGCCACTCCTCACGGCGTGATGGTCACCTTTCCGAGTGGCGAAACTCGCAAGCTCATTGCAGGCCCGAGTTCTATTATTACCAAAGCCGTTGTTGAGGAATTCTCAAAACGGTTCCTCGCTCAGACGGCCGTTATTTTTCTGAGCGAGAGTGGAAATAAAGTCGTTGAAAGAGACGACAGACTTGCAAAAGCAATCGGCTTGACGATTCCAGCCGATCGGTATCTTCCGGATATTCTGCTCGTTGATATCGGCGCTAAGGACACGCTACTCGTTTTCATTGAAGTCGTCGCAACTGATGGACCGATCACCGTGGCTCGAAAGCACGCGTTCCTGGAGCTTACTCGAACAGCCGGATTCTCCAGCCACAACGTAGCGTTTGTGACGGCATACCTCGACCGAGGACAGAGTGCTTTCAAGAAGACCGTACCAGAGCTGGCCTGGAATTCTTTTGCGTGGTTTGCGTCGGAACCCGACCATATCATCGTTCTTCGTGAAGGCTCTGCGACTCAAACTTCCCGCCTTTCGGAGTTACTTTAGGGCGTTGCCGTTGTCATGAGCACGCAGCATTCGCGGTCCTTTTATTTCGCCGCCCGCGCCTTCTGCAGATCTTCCACCAGCCGCCGCATAATCTTATCTGCTACGTCCGCGCTCGATCCCTTGAACTTCGCCCCGAAACTCTCCTGCGTCGTCGACCACAACACATCTCCATCCCGATTCACCAGCCGCACCGCCGCCGACGCCTCGTGCTTCCGCTCCGCAATGTGGCTGTGCTCGTTCTCCCCGATACTCAAGCCCTTTTGCTTTGAGGAAAACGTCCCAGACGACCCGCCCCGCGACGACGATGATGACCCGCCATGCACGTTCGCATTGATGCTGTCGCTCATCGTGTGCTCGTCGGTGAACGTTTGGTCATCCGACGATCCGCGCAAAAAAGCATCCGCCCGCTCCTCGTTTTCCGTCACCGCAAACAGCTTCGTCCCGGCCAGACTGGTGATGATCATGTCGCGCATCCGGTCCGCCGATTCGCCCCCGCCCATCTTGTCCACATAGACGCGTTTGATCGTCAGCAGCGTCGCCGGCGGCCCCAACTCCTCAGCCACTTCCGGCAGCTTCTTCTCAATCGCCAGCAGGCTCACCGCACACAGCGCGAAAAGTAAAATTCTCATCCCTTGCCCGCCTTGCGTGCTTCTTCATCCTGAAACTCCACCTTGCGCCCCGTGCGCGCTTCCAGCGTCACCAGCACCGTCCGGATATCGCCCTTGCTTACCTCGAAAATCATCGCCTGCTGCCGCCCGCCCGGGTCGCTGAACCCCACCGTCAGAAAATGCGTGCGCTTCTTGCTCAGCATCATCAGCGGCGATATCAGAATCGCCTCCGCATACCTCCGGCTCACGCGCTGCCCGTACTCGATCAAGTTGATTTCGCTATACGGCACCCGCATCGTGCCCCGGCGCGTCACGAACAGCATCGTGTCGCTGTCGGTCGTCTGGATGTGCCCGTCCGATTTGCCGGAAAGTTCGGCCACTGTCCCGCCCACATAATGAGCGCGCCCGCCGGATTCTCCGGCCTGCAATGTTATCAGGACGACCGCCGGCAACAGCGCCCCTAAAAGTTTTCGTGACATGGGTACTCTCAGGTGTAACACTTAGCCCGCGCCCGCCCTCTGTTACCTGGGACCCCGGGAGATACTAGAATCTCAAGAGATACTAGAACTGCATGATCGGTTCCTTGCCCGCCCGCCCTGCGCCCGTCCCCTGGTACGTCTGGATGTCCGTGCTCGCCGTCACCTCCGCCATGGTCGGCGTGCATTGGGACATCTCCTGGCACCGCTCCATCGGCCGCGACGCCTTCCTCACCCCCGCCCACATCGCCATCTACATGTGCGGCGTGCTTGCCGGCATCTCCTGCGGCTATCTCATCCTCTCGACGACCTTCGGCAACTCGCCGCTCCGCCAGACTTCGGTGAACGTGTGGGGCTTCCGCGGCCCGCTCGGCGCTTTCATCGCCGCCTGGGCCGGCTTCGTGATGCTCACCTCGGCGCCCTTCGACGACTGGTGGCATAGCGCTTACGGCCTCGACGTCAAGATTCTCAGCCCGCCCCACATGGTGCTCGCCCTGGGCATGATCGGTGTCGAATTCGGCGCGCTGATTCTCATTCTCGGCCAGATGAACCGCGCCACCCGCGACCACCGCCGCTGGCTCGACGCGCTCTTCCTTTACGTCGGCTCCATGATCCTGGTGGCGTTGCTCGTCGTTTCGCTCGAATACACCGGCCGCTCGCTGATGCACAGCGGCCTGTTCTATTACGTGGTCTCGATCGTCGCTCCCGTCGTACTGGCCGGCATCGCGCGCGCTTCCGGACGCCGCTGGGCAGCCACCACCGTCGCCGCCATCTACTCGGCGCTGCTGCTCTTGCTGCTCTGGATCCTGCCGCTATTCCCCGCGGTCCCGAAGCTGGGCCCGGTCTACCACCCCGTGACTTTCTTCGTCCCCGCCGGATTTCCGCTCCTGATTATCGTCCCCGCGCTTCTTCTCGACACGCTGTGGGCGAACAAGCCCGAGTGGGGCGACTGGAAACTGGCCGCCGTCTCCGGTCCGCTATTTGTCGCCGCCTTCGCCGCTGTGCAATGGCCCTTCGCGATCTTCCTCTGCAGCCCCGCCGCCCGCAACCCGGTCTTCGGCAGCAGCTACTTCGATTACTTGACCCGCCCGGCGTCCTACCAGGCCCGCTACCTCTTCATGCCCGTCGAGCACACTTCTGGCGAATTCTGGATGCACATGGCGATGGCGGTCGTCTTCGCGATTCTTTCTATCCGACTCGGCTTAGCGTGGGGCAATTGGATGCGGACGGTGAAGCGGTAGCGAGCTTCTATAGTTGCCCGGCGCCCAGTAGGACGACGCAGCCTGCGGGCTATTTTTGCCCAGACTACTCAGCGGACACGATGTATTTCTTGTCACGCCAGTGACGCTCGGTTTTATCGAGTAGAGCTTTGTCGGCAGTCCTAAGATGAATATCAGATCCGTGGCACAGCAAAACTCATAGCGTGCGCGGTTTGTATTCAATAATCAAATCCGAGATGCCTGGTAAGAAAACTCCCTGGTCTCTACTTGCGCGCACGAAATCAGCCAGAGCTGCAAGTTTACTGTAATCATCACATGAACACCGCAAGCCCGAACCCAGGGGAGCGCGCGAGGGCAAGGCTTTACTGAACGGGGGCGGCGGCCCAGCGATGGGGCAATAGTTCGTCAAGCTTCTGAATCGAATGCTCGCCGATTCGC
>JBBROU010000021.1:0-48856 GCA_038229055.1 Bryobacterales bacterium | reverse complement strand
GCCGCTATGTTCATATTCCTCGAGGGCGTCGACAAGGTCCGAGGCGGAGGAGGTGAAGTCGCTGACCAGGCGAATGTGGTCGCCGAAGCCGACGAGGAAGGCGCGGTCGCGAGGGGTGATGGAGTCGGCGACGAAGGTTTGGATGTCGCGGTGGTGCTGTTTGAGGAACTTATCCTGGCTATTGCTGGCGTCGACAATGAGGCCAAGTCGGAGGGGAAGATCGCTCGGGCGGCTGAAGAACTTGATGTCCTGTTTGACGCCGTCCTCGTAGACTTCGAAATCGTCTTTGGTGAGATTGCGGGCGAGAGATCCGGCGGGATCGCGGACGAGGAAGGCGATGTTCACGAGACTGACGTCGACCTGGATGGAAAGGGGCGGGTTGTCCTGAGCCGAGATTAAACCGAGGGAGAGGAGAAAGAAAAAGGGCGGCGCCATCACAAAGGATACGTGCGAAATTCCGCCGAGTTCGCAAAAACTGTCAGAAGAGGCGTTCCTGCTTCTTCAACGTGCCGAATGAACCGACGTTGGCAATGGCAAAGGCAATGCGGAATTGATTTTCATTGCGCGTGCCGAAGCTGAAGCGGCGGAACTGGACATTGAAGCCGCAACAATCGGTATTGTAGGTCACCTGCGTGGTGGCGAACTGAAGAATACTCTGGCGGTAATCGTAGATGGCCGTGAACCCCGCATTCCAGCCGCGGCGGTTGAGGTCGCCGAAGCCAATGACGCCGCGCAACTGGTTGGCGTTGGGCGAGAGCAGCGGATCGCTGCGCACCTGATTGTGGCCGGCCGAGAGAAAGTATTTGGCGACGCGCACATCGGCTGTGAATCCGCTGTCGACGATGGCGCCGCGCAGCGGGTCGTAATCGGCGCGCCACTCGAGCCCGATGCCGTTATGCGGGCTGGTGCGCAGCACCGATGCGATGGGCGAATAGCTTCGGGGGCCGTCGAGGAAGGTATACGCCGTCAGATCGGCGGAACTGAGCAGCACGTTGCGCTGGCCGGCGACCGCGGCGCCGCCGAAGGTCGGATCGAAATAGCGATATTGAAAAACCTGCCAGCTCAGAACTTCCGAGACGTTGTCGCCGCGCTTCGCGTAAAGGCGGTTGGCGAGGGACACCTCGAGCTCGGTGGTGTTCGATAAAAGCTCGGTCGCATCGAAGCGAATGAGCCGTTCGAAATCGGTAATACCGGCAACGTAGCGGAAAGAAGCGCGCGGCTCGATCACGTGCTTCAGCTTGTCCCCGAGCCAGGTCTTTCGATTGAAGATGCGCTCCACCGAGGGCACGACAAGCTCGACACCAAGCTCGCGAGCATTGCGGTTGTAGTCTCTGCCGGTGACGCGACCGCTTTCAAAATCTCCACCGTAGTGCGCTTCATGCAGAGTGAAGCTGGGGATGAGATGGAAATTGCCCCAGCGCAGCGACGTCATCACGCGTGGCTCGAAGTTGACCCGCTCGAAGAACTGGCGTGTTTGGAAGAGCGGCTGGGTACGGCGCAGAAGGCCGGCGCTCGATTCGAGAGAAAACCAGAGCGGAAGGGGGCCGCCGACAATCTCGCGATCGCGGCTGGAGAACTCGATCTCCGGCAGCTTCCGGATCACGATGGAGTTGTCGACTGCCGCGTTCTGGAAGTTTTCCAGGCGAGCGAAGATCGCGTTAATGGTGAACGTGGAGAAGTGCTTCGAGACGTAGCCGATGGAGTGGGATTCCGAGAAGATGGCTTCGTTGAAAGATTCGGTAAATGCCTGGCGGAATTTCAGGGAGCTCAGGTAATTCACGTTGCCCCGTGCGACCCAGCCGTGCCCTAGATCGGCGCGTCCTGTCATGTAGAGATTAAAGCCGCCTTCTTTGCGGCGGGTGCCATCGTTCAACAACAGGCCTTTATCCTGCACGCCGTAGAAAATGGCATCGAAATCGGAGCCGGCGGTGGGCTTGCCGCGGAAGTCGACGTGGTGCGCAAAGCCGCGCTCGGTGAAGTCCTGCACGCGGTAGGTCACGTCGAAGCTGCGGTTGATAGCCCAGTAGTAACCCACGCCGATCATTTTTCCGCGCCGCGAGCTGTTGCCGATGTTGGGCGTCAGAAAGCCGCTCTTGCGCGGAGCCTTTTCGAGAGATTTATAGAAGAACGGGGTGAAGAAGAGCGGCACGCGCCGGAGGCGAAAGACGGCGCGGTACGCGAGGGCGCGCTCATCGGGAACGATATCGAAAGTGGGAGCGCGCAGGGTCCACCAGGGCCGCGGCATCTTGCAGCCGGTGATGAAACCATCGTGGAGAATGTATTTCTCCGACACGCGTTCGGCAAAGCGGCCTTCAAAATAGAACGGGTTGGCGGAAGTGAGAATGCCGGGTCGCGCGTCGATGCGGGTCTTCACATAACCGCGCACTTCGTAGAACTTACCAGTTTCGGTATCGAAATTGTAATCGGCTTTGACGCACATCAGACGCTCGTTGCGGACATAATGCTCGAAGAAGACATGGCCGCGAGCTTCGGCATCGCCAGTCTCTTCGTTATAATCCACCTCATCGGCTTTTAGCATCATGTCAGTGAGCTCAATCTCGACCGCGCCGCGAAGGTGCGTGATGGGGCCTTCCTTAGTTTGAGTCACAGAGCGAATCAACTGTTCACCAGGCGGAGGGGCATTGGGCCGCGGGACTTTGGACGGCATATCCGGAGTAAGCACGGGCGCAACGCTGGTCGCGGCAGGCTCCTCCGGGGGGATACTTTGCGGCGATTCGGCTCCTCTGCTTATTTGCAGTAACAGTATTTGCAGCGAAATGAGTAAAAAAAGGCTCGAAACACACTTATTCAGAGACAAAACCCAGTGACACCCGACTAGGTTTGTGCTACTTAAAGAAAGAGCATGCGCGCGTATGTTCATGCCCAGTTGGTTAGGTTACCCTGCATAACTCAAGTACAATTTGGTTGAGCCAGAATCAAAATGACATGCACTTACTGCCGCTTTGCTAATTCGGAAGACGATCATCGCTGCCGCCGTTGCGGGCGACGGATCCAGCGCGCCGTGACTTCGGCGCCGGGCGAATCCGTGACACCCGCGGAATTCACGAGCCGAACGCGAAACATTGGCGCCACGGCGTTGGCCGTGATGCCGTCGCCCGAGGCCGTACCGGCGACAGCGCCTGAGCCCAAGGCCGCTGAACTGTCGCAGCCGTTATTGTTTCCGAAAGATCCGGTCTTCAAAGTGGTTCCGATCACGCGGGATACCGAAACATTAGAGAAGCCCGCCGTGAAACCGCGCCCCGCTACTCCGCGCACTGCCGCGGCAAGACGCGCCCCGCATTCCGGCCAATCCACACTTGATTTTCTGCCCACCGCCGCGCAAACGCCTCGCACGTTGAAGACCACGGTGGAGGCGGTGATTTATTGCGATGCTCCGGTCGCCACGCCCATGCACCGGTCCGTGGCGGCTGCGCTCGATTCCAGCATGATCGTGATCGGCTGCGCAGTTTTTCTGACGACGTTCACGCTCGGCGGGGGCGGCGTGGTTTGGAATAGGTTGAGCGTGGGGCTGACTGCCGGCGCGCTGATCCTGGTGGCGCTGCTGTACGGGATTTTGTTTGCGTTGTGCGGGCGCGAAACCGCCGGCATGCGCTGGACCGAACTGCGGCTGATCAACTTCGACGGCTTCCCTCCCGACGCGCGCAGCCGCGCCATGCGGCTGCTCGGCACATGGCTCAGCTTTGGATCCGGAACAATCGGCCTCTTCTGGGCGCTGGTTGACGAGGAAAGCCTGACCTGGCACGACCATATGTCCAAGACGTTTCCCACCGTGAAGGAATCTCACGGTAGTTTCGTGCGCCAGCGGTAAGGGCCGGCGCGCCTCAAAACTACTTCTCCGAACCGGGGGCGCCGAAGAAACTGTCATCAATGGTGACCGCGGCGTTCTTGCGGAGGGCGTCCATCTCCAACTTAGCGGCTTGCGGCTTCAGTTTCTTTTCGATATCGGACTTCGCTTCTTCGAACGATTTCGCCTCGCGCGACTCGATCTTGATCAAGTGATAGCCGAAGGGCGATTTGACAGGTTCGCTGACCTGGCCGACGGGAATGGAGAATGCGGCCTCATCGAACGGCTTGACCATGTTGCCGCGCTTGAACGTGCCTAAATCGCCGCCTTGCGCGCCGGACCCGGTATCATCCGATTCAGTTTTGGCAACCATGCCGAAATCCTCACCGGCGAGAAGCCGCTTGCGGACTTCCTGCGCCTTGGCCAGAGCCTCTTCTTCGGTCAGTTCCTTCTTGCCTGCGCCGAGCGGTACGGCCGAGCCCTTGGAGCGAATCAGGATATGCCGTCCCTTGGCCTGCTCGTACTCGGACTTATGCTCGTCGTAGTACTTACGCGCTTCGGCGTCGCTCACCGATGCGGTAGACATCATATCCTGATAGAGCACCTGGGCGAGCAGATTGTCTTTGCTTAACTCGAGCTGCTGCCGCACCTTCGCGGACTGATCGAGCTTGCGCTTCTGAGCTTCCTGGGCCATGACCTTGAGCTGCACGAGTTGCTCGACGAACTGCCTGCGCCCGGGGCCATGCGCCGCGGCCTGAGCCTGATCGGGCAGGGCTGCAACTAACTTGTCATATTCGGCGACGGTCATTTTCTCAGGACCGATGGTCAGGATGACCTTATTGGGATCGGCCGCGGGCATGGTAGCCGCGGGCGTCGTCGGAGCGGGCGAAGGGGCAGGCGCGGATGCCGTGGGCTTCACTGCCGGCGTGATTACTTTGGGAGCGGGGGTTGGCTTCGACGGCGGTGTTTGCGCCACTAGGCCGACACTGGATATCAGTAGAACGTTTATGGTAAAAAGCTTCACAAATCTATCCTATCGTACCCGTTGTACGCGCAGTTACCGGGCTTCGCAGCCAGCGGGCTCGACGATGGCCGACATCGATCCTTGAGATCGGGGGAGGCGCCAATCGGGGCCATAGATCCGCACTTGATCCCGGGCGAATTCGGCTTCCGGAAGCTCGCACGTAACTAGCACCGTTCGGCATTTGGCATCTACCTCTTCGGCGTGGCGATAAGCTTCCTGCAAAGTGAAGATGAAGATCTTCTGCAGCATTTCGATGACGTAGTCGTAAGTGTGGTCGTTGTCGTCGAGAAGGACCACGCGGTAGAGGGGAGTGCGGATCTCCTGATCGCGAATTTCGATGTCGGGCGTGGTGATCGTCTGAGGCATCCGCTATTTTTTTAGTGTGGCACAACGAGGGCCGCACTCCGCCTTCAGGTTTCGCCGGGGAAGAGCTTGTGCTTGAGCGTCGTGGCGAGAATATACGCGTTGAGCGACGCGGACATGTGCTTGATGTAATAGAGGTCGTATTCGAGGCTGCGCAGCGCATCGGTGGCCTGGTCAAGGGGAGTGTTGATTTGGGACCATCCGGTCATGCCGGGGCGCACGTTATGGCGGAAATTGTAGGCCGGAAGCCGCACCTGCAGGGCACCGGCAAATTCGGGGGATTCGGCCCGGGGACCGACCAGCGCCATCTCGCCTCGCAGCACGTTCCAGAGCTCCGGCAGCGCGTCGAGGTGATGCCGCAGACAGAAGCGGGCTAAGCCGCCGCGCGAGCCTGTCCGGAATCGCAACCGGGTGAACGGACGACCTTCCAGGCCGATCGAGGAACGGCGGGCGAGGAACGTTCCGGGCGACCTGGGGCGCAAGATGAGGGCGACAAGCAGCATGAACGGCAGGCTGAGGACAAAGAGCAGAATGCCCACTACGCGGCCGCCGAATTGCGCGAGCCAGCCGCTGGTCTTGCCTTCGAACTCGCCGCGGAAGATGAGTCGCGTGGGCTGGAGCTCTCGCAGACAGATGCGTCGGCAGATGCGCTCGTAGGCGACGCCGGATTCTTCGACCGGGATTCCGGCAAAACGCAAGGTGAGCAGCTCGGAGATGGGCATCTGACCCCGGCGATCGTCGAGGCCCAGAATGATGCAGCTTGGTTTTTCAGCCGCGACGACAGCGGCGACATCGCGAACGCTGCCGAGCACGGGAGCCCCTGCCGGCGCGCGCGCGGAAGCTTCGAGCAGATAACCGGCCACACTGGATTCGGAGCCGGAAACAACTTCGTCAACGATGTCGCGAACCACGGGATTAGCTCCGATGAACAGAATTCCCTGCGTGGCGCGCGCACGCTGGCGCAGCAGACCGTAGAGCGTACGCCAGCCGTAGACCAGCGGCAGGGCCAGGGCGCTGCCGGCAAGCATCACCCACTTGGGGAGCATGAAATCTTCGTTGACGTAAGCAATGAGACTTTGAACGATCAGCGCAATCCCAAACACGGCGCAAAGCTGCTGCAGCAGGAAAAGGCGCGAGCGGACTTCGGTGCGAGAGTAGAGATCGTTGAAATAATTGGCGAAGACGATTGTGCCGAGTACGAGCGCCAGCCGCCCCGCGCCGCCTTCATACAGAAAGTAAATGGAGGGATCGAGACCGGATTCCCAATACTGGGCGAGGTAGAAGCAGCCGCCGATGAGCCCGAGCTCGATGAGCATAAGCGGCATTACGCCGGCGGGCATCAGCAAGCGGAACAGTCGGATCACTTACCTGAATCTAAGGGATGGAGACGGCGGATTCAAGCGAGGGCACCGCGCCGGGAGCGGAAACTAGTGCTCCCGTCGATCTTCTTCCAGGCGCTCGAGCCGGCGTTGATGAGCTTCGGCGATTCGTGCAAGGGCGGCGATGTCAATGGCGTCCCGGTTGCTCATCACGACCAGCTTTTCAACGTTGGCTGTCAGGGTTGACATTCTGTCAGTCAATTCTCCCAATTGACGATCATGGGATTCGATCGACTGCAAAATGAACTCGGCACGTTGTTCGAAATCCATGCCCGGATTTTATCAAAACCGCAGAACGGCTCGCAGGTTAGCCTGACAAGCTTAGCCTGCGGCCGGACGAGCTAGGGAGGGTGTGAGGTGTTGCGCCGCGGGAAGCATGGGCCGCCGGAGCCGAAGCTCTCGCAATTCCCGCAAAGAACGGGCCTTTACCAATTGGGCGTCATGCACCACGCTCGATTCCATCAAGATGCATCCCCACAGCGCGATCACAAGAAAGCCGATGGTGAGGAGGCCTCGGCCCGTTATCTTCATTACTGCCATCGGATGCATAATCTGCAAGGCCTCTGCCAAACTATACGTTTTTTAGAATCAATCGGATGAAAAATGGAAATGTGTGGCCGAAACTTCCCGCTGTTACCCGGAATGACACCCCATGCAGGTGAATCGGCGGCCATGGCAGACGGCACAAGTGGTGCGATCGAGCGGAGCGGATTTGCGGCTGTGAACATCGATGAAATCGCCGGTATGATTGGCAGGCTTCAGGTTTGCGCCCTGGGCGTGGCAGGTCTCGCAACTGAACGGCAGATCGATCTGGTTGTGGCACACCAGACAATCGGCCATGCGGGGAAGTGCGTCATGCGTGACGGCGTCGGACTCCGACATGCCTCGGTGGCAGGCCTCGCAGGGATTTTTGGAATTGAGGTGGTCGGCGAGACTGCCCGGAGCCGACAAATAACTCTTGGACTTTAGCGCGGCGGCGATGACGGGGGCGACGTTGCCGAGTTTCAAGTGCTGCGCGTGGCTGAACTTCGCAATCGCGATCTGCGGCGGCGCGGGAATCGCGACCGAGGCGTGGCACGGCTGGCACGCTTCCTTAGCCGGAAGCAAATTGTCCTGCACACTGGTGCTGCTCAGCGCGGCGGCGTGACAGTCGGCACACTGCTTTTTTAACGCCAAATGGACGCGGTGCGAAAACGGGCCGGTCTGCGCGGCGACGCTTCCGGCCAGCAGAAACGCCGCGCTAATGAGTCTCAAGATCTAGCCCTTGTAGGCGACTCTCCAGACCTTACCGCCCCCGTCGTCGGAGACGAGCAGACTGCCGTCGGTCATTTGGAAAACGGCCACGGGGCGGCCCCAGACTTCTTTCTCGTCCGGGGAAATGAGCCAGCCCGTCAGGAAGTGCTTCCAATCGCCCGAGGGCTTGCCGTTTTTAAACGGCAGGAAAACCACTTCCTGGCCGACGCGCTTGGACCGGTTCCACGAGCCGTGGAAAGCCAGGAACGCGCCGCCCTGGTATTCGGCCGGAAACATCTTTCCGGTATAGAAAGTGAAATCGAGAACAGCCACGTGAGCGCCGAGTTGCACGTCACCGGCAATGGTTTTGGCGACCAGATCCGGTTTTTCGCCTTTGCGGCGTGGATCCTCATGCGCTCCGGTATAGGCGTAGGGCCAGCCGTAGAAGCCGCCTTGCTGGATGTGGGTGAAGTAGTCGGGGACCAGGTCATCGCCCAGGAGATCACGCTCCTGAACAGCGGCCCAGAGGGTGTTCGTTCCGGGGTTCCAGTGCAGGCCGATGGGGTTGCGCGTGCCCTGCGCGAAAAAGACGTGGCCGGTGCCGTCCGGATTGTATTGGTTGATGGCGGCACGGAGCGGATCGCCGCCCGCATCCACATTCGATTCCGAGCCGACGCCGATGTACATCTTCTTCCCGGCGTTGTCGAACAGAATGCTTCGCGTGATGTGGCCGCGATCGAAGCCGCCGTACGCTACCACTTCTTTCGGATTGGTGGCGGTGAACTTGATCGGGTCATACACATAGCGCTTGATGGAGCTGGGTTCGCCGACGTAGAGGAAGTCCTTAAATAACGCCAAACCGTAGGGACGGTCTAACCCTGAGAGAATGACCTTCTTCTTGCTGGGATCGCCGCCTGGAAAGACATAAATATTGCCGGCTCGTCCCATATCGGACATCAGAACTTCGCCGTTCTTGCCCTGCAGCATGTAACGCGGGCGCTCGAAACCTTCCGCCCAGACTTCGACGGTGAAGCCCTCGGGCACGGCGAGCTTCGCGCCCGAGGGTTGTTTGATAACGTGTGGTGCGTTGTTTACCGACGGCGTCGCAAAAGGCGGAGGCAACTCGGTACCGTTAACTTTGACTTGTTGCAGAGCGCTGGCCGTGAATAAACCAGCGCCCGCCGCAGCGAGTGCCGCTGGGAGGAGAAATGCCACGGATTTCATACCTCCCAGTGTATTACCGAAACTCTATGCCATCACCGCCATCGCGTTGGTTTGCATAGGCTGCGCAAACAGATAAAGATCGAACAATGGTTGTAAGTCCCCTTTACCCCAGCGGTTTACTTTCCATTTCGCTTTTAGGAATCGGACACCGGAGTGGCGAGCAAGGTTGATCACCATGTTGTAAGTTCCGCAATAAAACTTTTGCGGGAAAGAAACGATGGGTTTAGCTCCCCAATCGTCACCGTCTGCAGAGCCCCAAATGGCTAAGTCAAGGCTCTCTTGTTCCACAATGTGAGTAATGCCCAAGGTTAGAAGGAGTAAGTTCTCGTGAGCCAGCGAGCTGTCTTTTCCTTGTAAGTCGAGAACGGGGCTGTCTCCAGCCTCGCGGACTTGCGTTTCGGGAAGCAAGAAATCGGGTACCATACAAAAATTCCTCCCTCGCGGGGCGCGCTCACCGCCTCACAATGAGTGACAGCCGCCGCCCTGCTTCGTTCAGAGTCTCATATTTCTTGCAAAAACAAAAGCGAATGTGCCGCTTTTCTCGATTAAGTCCGCCATAAAAACTGCAGCCGGGTACGGCGGCAACATGCAATTGTTCGACCAAATAATTGCAAAATGCTATATCATCGCCCAATCCGAAAGCTGAAATGCCGGCCATAATGTAATAGGCGCCTCGCGGATGAAAGCAAGCGAAGCCGCATTTCTCCAGAATTCCAAGTAGTAGATCTCTGCGTTCAAGATAGCCCGATGCAAGCCTTTTCAGAAAATCGTTTTCCAGCCGTAATGCGATGGCGCTGGCGTGCTGCAAAGGAGACGCCGCGCCGACGGTTAAAAAGTCATGCACCTTGCGGACGGAAGCGGTAAGTTCAGGGGCGGCGATGACCCAGCCGACGCGCCATCCGGTCACAGAGAAAGTCTTGCTCATGCTGTTGATAAGAATGGACCGGCCGCGCATCCCAGGCAGAGAGACGATCGGGATGTGTTGGGCCCCGTCGTAAGTAATATGCTCGTAGATCTCATCGGTGATCGCGAGGCAATCGAACTCCTGACACAGGGCGGCGATATGCTCCAGTTCCTGCCGAGTGAACACTTTGCCGGTCGGATTGTGAGGAGTATTGACGATAATCGCTTTCGTGCGCGCGCTAAAGGCGGCCCGGAGTTCATCGGGATCGAAGGACCAATCGGGCACCCGCAAGGTAACCAAGCGGCGGGTCGCGCCCGCCAACTTGATGTCCGGATCGTAATTCTCGTAAAACGGTTCGAAAACAACGATCTCGTCGCCCGGATTGGCGACGCCCAGCAGAGACGCAATCATGCCTTCGGTGGCGCCGCAGCAAACCGTGATCTCGGTCTCAGGGTCGACGCTCAATTGATAGGTGCGCTGGTACTTGGCCGCGATGGCATCGCGCAGAACCTTCGCTCCCCAGGTAATGGCGTACTGGTTGACGTCGGCCGAGATCGCTTGCCGTGCGGCTTCTTTGAGAGCTTCGGGAGCGGGAAAATCCGGGAAACCTTGAGCCAGATTGACGGCGCCGTGCCGGACAGCGAGGCGCGTCATCGAGCGGATAACGGATTCGGTGAACTCGCTGGTGCGCTCGCTCTGAAATCGTCCAACCATCTCGCCAGATTACACGGATTCGGGCGGGAAGGGGTCCAGAGTAACGTACATCGGCCCGGCCCCGATGATGGCAATCATCCACCAAGTTAGGCGGCCGGCGCGGTTGATGACACGGAAGGTGAGATGTTGGCCAGGCGCGAGATCGAACACAATCGTCTTCCAGACCCAGGTGTTATCGGCGCGCAAGCGGTGCGGTCCGGGAACAATGCCGCGGGTGGCCTTCTCCCCGTAAAGCAGTGTTGCGAATGGCTGATCGTCGAGCGTCAAGATAATCTGGCGCTGCTGGACATCTTCCGGGGAGGTGCGGAAAACCGTGACGCTCGATTCCATCTGCGTGGGTTTACAGTCGCTCAGTTTGGCGTAAGTGCAAGCAGGCTAACCGCTACCACAACGAACGCGCCGAGAATCGCTAACCAGAATTGCCGCGGAACCCGTTCGTCGATTCGTGGCGCGACGGCCTATATTAGTGGCATTTGGCGTAATCCTAATCATGTCGTGTAGTTGGGGGGAGCTGTTTTACAATAATGGATATCGCCTATGAAATACCTGCTGCTTTGCGCGCTGCTGCCGCTGCTGTGCCGGGCTGAAGAGTCTTTCGCGGCGAAGGGATTCAACCACTACTACAACCTGGAATACGATCAGGCGATCTCCGATTTTGAGAGGGCCGCGGCGGCGGATCCGGCCGCGCCCGATCCGCACAACCATATCGCCCAGGCTATTCTTTACCGCGAGATGTTTCGCAATGGCGCGCTTGAAAGCGAACTGGTTTCCGGTAACAACTCATTTCTGCGGCGTCCGAAATTAAATACCAATGCCGAGACGCAGAACAAGTTTGACAGCGAAGTTCAGAGAGCCATGGAACTTTCCCAAAAGCGCATTGACGCGAACCCGCGCGATAGTTCAGCGCTGTATTCCTCGGGTGTGGCGTATGGCTTGCGGTCGAACTATAATTTTCTGGTTCGTAAGGCCTGGAAAGACGCCCTGCGCGATGCCACTACCGCGCGGAAGCTGCACAACCGCGTAACCGAGATCGATCCGGGCAATTACGATGCGCGGTTGGTGCAAGGAGTTCACGATTATGTCGTGGGTAGTTTGCCGTGGACCTACAAATCTCTCGGATTTCTTTTCGGATTTCGCGGAGACAAGGAGCAAGGGCTCAAGACCTTGGAGGAAGTCGCGCGAAAGGGCAAGTACAACAGGGTAGACGCCGAGATCCTGCTATGCGCGCTATATCGCCGGGAAGGCCGCGCCAAGCGGGCTTTGCCCCTGCTCGAAGACGTGCTAAAGCGCTATCCGCGGGACTATCTGCTGCGCTTCGAGCAGGCGCAAATGTACAGCTCCATCGGCGACAAAAGAAACGCGCTTGAGGCGATGTCGAAGGTCGCGGAATTGAAGCGGGCCGGTGCCGCCGGTTACGCCAATATTCCGTGGGAAAAGATTTACTACGAGACCGGAAATATTTCGTTCTGGTACAAGGATTATGATCGGGCGCTGCGGGATCTGCAGATGGTGACGGCATCGCCGAAGGAGCTGGACTTAAACACGGGAGTGCTGGCTTTTATGCGGCAAGGCCAAGTTTACGACTTGACCAACCGGCACCAACTGGCCGTGGAGGCCTATAAGAAAGCGATCGCGTTTGCGCCGGAGGCGGAAGCGGCTAAGGAATCGCGAAGGTATATCAGCAGTCCGTATCGCGGCGAAAAAGGCAATTCCTAACGGCGCGGGGAGCATTTGATGGAACAGCAGCCATTTCAGATTCTGACCCAGCCGAAACCGGCACCGGGCGGCAAAACGGTGAACGATCCGGTGTGCGGAATGACGGTAGATACAGCGCGCGCCGCCGGGACATTCGCGTTTGAGGGCAAGACGTACTATTTCTGCGCGCTATCGTGCCGCGACAAATTCGCAGCCGATCCGAATCGCTATTTATCGCCGAAGCCGAAGGCCGCGGAGCCATCGGAGAGCGCCGCCGAATACACCTGCCCGATGCATCCGCAAATCCGGCAGCGCGGTCCGGGCTCGTGTCCGATATGCGGCATGGCGCTGGAACCGGTGGTGATGACGGCGGACGAAGGACCAAACCCAGAGTTGGCGGATATGAGCCGCCGGTTCTGGATCGGGGCGGCCTTGAGCGCGCCGCTGCTGGTCATGATGTTCACACCCATGTTTGCGGGGATGGCGTGGGTGGAGGCGGCGCTGTCTACCGTGGTGGTGCTGTGGGCGGGATGGCCTTTGTTCGAGCGCGCGTGGGCGTCGGTAGTGCAGCGCAGCCCGAATATGTTCACGCTGATCGGGCTCGGCGCGGGCGCGGCGTACCTATACAGCGCTTTTGTGTTGCTGGCCAGGCGCGGAGCGATGGGCGGCGACCTTTACTTCGAACCTGCGGCCATCATTGTGACGTTGGTTTTGCTCGGCCAGGTGCTGGAACTGCGCGCGCGCGCGCGAACAGGCGGAGCGATTCGAGCGCTGCTGGGCCTTGCTCCGAAAACTGCGCGGCGCATTGACGCGGGCGGAGAGAACGACGTCGCTATCGAGAATATTCATGTGGGCGACCGGCTGCGCGTGCGTCCGGGCGAGAAGATTCCAGTGGATGGGACGGTGCTCGAAGGTGAAAGCTCCGTCGATGAGGCGATGCTGACCGGCGAACCCATCCCGGTGCAGAAATTGGCCGGTGCGAAAGTGGTGGCAGGGTCGGTGAATGGGACGGGCGGTTTCGTGATGCACGCCCAGCGGGTCGGTTCGGACACGGTGCTGGCTTCGATCGTCCGCATGGTTAGCGAGGCGCAGCGTACGCGCGCGCCTATCCAGCGCCTGGCGGATCTGGTGGCATCGTACTTCGTGCCGATCGTCATTGCGGTGGCGGCGGTGACGTTCGGTGTCTGGATGGCATTCGGCCCGGAGCCGCGCTTCACCCATGCGCTGGTGAACGCGGTGGCGGTGCTGATCATCGCGTGCCCGTGCGCGCTCGGTCTGGCGACGCCGATGTCGATCATGGTTGGCACGGGGCGGGGCGCGTCCGCCGGAGTGCTGGTGCGGGATGCCGAAGTGCTCGAGACATTGCAGAAGGTGGACACGCTCTGCATCGATAAGACCGGCACGCTGACCGAAGGCAAGCCGAAGGTGGTGAGCATTGCCGCTTCCGGTGTCGACGACAACAAACTGCTGGCGATGGCCGCGGCGCTGGAACAGGGCAGTGAGCATCCGCTGGCGGCGGCGATCGTGAATGCGGCGAAGGAGCGCGGGCTGGCGTTGCCGCGGGTCGAGGGCTTTCAATCGACCAGCGGTCAAGGCGTAACCGGACGCGTGGACGGGCGCGAGATCCGGGTGGGCAATGCGGCCTTCACCAGCAGCCTGGCGGATAGCGCCGAGACGCGGACCGTGGTGTTTGTCTCCGTGGACGGGCGCGCAGCGGGAACATTGACAATCGAAGACCCGGTGCGCGCAACCAGCGTGGATGCGATTCGCACGCTGCAACGCGAGGGATTGCGCGTCGTGATGATGACCGGCGACAGCGCCGGCACGGCGGAGGCGATTGCGCGCGCGACCGGCATCACGGAATTTCACGCGGGCGTGTCTCCCCAGCAGAAGGGCGAGATCGTCAAGCGGCTCCAGAGCGAAGGCAGAGTGGTGGCGATGGCCGGTGATGGGATCAACGACGCTCCCGCTCTGGCGCAGGCCAATGTGGGTATCGCGATGGGCACGGGAACGGATGTCGCGATCGAGAGCGCCGGCGTTACGCTAGTGCAGCCGGACCTGCGAGCCATCGTGCGGGCGGTACGGCTGAGCCGCGCGACCATGCGCAATATCCGGCAGAATCTGTTTTTCGCGTTTGCTTACAACATCCTGGGTGTGCCGATCGCGGCAGGAATCTTATATCCGTTCACGGGGATACTGCTGAGCCCTATAATCGCCAGCGCGGCCATGACGTTTAGCTCGGTATCGGTGATTACGAACGCGTTGCGGTTGCGGTCGGTCAAGCTATAAACGTTCAGCGGATATCCGGCTTGCTAGCGGCCAGCGCCCGCATCCATTGTTCGAATTGAGAAGCTATTTGATCGAGGGACGCCTGCGGCCTCTGCAACATTTGCAGCGCTTGCGATGGGACAGCGCTCATGAAGTACTTGTGGCGCAGGCTCGGGATGTCGATCATGGCGTCTAATTGGTCGGCATCGGCGGCGTCGGCTTTGCGCATCTCTTCGAAACGCTGGATTAGCGCGGCGGTCTCGATTTTGCCCGCGGCGCCGTCGCGCAGCAGCGGGATGGCTGTTTGCAGATCGAGGTAGGAGCGGTGCCGCCCGGCGAGCATCATCTGCACGCCATCTTCATCGCCCTCGGAGAAGCCATCGGCATAGATAACCGCAAGGACTCCGGCGGTGAGCGGCTCGGCGTGGGGCGGCAGAGAATTGCCTTCAGTAACGGAGCCAGGGGGAAGGGAGTATCCGCCGCCGGGATTCGACAGGGTGTCGCCGCCGAATGCGGTCGGCTTTTGTTTACCTTCCAGTCGAAACGTGGCTTGCGCGATGTAGGCGGTGGCGTCGGCAGAGTGCTTGTTGTGCAGCAACGCCGTGTACGTTCCCGGCCCCGTTTTCTGGTACTCCACTTTAAGATCGCGCGCGACCTGCTGGGCGTTGGCTTGAGTGTGCGCCAAGCCGGCCAGGATCGGGAGTAACATGGAAATACTCGTATATTTAGCGGCTCGGGGCAAACGGATAGTGCCTCTGGGAAGTCTAACTTAGGAGTTTACTCGATCGCATGCCAGCCATCGCTCCAACTCCGTCGCGCGCCCGCCTTTACGCGGTGGCAGGCGCATTGGTCGTGGTTTTGGCTGCCTTGGGATTCTGGGCATCGGCGCAGCGCGCCTCGGCAAAGACGGCGGCGGACAGCGGCATACGCACGGTGCGAGCGGAAATGGGATCGGCGGCGAATATTCTACGGATCGCCGGTTCCACCAGCGCGCGGGAATTCGCGTCGATCGCGGCCCCGATGATGCGCGGGCCGGATTCAGGCAGGCAACTGGTTTTGATCAGCCTGGTAAAGTCCGGAGCCCTCGTGCGGAAGGGCGAGGTGATTGCGCAGATCGACGCGCAGAGCATTAAGGATCACGTAGACGATATCGATTCGCAGGTGCAGCAGGCGCAGTCCGACATCACCAAGCGCAAGGCCGAGCAGGAGATCGAAATGGAGAATCTTCGGCAGAGCCTGCGCGTTGCCGAAGCCAATCTGGCAAAGGCCAAGTACGACGCGGGCGCGTCGGCGATCCGCACCGCGATTGACCGCGAAATGTTGTCGCTGGCAGTTGAGGAAGCGCAGGCGACATACAACGGCCTGCGGGCGAACCTCGCGACAACTATGCAGAAGCAGAAATCGGAGATCCGCATTCTGGAGTACACGCGGGACCGGCAGGCGCGCCACCGCGACCGGCACAAGCACGATGCGGAAAAGTTTACGATGCACGCGCCCATCGGTGGTCTGGCGGTAATGCAGTCGATTTGGCGCGGAGGAGACATGGGGCAGGTTCAGGAGGGCGATCAGGTCTCGCCAGGCCAGCCGTTCATGAAAATCGTGAATACCGGGACGATGCAGCTCGAAGCGAAAGTCAATCAGGCCGAGAGCGAAGGCATCCGCATTGGGCAGACAGCCGAAGTGCACTTCGACGCCTTTCCGGGGCTGACGCTGCCGGGCAAGGTGTACAGCGTGGGGGCGCTCGGCGTAGGCGGGTGGCGTCAGAATTTCTACATCCGCAACATTCCGGTGAATGTCGCACTCCTGCAGTCCGATGCGCGCATCATTCCGGATCTTTCCGGGAGCGCCGACGTCGTGCTCGATAGCGCCGCGAAATCGGTCGTGATCCCGCTCGAGGCGTTGCAGAAGCAAGGTGAACGCACCGTTGTTTTCGTGAAGGAAGGGGACCTCTTCAGGGAGCGAACGGTAGAATTGGGGCGGCGTAACCATGTTCAGGCAGCGGTGGTTTCGGGGCTGCGCGCCGGCGAAGAAGTCGCGTTAGGCCGCCCGCGCGTTGTCAGTCAGTGACAGAGTGGTGTTCTTCACAACTCGGCCTCGGCGCAATCTCTCGTGCGCGGGCCGCTAACCCTATATTGGAAGCATGGCCAATACTGTCGTCCATCAGGTTGATCCAGCGCACATGGAATATTTGAACGAATTGGAGAGGGGCAAGCCCAATCTGTTTTTCCGCACGATGGCAAATAAGCCCGAAGTGCTGAAATCATTCGTGCCCCTGTACCGCTCCGTCATGGCTCCCGGCGCGTTGGAGAACCGTATCAAAGAGTTGGCGTATCTGGCCGTTTCATTTGCGAACGAGTGCCGGTATTGCACCGCGGCGCATATAAAGTCGGCCGGCAAAGCGGGAATCGAGGAGGCGGAGATTCGCGCGCTGCAAACCGAGCAGGATCAAAACTTCACCAAGGAAGAGCGCGCGGCGATTCAGTATGCGCGCGAGCTGACACGCACTTGCGATGCCGACGATTCGCGCGACGCGGTGCAGCTGCTCTACAGCGATGACCAGATCGTCGAGCTTACTTTGGTAGTCGCCATGGCCAACTTTACCAACCGATTCAACAACGGTCTGGAAATCGAGCCGGAGGACTGAGAACTGGCACTGCTGATCGGCATTCACCCCGTGGCGGAAGCGCTGCGCGCGAACCATCCACTGGACCGGATCGTAATCGCCAAGGGAGCGGGCGGTGCGCGCATTCAAGAGATCATCGATCTGGCGCGGCAGAAATCGACGCCGGTCAGGTTTGAGGATCGCGGTTCGCTGCAGCGCCTCGCGGGAAGCTCGACACATCAGGGCGTGGTCGCGTTGGGCGCGGAGAAGAAATATTCCGAGCTGGACGACGTGGTGGGCGCCGGGCGGTTGCTTGTGATTCTGGATGGCGTGGAAGATCCGCACAATTTGGGGGCGGTGATTCGCACCGCGCACGCCGCGGGCGCGGATGCGGTTGTCATCCCGGAGCGGCGCGCGGCCGGGCTGACTGAAACGGTTGCGAAGGCCGCGGCAGGCGCGCTGGAATATCTGCCGATCACGCGCGTGACCAATGTTAACCGCACGCTGGAAGAGTTGAAACAGCGCGGATACTGGATCTACGGCATCGACGAGCGCGGCACCCAGGCCCACGACGAAGTGGATTGGACGATTCCGGCGGCCGTCGTTTTCGGCGCGGAGGGAAAGGGGCTGCACGAACAGGTGCGGAAGAAATGCGATTTTCTGGTGCGGATTCCGATGGCGGGCAACATCGCATCGCTGAATGTATCGGTGGCCGCCGGGGTAATCTTATTCGCGTGGAAATCGGCCGTCGGACGCAAGAGATTATGACTTGGCTTTGCCGGCGATGCGATAGAACCCTGTCTCGCTCTTGAACGCTTCGAGAGAGTTATAGACGATGGGGCAATAGCAGGCGCGATCGATGAACTGCCACATGCGGCTCGCGATGGAGCCGTCGCCGCGGACCACATGCGGAAAGCGGCCGCAGGTGTCCGGCCGGTGGTCATAGACGGAGCAGGTGGTGCCATCGAGAAAGACGCAGCCTTGCTCGTCGGAGCGCTTGAGGATGGTGCCTTCCTCCTCGCTCGGTTGCGTATATTCAGTGGTGAATTTAGCTTCGGAGATGCGGAAATAGCGCGCGAGCCGTTCGATATCGCGCGAGGAAACGCGCGCGGTAGCCACGCGGCAGCAGTTCCCGCAGACGGTGCAATCGATTTGATCTTCAATCGCTTCGGCGGTGCGGCGCAGCGTGCGATCGGAGTGGTCGCGTGACTTCAGAAATCGGCGAAACTGCTCGTTTTCCTTTCGCTTCTTTTCACCGAGAATCCGGATTTGTACTAAGTCCTGCAACATCTATTTCAAGGGTAACAGGGCTGCGCGTTAAGCTTTGACCATGGATGCTTTGCGAGAGCACGTATTGAATCTGCTGGCGGGCAAAGGCGCGCACGTCAGCTTTGTTGAAACTGTAGCGGATTTTCCAGCGGAGTTGCGAGGCAAGCGAGCCGGCACCGCGCCGCACACCGCGTGGCAGCTTCTGGAACACTTACGGATCGCCCAGCGGGATATTCTCGATTTCTGCCGCAATCCGAAGCATGAGTCCCCGAAATGGCCGGAAGGATATTGGCCGCCGACGGAAACCGCTCCAGATGTCAAGGCGTGGGACGGAAGCGTGCGCCAGTTTAACGAGGACGCCAAGGAGATGAGTAAACTGATTGCGGATAAAAAAGCCGACCTGTTCGCGGCCATTCCCAGCGGTAAAGGGCAGACGCTTCTGCGCGAAGCGCTGCTGGTGGCGGACCACAACGCCTACCATCTGGGGCAACTGATGTTCCTGCGCAAGATGCTGGAAGCGGAGTAAAGTCGAAGCCATCACCTGGGACGGTCTTGTGTCTGAATCGCGCCGGAAGGAAAAGAGTATTCCTTACGAGCAATACCGCGCGAACCGCCTGAAACGCGCACGCCCGCGTCTTCGATCGGCTATGCGAGATTGGTAATCTTGGGCAAGGCGTTATTCTCGCCATGAGAACGCTCCGAGGAACTTTTATGGACGTCGATCTCACTCCAGAACTCGAACAGCTGGTTCAGAGCAAGGTGAAGTCCGGTCGTTACAACTCTGCAAGTGATGTGGTCGGAGAAGCTCTCCGGCTTCTTGAACAGAGGGACGAAGGGTGGCAGTCCGCCAGACGGGGAGAGATCGTCGATGGAGACGAAGTCTTCGACCGTATTGATGGTGAGTTGCAAGTGAAAGAGCGATCCCCTCCGAAATGAAGCGCTTCGTTCTCACAAAGCCGGCAGAGCACGATTTAGATCAGATTAAGAGCTTCCTGGTTGAGTGAGCCGGGAGCGACGATTGCCCGGAGGATTTTAAAGAAAATCCGGAGCGCATTGCAACTTATTGGCAAAGAACCGGCTGTAGGCCCATGTTCGCCGAGACGGGGCCCGCCGAGACCTCACCAGCCGCCCCGTCAAATTCTGGCCAGTCTATTCCTACCTCGTTGTTTACGATCCAGACACGAAGCCTGTGGAGATCATCCGAATCCTGCACGGAAGGCGCGACATTGAGGAGATGCTTAGCTGACGCTGCCGCCGAGCGCTAAAATCAACCATGCGCCGACGCCTCTTCAAACTGCTTCCATTTCTCCTGCTGGCCAGTTCCCTGCCCGCGCGGCAGCCGGTTCGCGCGAAACATGGGATGGTGGTCGCGCGCGAATCGCACGCGACCGACGCGGGTGAAGCCGTTCTCGAAGCAGGCGGAAACGCCGTCGACGCCGCAGTCACGGTTGGGCTCACACTCGCCGTTACGCACCCTTCGGCGGGAAACATCGGCGGCGGCGGCTTCATGCTGATCCGGTTTGCGGATGGCCGCGGCACGTTCATCGATTTTCGCGAACGCGCGCCCGCGTCAGCCTCGCGCAACATGTATATCGGGCCGGACGGTAAGGCCACCGAGGAGAGTCTGACCGGGTACCGCGCATCCGGAGTGCCTGGGACGGTGAAGGGCCTTGAGTATGCGCACCGGAAATACGGACGCAAGGCGTGGAAAGATCTGGTGAATCCCGCGGTCGCGCTGGCAGCGAAGGGGTTCGCGGTTCCGTGGTCGCTGGCGGAGTCGTTGAAATCGAAAGACACGTCCTACCGGCTGGCGCAGTTCGCCGAATCCAAACGAATCTTCTTGAAAGACGGCGCTTATTACGATACCGGCGAGACGCTGGTGCAGCCGGAACTTGCGCGCACGCTTCAACGCATTCGCGACATAGGGTCACGTGATTTCTATGAAGGCGAAACAGCGCAACTTCTCGCTCAGGATATGAAGGAACACAACGGCACGCTGACGCTTGCCGACCTGCACGCCTATAAGGTGATCGAGCGCAAGCCGCTGATGGGAAGCTACCGCGGTTACACCATCATCACCGCCCCTCCTCCGAGTTCGGGCGGCGTAGGAATTCTTCAAATGATGGGCGTGCTCGAAGGGACCGACTACGCCAAGGCCGGGGCTGGCTCGGCGGCGTCCTTGCATATGATGGCCGAAGCGATGCGGCGTTACTTCGCGGATCGCAGCGAGTATATGGGCGATCCGGAGTTCTACAAAGTTCCCGTATCGTCCTTGCTGAATCCGCGATACATCGCCAGCCTGCGCGAATCGATCGACCCCGCGCGTGCCACACCGAGCGCGCAGATCCACCCAGGCAAGCTGACGGCGTATGAAAGTAGTGAGACAACGCACTATTCGATCGTCGATGCCGAGGGGAACGCGGTTGCGGTCACGTATACTCTGAACGGCGGTTACGGCAGCGCGGTCACCGCGGCAAAGCTAGGTTTTCTATTGAATAACGAGATGGACGACTTCGCTCCGAAGCCCGGCGAAGCCAATATGTACGGGCTGATTCAGGGTGAGGCTAACGCCATCGCGCCGCACAAGACGCCGCTGTCGTCAATGGTCCCGACGATTGTGGTCAAAGATGGAAAGCTGCATCTGGTGGTGGGCTCGCCGGGCGGGCCGACGATCATCAACACGGTCATGCAAGTGATCTTGAACGTGATCGATTTCGGCATGAATGCCCAGGAAGCCGTGGACCAGCCGCGCATACACCACCAATGGCTGCCGGATGCCCTGGTTGTGGAACGCGGTTTTTCCCCGGATACACTCGAACTGCTGAAGGCGAAAGGACACCAGATCCGTCCCGTGCCCATGCTCGGAGAAGTCGCTGCTATTCTGTTTGACGGCACATGGCTGCAAGGCGCAGCCGACGGCAGGACTGCCGGTACCGCTAAAGGATATTGATCGCAAACATGAACCGTGTTCTATCGACGCATCTGAATGTCAATCACCGTCTAACGGTGAACTGGCTGGAGAAAGCGCACCGTTCGGGGATCCCTGCGGTTGAGATTTTCTGTGCGCGGCAGCATCTCGATTATCGGGATAAGGCGCAGATTACCGAACTCGGCCACTGGTTCCGCGATTCCGACTTGACGTTGCACTCTCTGCACGCCCCTATGTACAACGACGACGTGTGGGGCCGCTCGGGTCCCCAAGCCGTGGTAAGCATCGCGAGCCTTGCGAAGGCCGACCGTATTCGTAATGTGGACGAGATCAAGCGCGCGCTGGAAGTGGCCGAGACAATTCCGTTCAAATATCTTGTGCAGCATATTGGGAATTCGAACGAAGAGTACAGCGATTATGCGCTGGAATCGGCGTTCTGTTCGCTTGAGGAGCTGAGCGTGTTTGCAAGGCAGCGCGGCGTGGAAGTGCTGATCGAGAACATTCCGAATGGCCTCTCCACCGCCGAACGCCTGAACCATTTCCTTGGAGTCACGCACCTGGACCTGAAGTATGTCTTCGACGTGGGTCACGCGCACATGGGTGCCGGAGTGGAGCATGAGTTCGAACTCATGAAAGACCGGATACGCTCGCTGCACGTGCATGACAATAACGGCACTGACGACAAACATCTTTTTCCTACTGTGAGCGAAGGCGGGACGGTGGATTGGGCAAGAACGATGGGATTGCTGCGTTCTCGCCCGAATCAGTACCCGTTGCTGCTCGAGTTGAAAGAAGTGCCCGACATGGAGTTCCCGCTGGATCACGTGAGCCGCGTGTTCGAAAATCTCGAGAAAGCTTAAAAGGGTGCCCGTCCCGCCGCGTAGAGTTCATCCGCACATCCCTCCCCCCGTTTATTCCCGGCGGCACAGCCGGCTGCTTCCGAAAACCTTACCTTAAGCCACTCCATTGCCATGGCCATTCGGGTCTTGTTAACCAAACAAATCCAAGGAGACTTACATAGCCGGTAAGAAACACAGCGGTATTCGGGAATTTTTCCCGATAGCAATCGGGCAGAACAGGGCGTCGATCAACTGATCGCTGCCGGATTTTCGAGCGGGGATGTCTCGGTACAAGACGCCAGTGGGAACCACCACGGGGGTGACGGCCGGCGGAGCGATCGGAGGGACATTGGGTCTTCTGGCGGGAATCGGCGCACTGGCTATCCCCGGCGTCGGTCCATATTGTGTATCACGCGATCTTCCGGCGTAGCGCGTAACTCAAGTTATTACCAGGAACCAGCTTCTACTTTCGGGAGGGCGACGGCGCCAGCCGCACGCCCACCGAACCCGGCGCATTTGGGAAATACAGAATGCCCCCCGGGTCGGCACGCGCTTCGGTCATCTCCTGATCGTCAATCTCAACGTGGTACAGGCGGCGCGGCTCCAGGCCCACGATAAACACGTCAAAGCCGTCCGCGACCGGAGCGGAAGCACGCACGGCTTCCTTCTCAGGTGCCCCCGCCACGCGGTCGGGAATCTTGAATTTGTGCACTTCGCGTCCGAAAAACACGAGTGCTTCTTCCAAATCGAGCGGCTCGCGCGTAAGCGATGGATTGAGCACGGTGATCTTGCCCTCGCTAAAAAGCTGAAGCTGTCCATCGAAGAATCCCAGCCAGACGGCGCTGTCTTCCCAACTGGAACGAACAAACAGACGGCCGAAGATGTCGTCATGGAAGACCAGCGGCACATGGTAATAACTGAGGCCGGGCTGATAAGGATTGGCCCACAGCAGCTCATAAGTAATGCCGAAGGTGCCGCGGAGCAAAAACTGGTCGTTCATGAGCCATCCCTGCAGCACCTGGCTTTCGGGCGCATTGGCGTCATAGGCGACCATGGCCAGCTCGGCGGCACGCGAGAGCGCGGCACGCGTGAGATCGGGCTCCTTCATATCTTTCGCGGCGGGGATTCGGTATTCGTTCTCGGCGGCGGGCCATGGTGGAGGGTAATGGGACAGCAGGTGGTAAATGGGCAGGGTCTTGAAATACGCCGGGAAGGACTCGCGCAGATCGGCGTTCAGATTGTCTCGAACGGCATGGAAGATTTCGAGCAGCGCGAAGGTATCGTCACGCGGAATCGGTCGGCCCTGGCGCATGGCGGGCACGAGCACCCGCGGCCAAGTGTCGTTCATAAAAGCGGCAATCGCCGCGGACGACGCGGCTGGCTGGTGACCCGCGAGGGCAAACGCCGCCAGTAGTCGGGAGCGTTCCGCGGCGAGCGAATGGTCGTTGCGAGTCGCCGCCATTTGACGTTCCATCTTGGCGGCTAGCGCGCGATTTTCGGATTCGCTCAGAAGGTCCTGGCACCAATCGTAAATCAGGGCTAGCTGGCGGAGGTCCGTGGCCGGACCCAGAGCGAAGGCAATGGCGCGCTTGGCGGGTTCCGCGCCGTCGGTGATGCGGTAAGACAGGGCCGACGCGAAGCCTTGCTCCGGCATCGGAGCTTTGCCGGCCATTAGAAGATCAAACTGCTCCCAGCGGAGAGACTTACGCTCACGCTCACGCTTCAGAAGGCGCAACCGGTTGGGCCGGAGGAACAGCCGGGGATGCTCAGTGTAGACGGAGAGAGTCTCCGGCTGTTGGGATGGTGCGCGGGGGGGAATCAGAAGGAGAGGGCAGAGCACCAGCAGCCAGGCGGCCGCGACCCGAAATGTCATGCAACACGATTGTGTCATAGCGACACAGCGATTGCATCGGACCACCACAGCCGGGGCCGGAGCTGCCGCAGTAAAGCTTTTTGAAACAGCAACTTGACTCATCTTTATCATGGGCGGACAGGTGCTCTTAGGATGTTGAATCGTAGAAGTACTTGATTACCTGCCCTCTGCTGCAACAACAGACGAGAACGGGAATGGCGAGAGATGGAAGGCGTTGCACTTTCGGGAGTATGGCGCTAATCGGAAAATTCTCGTCGGCCCCGCGTTTGTGAGTTGCAGTCAGGGGGGTTTTTTTGAAATGGCCGAATTAATTCAATCTCTCGCTGGATCTTGAGTTGCGGTGAGTCCTGCGGACTTCCGTGGCGGGCAACGTTGGACGCGGACCCCGCAACGGGCGGCCGAAAGGCCCGATGCCGAGATCTTAGCCCCGCGGGGCGAACCGCACCAGTCCGGACTGGCGTAAGTCTTCAGGCCGGGCCGGTGAGGTTTTCTTTTCCCAGGCCAATTTGTTTTTCTTGTGAAAAGCCTTAATCCCGGCCTCAATCAGTCCGGCCGCTCGCTTGGGATCGTGCCTGCCTTTTATCTCGAATTTCTTCCCGCGCTCTTTCGTTGTAGGTCATGAAGAACTCTTCGAACTGCTTGATCAGCGACTTATTCAAATCATCGATCGTGCCTACCTTCTCATGACTGTATGAATGGATCGAAACAGCGAAAAAACGGTCGTTCGTGGTCTTCTTGCCGTCTTCTACTTGGTCAGCTTCGATGACCCCGATGATCCGGACATCGAGCAGGCATCCGACGTGGGCTGGTTCGTCCATCAAAACAACTACGTCCAGCGGGTCTCCATCGCCGCCAATCGTGCTCGGAATGAATCCAAAATCGAACGGGAACCAGAGCCCTTCCGGAAGCAATCCTCCCAGCGCAAACTCTTTATATTCACGATCGTAGTCGAACTTGTTCCGCCGGACCTTTAGGCGTTTCAATGATGGCTTTGCACTGGCACTGCCTGGCAGACCACTCGTTCGGACAGGCCGCAAGATTACTCATGCGCATGATTTGTACCGAAGCACGCTAAGAATGTTTCAATCTAGTGAATCGATCCGAGCCAGCGAATGGGGAATTTCGCACCGAGCGCGTTAACCAGGCGCTCGTCCGCGGTGAGCAGCGGCATTCCGGAAGAGACGGCAAGGGCGACGTAGACCGAATCGTAGACGGGGCGGTCGTAGGTGGAAGCGATGGCAAGAGCGTCGCCGAGAAGCGGGAGCGTCGGCGCGGTGGGGATCTCACGGCGCTCCAGCGCGAAGAGAGATTCTTGAGCCGACGCGGGAGTGATTCGGCGGGTGCGCGCGGCCTTCCAGAAGATGTTTGCGATCTCGAGCCAGAAAAGGTCTGGCACAAGGAAGCGAATGCCGCCACGCGCGTAATCGTCCAGCAAGCTGAGCGCTTCGGCAACAAGTGTCTCGTCGCGTCCGGGCAGAAACCACTTAGCGGCTACGCTGGCATCGAGAACGCACGCCGTCACCGGTTGCGATCCGCTCTCTGCAGCTCTTCAGTGGTCTCGAACGAGCCGCCGGAAACAGCCGCGCGGGAACGAATCTTCCCCGCTTGTCGAAGGAATTCCTTACGTTTCGCGAGTTCGGTTCGCGTGGGAACATTTTCCTTCAAGAGCGAAAGAACTTCGGCCGCAATGGAGCTGTGCGCATCGCGGGCCCTGGCGCGGAGCGACTCGTAAAGCTCATCGGGAATGTTTTCTACGTATAGGGTAGGCATGGGAGCTTCCTAGGGATAGTCTAGCACTCAATTACCGCTAGTGGGAAGGCCCGCTTCCTGCCAAGCACGCCAGCCGCCCGCGAGCGAGGTCACGTCGGTGTAACCCATCTGCTGCAAAGCATCCGCCGCGAGCGCCGAGCGGAACCCTCCGCCGCAATAAAGAACGAGCGCGGCGTTCTTGTCGGGCACTTTGGTTTCGATGTCGCGTTCGATCACGCCTTTCGAAATATGCACGGCTCCTTGGGCATGGCTCGCGTCGTACTCGCGATCTTCGCGGACATCCACCAACAGCGGCTTGGTTTCGCCTTTAAGCATCTGCTCATAGCCGGCGATATCGGTTTCGCGAATGCGCGTTTTGGCTTCGTTGACGATCTTCAAAAATCCGGGAGTGTGCTCCATGGCAGACTGTCCTTTACTCCACGCGGCGAACACTTGCGCCGACGTGGGCCAGCTTCGCCTCAATTTTCTCGTATCCACGATCAATGTGATACACGCGATCGATGACCGTCTCGCCCTTCGCCACCAGCGCCGCCAGAACCAGAGACGCACTGGCGCGCAGATCGGACGCAATGACGCCCGCCCCGGTCAGATCGCTCTTGCCCGCGATGATGGCTTGGCGGCCGTCCAGGCGGATCTTCGCGCCCATCCGGGCCAACTCCTGCGCATGCATAAATCGGTTCTCGAAAATGGTTTCGGTGATGATGGAGATTCCGTCGGCCTGCGTCATTAGCGCCATGTACTGGGCCTGGAGGTCGGTGGCGAAGCCCGGATATTCTTCCGTCGTCATGTCGACCGCGCGCAGTTTCTCATGAGCCTGGACATGGATGGTTGAGGAGTCGGGCTCGCTGACACTGATGCCGGCCTGCTGCATTTTCACGATGAGCGCACGGACGTGTTCCGGGATGCAGTGTGTCACCATCACGTCCCCCGCGGTGATGGCGGCGGCGATCAGAAAAGTGCCGGCCTCAATGCGGTCGGCGATGATGGTGTGGCCGCCTTTGGGAGTGCCGTGCAGCTTCTCGACGCCTTGTATGCGGATCGTGGAAGTGCCGGCTCCTTCGATCTGAGCGCCCATCTTAACCAGCAAATCAGCCAGATCGACGACTTCGGGCTCACGCGCGGCATTCTCCAGGACGGTTTCGCCGCGGGCCAGCGATGCGGCCATCAGCAGATCTTCGGTTCCGGTAACGGTGATTCGCGCGAACTTTATAAACGCTCCCTTCAGACCGTCCGCGGCTTCGGCTTCGATATAGCCGTGCTCCTGATTGATCGTGGCACCGAGTTGCTCCAATCCATTCAAATGGAAGTCGATGGGCCGGGCGCCGATGGCGCAGCCGCCCGGCATGGAAACTCGGGCGCGTCCGGCTCGGGCAACCAGCGGACCGAGCACCAAGCTCGAAGCACGCATCGTCTTGACGAGTTCATAGGGCGCTTCAGGCGATACGATCTTGGGCGTATCGAGACAGACCGTATCGCCCTTCACCTCGATCTTGGAGCCGATATCGACCAGCAGCCGCTGCATGGTCTTGATATCGCGCACGCGCGGAACGCGATGCAGCACCATGGGCTCGCCGGTTAGCAGCGCAGCGGCAAGGGCCGGCAGCGCCGAATTCTTCGACCCGCTGGTATCGATAGTGCCGTGCAACGGGTTACCGCCTTTAATGACAAATTTATCCATCAATAACTCCGATCGTCTATTTCTTGCTTTACAGTGCCTGCGAAATCCGGCCGCGAACTCGCGCCAGGCGTTGCTCGGCTTCTTCTTTACCGACGCCAGCGCGGTACATCACGATTGCGGTGCGCACGCTGTTCCCCGCATCCGCCAGCAGCTTGCCGGCCGCTTCTTCGGTGACACCCGTGGATTGGGCGACGATGCGGCGGGCGCGGTCGGCCAGCTTCTGATTCTTGGGCTGAACATTTACCATCAGATTGCCAAACACATATCCCAGGCGGATAAACGTGGCGGTACTGAGCATATTGAGCACGAGTTTGGTGGCTGTGCCAGCCTTCATGCGCGTGGATCCGGTGATCACTTCCGGACCGGCAAGCGGTGCGATGGCGATATCCACCGCGCGCGAAAGTTCCGAGTCGGGCGTGCAACTCAAGCCCACCGTGGCCGCGCCGATTCGCTTGCCTTGGGCAATGGCTCCAAGCACGTAAGGAGTCCGGCCGCTGGCGGCGATGCCGACCAGAACGTCGTTCGCGGTAAAGCCGTGCGCAAGAAGATCGCGCGCGCCAGTCGACGGATCGTCTTCCGTGCTCTCGGTTGCACGAGCGAGCGCGGCTTCACCCCCGGCGATGATCCCTTGCACCATTTCAGCCGGCGCGCTGAAGGTGGGTGGGCACTCGGCGGCATCGAGCACGCCGAGCCTGCCGCTGGTACCGGCCCCGATGTAAAACACGCGCCCACCGTCCTCGATCGCCGCGACGATGCGATCGACCGCGCGAGCGATGGCGGGAATCTCGCGCGCCACCGATTCGGCGACCTTGCGGTCCTCCTGATTGATGATGCGGAGAACCTGTTCGGTGGACAGTGTGTCGATGCCCGCCGATGCCGAATTCACCTGTTCGGTGAGGAGGCTGGCGAGGGGGCTCACGTCAGTGATTCCAGGAATTGACCTGTAGTGGCGTCCACCACGCCGGAGAATTCGCTGCGGCTGGCGCTTTCGCCCCAAATAACGCGCCACACCGCATCCGGCGACGTGGAGTTCAGCTCCAGCAAGTATGAGATGGGCATGCCGGGGTGTTTCGCACTGTACTCGGTCGCCTTCTTCTGGGCTATGACGGTCTTGTAGATCTCGTCGGTGTCTTTTTTAGCGGCCGCGATGATGAAGGGCTTGGCGGAAGAAGTGTCTCGCGACCAGGGCTGCGGGTTATCCGAAAAAATGCCTTTGCGCATCGTGGCGCTGGCTTCAACGACCGAGTAGGTGTACGAGCGCATCTGCCCGAGGCTCGGCGACACCAGCGTGACCTGCCAGGCGGGCGCGTGGCCCGGCTCCGACTTGATGTCCGGAAGATTCACGCTCGAAACGCGCAGTATCTGAACGTCGGGGGCCCAAGCACGCGCAGTGCTGAAGGCGCGGTAGAGCGCAGTTAAACCGGTGATCGGCTCCTCCTGCTTCACGACCGGCTTGGGCGCGGAGGAACAGCCGATCGTGCTCATCAGAAGAATTATCGTGCTGCAGAGTTGAGTGGTTTTCATTCGACGCACCTTTAAACTAAAGGTGACATAATACAGGAAATTGCGCTAGGAGCCTCATCATGGTCCGCTACTCCTCGGTAAGTGGCTTTTTTCTTACGCTCGGCCTAGTTATCTTTTCACTTCCTGCGATGGCGCAAAAAGGCGGTGCGACTACGCCGACCCGTCCTCCTGCGCCATCGCCATCTCCCAACACCAACACGCCGAACACGATACCCAACAACAATAACCGAAACAACAACCCGGAATACGGCGCCGGCGAGATGCAACGCCCCATATTCCTCTCCGGGAAGGTGGTGATGGATGACGGCACACCGCCCACCGAATCCGTGACCATTGAAATGATCTGTGCCGGAGCCCCTCGTCCGCAGGGCTATACCGGGTCGAAAGGCCGGTTCAGTTTTCAGCTTGGGCAGCAGAACATGGTGCTCTCCGACGCAAGCATGGAGAGTTCCGCTATCTCGGGACAGAGGCAGGGCGGCTTTGGGCAGACGGGTGTGCGGACGAATAACGGGCTGGGCTCGGGAAGAACCGGACGCCCAAATTTGATGGGATGCGACCTTCGCGCGGTGCTGCCGGGATTTCGTTCAGACCAAGTGAGCTTGAATTCGCGGCAGTCCTTTGACAATCCGGATGTCGGAACGATCGTGCTGCACCGGTTGAGCAACGTGCAGGGCACCACGATCAGCGCGATCAGCCTGGCGGCTCCCAAGGACGCGAAAAAGGCCTACGATAAGGGCATTGATGCGATGTCGAAGCAGAAGCCCGAGGATGCGATCGCGCACTTTGAAAAAGCGGTCGCGGTCTATCCGAAATATGCCTCGGCGTGGTACGAACTCGGTCGACTGCAGGCGATGAGGGGGCAAGCCGAAGAAGCGCATAAGTCACTGCTGCAATCCATCTCCGCCGATCCAAAGTACGTGAGCCCTCACGTGGAAGTGGCGAAACTGTCGGCGCGCGAAAGAAAATGGGAAGAGGCGTTGACATCGTCGAGCGAGGCATTGCGCTTGAATCCGGTCGAGTTTCCGCTGGCTTATTTCCTAAATGCGGTTGCGAACCTGAACCTCCACCACTTGGATGCGGCCGAGAAGAGCGTGCGTGAGGCCATAAAGCTGGATCCGCAGATGCAGAACCCCAAGGAGGCGCAGGTGTTGTCGGTGATTTTGCGGGAGAAAGGCGATGTGGCGGGCGCGGCCGAGCAGATGCGGACCTACATAAAGTTGGCTCCGAACGCGCCCGACATTGCGGTGGCGAAATCGGACTTGGTGGAAATGGAGAAAAAGTCCGTGGCCGAGGCTCCCGGGAAGTCGAACTAAGCGCGGTACTTTGCCAATTCGAGTTTAGCGACGCTCTCCTCATGCACCTCATCGGGGCCGTCGGCCAGACGCAGCGTGCGCGCGTTGGCCCAGGCCGCGGCTAAATCGAAATCGCCCGATACGCCGGCCCCCCCGTGCGCTTGGATCGCGCGGTCGATCACCCGTAAGGCCATTGAGGGCGCGACCACTTTGATCATGGCGATTTCGGCGCGCGCGGCTTTGTTGCCGGAGGTATCCATCAGATGCGCGGCTTTAAACGTCAGCAGACGCGCCTGTTCGATTTCGATCCGCGACTGAGCAATGGCAGCGCGAATGGTGCCCTGCTCGGATAGCATCTTGCCAAAGGCCGCGCGGGAAAGAACGCGCCGGCACATGCTTTCCAGCGCCCGCTCGGCTTGGCCGATCAGACGCATGCAGTGATGGATGCGTCCCGGGCCGAGCCGTCCCTGGGCAATCTCGAAGCCGCGGCCCTCTCCCAGCAGCAAGTTCGCGGCGGACACGCGAACGTTGTCGAACACAATCTCAGCGTGCCCATGAGGCGCGTCGTCATAGCCGAAGACCGTGAGCATGCGCTTTACGGTGATGCCGGGCGTGTCCATCGGAACCAGGATCATGGACTGCTGCCTGTGCGGGGCGGCAGTGGGATCGGTCTTGCCCATGAAGATGGCAATTTTGCAGCGCGGATCGCCGGCTCCAGAGGTCCACCATTTGCGTCCATCGATGCGGTATTCGGTGCCTTCACGACGGATGCTGGATTGGATGTTGGTCGCGTCCGACGAAGCGGCGTCGGGCTCGGTCATGCAGAAGCACGAACGGATTTCACCCGCGAGCAGCGGCTTTAGCCAGCGTTCCTGCTGCTCCGGAGTGGCGTAACGCGCCAGCACTTCCATGTTGCCGGTATCGGGTGCCGAGCAGTTGAACACCTCCGGGGCCATCAGCGACCCGCCCATGATCTCGCAGAGTGGCGCGTACTCGAGATTCGTCAAACCCGCGCCATGTTCCGACGCGGGCAGGAAAAGATTCCACAATCCCTCGGCGCGTGCGCGCAGCTTCAGAGTTTCGACAATGACGGTGGGCTGCCAACGGTCTCCGGCCGCAATCTCAGCGCGCCAAACAGGTTCGTTCGGATAAATGCGTTCGCACATAAACGCAAGCAACCGCTGGCGCAGTTCTGAAGTCTTGGCGCTGAGCTCGAAGAAATTCACCGGCGTGCGATCTCCCGCGCTTCGGCGTGCTCGATGAGGGCTCGTTCCAGGGTCCGCGGTTTCACGTCTTTTCCAAAGATGCCCTCAGTATAGGCTGCGGGTCCATGGGCAGCAACACGGGGCGCGCCAGTTCTAAATACAAAAAGGGCCGCTGCGGTAGCATGAAGCGACTCCAGTCCGACTATGTCCACTCAGCCGGACTCTTCCCCTAAAACTGCGGACCGACACTCATGGCGCGCGCTGTGGAAGGCGGTCACGCGGGTGGACCGCGAGAAAATTGCGCCTTGGGTCGCCTTGCGCAACACGCTCGGAGTTACCGCTCCTCTCGTGGCCGGATTGGCGCTGGGCTCATTTACTCCAGGCTTGCTGGTGAGCACCGGCGCGCTGAACGTCTCCTTTTCCGACAATGACGATCCGTATCCCAACCGGGCGCGGCGCATGTTAACAGCGAGCTTATTAGTCGGACTCGCAGTTTTCGCGGGAGCGCTTTCGGACCGCGGCACGCTGGTGGCGGTCTTGGTTTCGGCACTGTGGGCGTTCGCGGCGGGGATGATGGTTTCGGTAAGCACGACCGCCGCCGATATCGGAACCATCAGTCTGGTGACGCTGGTCGTATTTGGAGCGCGGCAAATGTCGCCGGAACGGGCCGCCCTGGCCAGCCTGCTGGCGTGCGTCAGCGGCCTGCTGCAAACGGGTTTGTCGCTCGCGCTTTGGCCAGTGCGCCGTTATGAGCCGCAGACGCGAGCGCTGTTAGATTTATACACAGCACTCGCGCGCTTGGCCGGCACGCCAATGCGCGCTTCCGAAGCGCCGCCCGGAACGAGCCAGAGCACGATTGCGCAGAACGCACTCGCGGCGATCAACCATGACCGCACCATTGAGGGCGAGCGCTACCGCATGTTGTTTCACGAAGCCGAGCGCGTTCGCCTGAGCCTGCTGACCCTGCACCGGGTTTCGAAACGCATCTTCACAGCCAGCCCCGGCGATGAGAAAGAACTGGCACGTTCGTTTGAAATTGCGGCAGTGATACTGCCGGAGATCGCCAATTGTCTGGCTGCACCGGCGTCAGCCGCTGTTTCAATTGAGCGACTTCAGGAGATGGGCGAAGTCGGCGAACGGCTGCGGTACGCGGGCTCGGAGACGCCCGAGGCCGCGGTGATGCTCTCCGACGCGCGAGCTTTGGTTGACCGTCTCGCGGGACAGCTTCGGGCGGCTGCCGATCTGGCGGCGAACGCCTCCGCCACTGGCAACGCTGAATTCCGCGAACGCGAATCGCAACGTCCTTGGAGGTTGCGGCTGGGCGGCACGATGGCGACCTTGCGTGCGAATCTGACGTTTGAATCCGCCGCGTGTCGCCATGCCGTGCGGCTGGCAGTGTGCGTGGCCATCGGGAACGCGATCGGCAGAGGCATAGGACTGCAGCGCCCTTACTGGATACCGATGACCATCGCGATCGTGTTGAAGCCCGATTTCACCACGACGTTCAGCCGCGGCACGCTGCGCCTGCTCGGCACCATGGCGGGTCTGGCATTCGCGACGGGTCTATTCCACGTGCTGCCTCGGGCGCACGCGACGGAGATCGTGCTGATCGCGACACTGACATTCATGTTGCGCTGCTTCGGGCCGGCAAACTATGGCATCTTCGTGACGGCCGTGAGCGCATTGGTCGTCGCGCTGGTCGCGGTTTCCGGCATTGCGCCCCAGCAAGTCATAGCGGCGCGCGGCATCAATACCATGATCGGCGGCACGCTCGCGCTGCTGGCCTATGCGCTATGGCCGACGTGGGAGCGCAGCCAAGTGTCCGAAACGGTGGCGCGCATGCTCGATGCGTATCGCGATTACTTCCGCACGGTGACTCAGTGTTATCTGCAGCCCGGTGAACCGTGTTTGGTGGAACTCGACCGTACGCGGCACGCGGCCCGCTTGGCCCGTTCCAATGCCGAAGCGTCGATCGATCGCGTAAGCGGCGAACCGGGTGGGGCCCAGCCGCTGCTCGCCGCATTGACCGCAATCCTGGCGAGTTCACACCGGCTGGTGCACGCGGTGATGGCGCTGGAGGCGGGCTTAACGCAGAGCAAGCCGGCGCCGGCGCGCGCGGCCTTTCAAAAGCTGGCGCATGACGTGGAATTCACGCTCTACTATCTATCGTCCGCATTGCGAGGGTCGCCTCTGTTGGCTAAAAATCTGCCGGACTTGCGCGAAGATCACCATCAATTGGTGCACTCCGGCGAGAAGCGAGTGGACCGTTACATCCTCACCAACGTGGAGATGGACCGCATTACCGACAGTTTGAATACACTGCGCGAACAGATTCTGGAATTCACGCGGAACGCGGTACCTGCCAGGCCGTACTGGTAGAATAAATCCTCCCCTATATTATGCTTTGGAGCACTCTCTTTATACCCACCTTGCGCGAGCATTCGGCCGAGGCGGAAGTCGTCAGCCACCAACTGCTGCTGCGTGCCGGATACATCCGGCAACTAGCGGCGGGTGTCTATAGCCACCTGTTTCTGTCTCAACGCGCTCTGCTGAAAATCACGCGGATCGTGCGTGAAGAGATGGACGCCATCGGCGGTCAGGAGATGCTGCTGCCGGCCTTGAATCCGGCTGAGTTGTGGAAGGAATCGGGCCGGTGGGACGTCATGGGCGAGAATATGTTCCGCCTGAAGGACCGGTTCGAGCGCGATCTGTGCCTCGGGATGACGCACGAGGAAGTGATGACAAGCATCGCGCGCGGCGAGCTTCGCAGTTACAAGCAACTGCCGCAGATCTGGTATCAGATTCAGACCAAATTTCGCGATGAGCTGCGTCCGAAATCGGGGCTGCTGCGCATCCGGCAGTTCATCATGAAGGATTCGTATTCCTTCGATCTCGCGCCGGAAGGTCTGGATGCGGCGTTTGAAAAACACTTTCAAGCGTACTGCCGGATTTTTGAGCGCTGCGGTCTTTCGTATGTTTCCGTGGAAGCCGATTCGGGTGCAATGGGTGGGAGTCAATCGACCGAGTTCATGGTCGCGTCCGATGCAGGGGAAGATTTTGTGGTGACGTGCGCGAAGTGCGGCTATTCGGCCAATCTGGAGAAGGCAGTTTCGCAGGCATCTCCGATCGCGCAACCTGATCCGGTGGACGGAGCATCCCCGGAGAAATTTCATACGCCCGGCAAGAAGACCATCGCCGACGTCGCGGCATTTACAAAGCTGCCCGAGACCTCGCAGATGAAAAGCCTGGTGATGGTAGCGGACAACAAGCCCGTGCTGGCGTTGTTGCGCGGCGATCACCAACTGAGCGAAACCAAGTTTGCCGCCGCTCTGAAAGCCCGCGAAGTGCGAACGGCGCTGGTGCACGAGATCGTGCAGTGGTTCGGCGCGGAGCCCGGGTCGCTGGGACCCGTCGGCATGAAGAACATCTTGATCGTGGCGGATAAAGCGCTGGAAGGGCGCGTCAACATGATCGCCGGCGCGAATGAGGATGACTACCATTTGCGCAGTGTGACTCCGGGCAAAGACTTCAAGGCGGAGTTCTACGATTTGCGGCAGGTTTCGGCCGGCGATCGCTGTGCGAACTGCGGCGAAGTTGTGAAGATTCAGAAGACGATTGAAGTCGGCCACATTTTCAAATTGGGCTACAAGTATTCCGACTCAATGGGCTTGAAGGTTCTGAACGCGGCGGGCGAAGAAGTGACGGTGATCATGGGGTCGTACGGGATTGGACTCGAACGCATTCTGAGTGCCGCGATTGAGCAGCATCACGATAAAGATGGAATGTCGCTGCCCGCTTCCATCGCGCCGTTCACGGTGGTGGTCACGCCCATATACTTTGCCGACGAGGGCCAGCGCAGCGCTGCGGAACGGATCTACAAAGAGTGCCGCGATCTCGGGCTCGACGCGCTATTGGACGATCGCGATGAACGGCCGGGAGTGAAGTTCAAAGACGCCGAGCTAATCGGCATTCCGTTCCGCATCACGGTGGGCAAGAAGCTGGCGCAGGGGCAAGTGGAGCTGGTCACGCGGCGCGGCAGAATGTCGAGAGATGTGACGGTGGCGGACGCGGCGAAGGAAGTCGCGATGGAAGTCGGCAGAGCGACTTCAAATTGAGCTACTTACAAACTCTCTTAGCGCACGCCGAGCAGTGAATAACAACGAGTGGTTGCAGGGGTACCATCGCAATCGGCCATGGTCATCGCACGTCTTTCAGGACATGCCGAGAATAATCCGTGCACGCATCGCCATTGCCTGCGCCGAACTTGTAGTTCAGAATCATGTGCGGAAAGAATCAGAACCTGAGCCTTAAACACCAGCAAATTCGAAAACAACCAGATCGGGCGTCCCACGCGAACGCCATACCCGGCCGCCGCGACCGCCCACCAGTCCTGGAAAACCTTGGCCAAGAGCCCTACTGAACCCTGGTTAGCGCTCCGTGCGGATTCCGGCGATGTGGATGGTCAGTTCCGACGCGATGTGAATACGGTCGGAGCGAAGCGACGCTGGTATTTGCAAGATGCCTGGGAATATTCACATCAGTCAATGATTTTCGGTTTTTAGCTTCTTCGGCATCGATTGGCCGCCCAGTTCGATACGGAAGGCATTGTGGACCAGCCGATCGAGGATGCTGTCGGCAATGGAGGGATCGCCGATCTGTTCATGCCAGTGCGCGATCGGTACTTGAGACGTAAGAATGATGGACCGGCGCTGATAGCGGTCATCGCAGATCTCCAGAAAGTCCCGGCGCTCACCGTCTTTGAGAGGAGCCATGGCGAAGTCGTCGAGTACGAGCACGTCGACCCGCGAAAGTTTCAGGAGTACTCGTCCAATGCTGCCGTCCACATGCGCCACGGCAAGTTCCCGGAACAGTTCGGTGGTGCGCTTGTGCATCACCGAAAATCCGTCGCGGCAGGCTTTCTGAGCCAGTGCGACTTCCGCGATGAACGGCTGTGAATATTGAACCCGGGCTCATACCGGTTCGGCGAAGCGGACAGGAATCGCGGATCAACAGATCCGGGCCCTCGCTTTTTAATGAACGGAGTTCGCACTTCCCAAGTGTAAGATTTTCCGGCGGAATGACACAGACTAGAAGCGGGGGCTCAAAACATTTCGAAATTGCATGTTTTCCTGACCGGCTCAACCGGAACCATCGGACGGCGCTGGCTTCCGTTACTACTCGAAGCAGACCCTCGGCGCGAATTAACGGTTCTGGTCCGGGATGTACGAAAAGCCTACAAACATCCACGTGTTTCGGCGCTCGTGGGTGACCTGCGATCGCCGCGGTTGGGCTTGCCCCGTTCCGCGTGGGCTCGGCTTGCGTGCTCAATTACCGGCATCGTTCACTGTGCCGCCGATATTCGATTCAGCCGTACCATCGAAGAAGCACGCGCCACCAACACCCAAGGAACTCGAACCGTCTTGGCTCTGGCCAGCGATGCAAAGAAATTGCGCCGCTTCGCCTTCATCAGCACGGCGTATATTTTGGGCCGCGATACCGGGGAATTAGGGGAACATAAGCATTCCAACACTGCGGGATTCGTGAACACCTATGAAGAGTCGAAGCACGAAGGCGAGGCCGCTGTGTTTGCATCGATGGACGAGATTCCGGCCGCCATCTTTCGCCTCAGCTCGGTCGCGGGTGAGGGGAGCAGCTATCTGCAACAAGCTCTTCGTCTGATTCCGCACAACCCCTTCCCCGTTATGCCGGCGCTTCCCAACGGCCGCATGGACCTGATCGACGAGCAATGGGCTGTCGCCGCGTTGAACACGCTCTTTGAGCGGCATTTCCGCCCGGGCGCGGTCTTTCACATCTGCGCCGGCAAACGCGGATCGATTCCCATCTGGAAACTGGTGGAGCTGGCCTTTTCTTGCATGGGAGCGCGACAACCCTCGATGGTCTCCCTCGAAAGATTCGAACGATTTGCCGCGCTCGTGCCGAGCAATGGCGCGCGCGAAGTGGATAAGCGCTTGCTCCGGTCGGTCTCGCACTTCTTACCGCATCTGGCACTCGACCAGACTTTTCAGAATGAGGCGACCATGGCTCTTCTCAGGGAAGACGGCATGGAACTTCCCGATAGCGAGGAGGTCCTCGGCAGGGTGCTTGCGAGTATTGCCCCGGAACTATCGCGCGAGCCGGTACCAGCGGGCGAGGCGATACGGTGAAACTCCGGCCCAGTAAAGGATTTGCAGCGTGATCCAGAGTGCCCAGACTCTTACATATTGCGGGCCGCTGAATCGTCGCGCCGACGTAAAGATTCTGGTGGGAAGATGAACAAATTTGCCGCGGCGCTTCATGCGCCGGATCAGGTCGAGATCCTCAAACAGCGGGTATTCCCCGCAACCGCCGATTGCATCGTAAACGCTGCGCCTTATAAAAATGCTCGCATCCCCATAGCTCAGGCCAAGCCGGCGAAGATACGGGTAGATCCAGGTCATTTGCCGGGCGGAGTAATGTTCACCTTCGAAAACGAGCGAGAAATTCCCGCCAACCGCAGCCGTGTCGCGCAAAGAGGCACAGATTGATTCCAGCGCGCCATTTTCCGGTCTGGTATCAGCATGTACAAACCACAGTACGCCTCCGTTTGCTTCGAGGGCAGCAGCTCGAATCTGGCAACCACGGCCGCGCTCGGAGGGCACGACGCGCACGCCGAGGCTCGTTGCGATTTCCACCGTCAGGTCTTCGCTGCCTCCGTCGGCGACGAGGATCTCCTTCTCGCCGGATAACGCTTGAAGGGCTCGCAATGTGCTGCCGATTCGTATCTCTTCATTCAGCGCGGGCACGATGATGCTTACCATGGAGTCGTCGACAGGGATATGAATCGTCCTCTCCTCATCTTATTCGCCAAAGCCCCGGTTGCCGGTCGCGTGAAGACAAGGCTATGCCCGCCGCTGACGCCAGTCCAGGCGGCCGGTCTCCACTCTGCTTTGGTTCAGGAGACGATCGAGATGCTTTCGACATTTTCCGATGTCGCAGACCTGGAACTTTCCTCAGACTCTCTCAGCGAATCCTGGCCCGGTGGGACTCTGTCTCGATCTGTCCAAACTGCAGGTGATCTGGGGACGCGGCTCCTCCATGCTTTGTCAGGTGCGTTGACGTGTGGACGCGAAGTGGCGATGGTAGTTGGAAGCGATTCTCCAGGTCTGCCTTCCAGTCACATTGACGCACTTCTCGAATCCAATGCCGACGTCACCCTTGGCCCAACACTCGATGGGGGATTTTTTTCGATTGCATGCCGCCGGGTCCACGCCAGGATGTTCGAAGAAGTTCGTTGGTCCACAGGGTTTACGCTCGACGATGTGGTTCGAAGTGTCGCTCGGTGCGGTTTGACCATCGCGACGGGTCCCGCGTGGTTTGATGTGGACGTAGAGGAAGACCTGGAGCGCATGTTGCAAATGTCAAACCTTCCCCGCCACACCGCGAGATGGTCGAAGGAATATCAAGAGCTCCGATCAGGGTCTGTACGATGAAACGCATTTCTCCGTGGATTGCCGCGCCATTGGTAATCGGCGCGTTTGTATTGCTGGTCTGGCAGGAACGCCGTCGTCCTCTTCGCAAACGAGTGGAACCTGTTTTGCCCCATCACGCGCGGAATTTAGTTATGGCCGGACTTGGCGCATTGACGACGGTTGCGATCGAGGCACCGCTGATCCAGCCACTTGCAAGGCTTGTGGAAGAGCGGAACTGGGGCATGATCGGCGTGTTCCGCCTGCATGGCATCGTTGCGGCGGTATCCGCTCTGGTGTTGATGGACTATACCTTCTACGTGTGGCATGTATTGTTGCATCGCGCCCCTGTGCTCTGGCGATTTCACGCAGTCCATCACGTCGATCTGGATCTCGACACATCGACAGCACTACGCTTCCACTTCGGCGAACTCCTGCTCTCCGTCCCGTGGCGAGCCGCCCAGGTGCTGGTCATCGGATTGAGCCCTTTTACATTCTCGTTGTGGCAAGTTTGGTTCGCACTGTGCGTCATGTTCCACCATTCGAATGTCCGTCTTCCCATTCGCTGGGAACGACGGATCAATCGCCTTCTGGTTACTCCGCGCATGCATGGCGTTCATCACTCCAACATTGCCGCAGAGACGAACAGCAACTGGTCGAGCGGGCTCACTGTCTGGGACTGGCTGCATGGAACACTTCGCCTGAATATCCCGCAACAGACAATCGAGATTGGGGTTCCTGCATTTCAGGATGCTCATGCGGTAGTCTTGCCCGCAATCCTGGCAATGCCGTTCCAGCCGCGGCCGGATTACTGGCGCCTTCCGGATGGACGAGAGAGCGCCGAACGGTTGGACGACCCCGGGTCAGAACGATAGTTTTGCGCCGAGTTGAACGATGCGCGGCGGCGCGGCGGCGACAAACAATCCCGGCTTAGTAGATTGATCAGTGATGGGTCCCTGGTAGTTCACCTGATTAAACGCGTTCTGCGCCTCAAATCGAATCTGAAGTCGAACCGCATCACGAATCGGGAACGTTCGGAACAGCGACGCGTCCGCACTGCGATACCCATCCCCACGCACGATGTTGCGTCCACCGTTTCCAAAAGTCCCGAGCCGCGGAAGTGTGAAGTTGGCCGGGTTGTACGCAAGCCCGGAAGGAGTTGCGAGATGGCCGCCCGGCACCACGTTGAGACGATTGTAACTCTCGTTTCGATACGGGTCAAATTGACTGGTGTAGGGCGTAAATGGCTGGCCCGACTGGATCGTGATCAGTCCGTTGATCTGCCATCCGGCGAGAAGAGTATGAGTGTGAATCGCCGGCACCGTGTAGTTGAAGGCAGTAGTGAAGCGGTGAGGCACATCGAAACTCGACAGCGCCCGCTGCGCCCGGCGATTGTGGCTGTCGAGCACTTGTTCGGAAGGGTCGCCGCTGCCGAAATCACTCGCGTCATCGATCGACTTCGACCAAACGTAAGCAGAGAGAAGGTTAAGACCGGAATGGAAGCGGCGTTCGATTTTCGCCTGCAGACTGTGATAGCCCGAGGTCGCGCCGTTCTCGAAAATCGCGATGCTGTTGAACGCCGGATACGGTCGCAATGCGTCGATGATGGATGCCGTTCCGGAGTTGTTGCCGATACCGGCTGCAATTGCCACGCGCTGGGCGGTGCTGAGTAGATCCAATGGAACTTGATTCAGGTTGTAGTTGTACGGCAGGTGCACGCCTCGCGTGCCTCGATACGCCACCTCTGTTAGCCAGTTTTCCCCAAAAGAGTGCTGCACATCGAACGACGTCTGCATGCTGTATGGATTCCGGAGATTCGCGGGGATGGCCGATAGAGAGCGCGAAGGCGTAGCGCTCGATCGCAGATCCAGCAAAGTGGTGGATGGACTTCCATCCGTGGCGAACGGTGTTGGCGCAGTGGTCACAGCCGCAGCCGAGAAGGGAGGATTATTCTCGATCTGCTGCACCGTGCTCGCCTGAAGTAGCGTCTCGTAGTAAAGGCCAATGCCACCTCGGATGACTGTCCTCCCTGTCCCCTGAAGATCGTACGCAAACCCGAAGCGGGGGGCGAAGTTGTTTCGATCCGGTTGATACAATCCTGGCCACCTGGAATCGCGCTCGCTCAAGAGTCCCAGGCCTGGAAAAAAATTCGAAAGCTTGTGATTGACCTCTGTCCATGGCGCGTTGTACTCGTAGCGAAGCCCATAGTCGAGAGTCAAACGCTTCGATGTTCTCCAACGATCCTGAACAAAACCTGCCCAGGCCCACTCACGATAGCCGCGGCCGAACTGCCCCACTGTGATCTTGGCTTGGTAGGGGAGGCCCAGCAGTAAATCCACCAGAACATTGGCTTCGGCGTTGGCAGCCGTCTTCGGAATATTGGTGTTTTGAGAGCCGTCGAAAAATATCGATCCTCGCTGATTCTCGGCTCCCCGGGTATTGAAGTGGTACCGGGAGACTTCCGCTCCTGTTTTCAAGCTGTGCGATCCGCGTAGGATGCTAAGCGAATCTGACCCGTAGACTGTCAGCTCATTCTGCTCGCGGTTGTACCAGGGCAGCCCCCCGAGTCCCGCAAGCCCACCCTGCGCGAATGCAATCGTCGGAATGCCATTTGCGCTGGAGCCGTTCGGCAATCCGAACTCGGTCGCGCTCCGCTGGTCTCCGTTCGCCAGCAAATTACCGTAACGATTTACTCCCAGCCGCGCCTCGTTCACCGATTGGGGCGAGAAAGCATGGAGATACCCAAGCGTTCCGTTGGTCGTGCGCTCCGGGTTAGGCAAGGTGAAGCCCGGTATGTAAGGCCCGCCGAACCGATCAACCAGATAGATTTGATCATTGAGGTTCCATGAAGTGCGTAACGTGACAATGTCGCGCGGCGAGAAGTAATGGTCAGTGCGGACATGATATTGGTAATCGTTCAACGCGATCGCGAGAGCTGCGTTGTAATTACCTCCGGGCACGTTCGAGTTGGGGACGGGGTAAAGAGCCAGAAGTCTCGTGCTCAAAGGCGTGATGCGGTTGCTGAAATCCAGCCTCGCCGGGTTTCCGTTGCCGTCGAAATACGAGATCAAGCCCCGGCGCTGATCCAACGATGGTACGCTTGACGTTCGCGTCTCCGATGCTTCCAGGTTGCGCAACAACTCGGTATTCACGAAGAAAAAATGCTTGTTCTTCTGAATCGGTCCTCCAAGGCTGCCGCCGAACTGGTTGTGGCGCACAGTGCCACGAGGAAGCCCGCTGCGTTTACTGAACGTATCGTTGGCATTCAGGGCATCGTTGCGAAAAAACTCGTAAGCGGCTCCGTGGAAAGAATTCGATCCCGAGCGGGTCACGATGCTGATCTGGCCGCCCATGGTGCGGCCGTACTCGGCTGAGGGAATTGCAGCGATCACCTGGAACTCCGCGACCGCCTCGTTCGACGGCTCAAAGTTGATGACACTGTACTGTCTGAGGTTCATGGGCATGCCGTCGAGGAGGAAATTGTTCGAGCGGCTGCGCGCGCCGTTCACAGTGAATGCGCCTTCTGTGTTCTCCCGGGCTTTGCCGTAGCGATTGGCCGCGGTCGAAAGATTCCAGCCTGCCGAAACCCCGGGTACGATCAGGGCAAGATTCTGAAGTTGACGGCCGTCGCTCGGCAGATCCTGAATCGACTGCTGATTCACTACAGTGGACGCAAGGGCCGATTCGACTTGCGTTAGCGTTCCCGCTGCGGTAACCGAAACTTTCTCTCGCTTGCCTTGCAACGTCAAAGGGACGTCAATCCGAACATCGTCGCCTACGCTGAGCCCAATGCCGTTTCGCTCGAACTTTTCGAAAGCCGGCTTTGAGGCGTGGAGCTCATAATCCCCCGGTTGCAAGCCGGGAATCTGGTACTTCCCGGACGCATTCGTCACGGATGTGCGGGTCGCCCCAGTGTGTGTCTCCCGCACCTCGACCCGCACGCCGGAAACCGCGCTACCGCTCGGGTCTGTTACGGCACCGGCGATTTTCGCCCCAGGCGTTTCCGCAAGTGCCGCCGGTAAACAAATTACCACCAACGCGAAGAAGCACGCCGTCCGCGTCAAAAACCAGCCCCTGTCATCATCTCTTTTGTAAGTGTAAGGAATCCAGAGATCCTTACACTCAAGAAGGGAGATCCAACTGTGAGAACAAACATCATTCGAGGTGTCGTAGTTCTGGGATGCGCCGCGTCTTGTGCAGGCGCATTCGGCCAGGATCTCGACCACTCTCAATGGACCGCCATTCTCCGGCAGTACGTAACGCTACAATCGCGGGTAGACTACGCCCGGCTGAAGGCCGATGGAACGGGCAGATTGGATGCCTATTTGGGGCAAATCGCAAAGGCATGGCCGGCAACGCTGGATGAGAACGCCAGAAAAGCGGCGTTGATCAACGCGTATAACGCCCTCACTGTCCGCTGGATTGTTTCAAACTTTCCCGTGAAAAGCATCTGGCGTACAAAAGATCCATTCCGTGTGGCAAGGCACCAAGTGAACGGCGTCACGGAATCTCTCGACAGCATCGAAACTCGCCTTCGAAATATGCACGACCCGCGTATTCACGGAGCGTTGGTGTGTGCGGCCCGAAGTTGTCCGCCTTTGCGACGCGAGGCCTACACACCAGCGGCTGTGGACGGGCAATTGGACGATAACTTTCGATTTTGGCTGGCCGATACCAGCAAGAACCAGTTCCTCCCCGACAAACGTCTCGCGAAGGTGAGCAAAATCTTTGAATGGTACGCGGCAGATTTCGCGGCCGTGAGCGGTATGCCTTCAGTGCTGAAGAAATTCGCGCCGCGGGACGCGTTCGTATCGACGAACAAATTGGAATACTTGAAATACAACTGGGGGCTGAACGATAGCGGCTCCGTGGGCGATTCGTATTCCGGTTTTGAGTTCTATATCGATTACGCGAGGAACGGATACCTGCGTTCCGATCTCGGCGGTTGGTTCTTTGGGCTGGGCAGAAGGTACGGCGTCGATCCGTTGATCTTTGGTGCGATCTACGTCGGCGCGATTCCCTTCTTCTCCCTGTCCATCGCCTGGCTTGTTCGCAACTTACGCAGCCGGCGACCGCTGATTGCGCCACTGATGTCTTCGGGCTTCTTCTTCGTCTCCGCTTACTTATACCTGCTGATTGCCGGAAAACACATTCCGGTCTGGGTGTATGTCTTTGTCGTTGTGATGCTGACGTTGGGTGCATGGTCGACGGTACGCAAAGTGCGGACGCGCGTCGCCACCGGGGAGCATTCCGCATGAAAGCTGATTTCGACATGGTGGTGATCGGAGGCGGCGCCGCAGGGTTGACCGCTGCTGGCATGTCCGCGGTCTTGGGAGCGAAGACGTTGCTCGTTTCGAATTCGCCGCTGGGAGGAGATTGCACATGGCACGGGTGCGTCCCCAGCAAGAGTCTGCTGAAGGCCGCCAAGGTTGCCCATGAGATGCGTTCCGCGTCCAAATACGGCTTGGTTGCGTCGGACTCTGTCCACGACTGGGGTCAGATCATTAGCCGGGTTCATTCCATCCGCGAGCACATTTATCAGGAGGCGGATGCCCCGCCCAACATTGAGAAATTGGGCGTCGAGGTGATCGCAGCACACGCTAGGTTTATTGACGGCAAGTCGGTCGAACTTACCGACTCCCGGACGCAAGCCCGGCGGGTGGTCAGCTCGCGATTCTTCGTCGCCGCGACCGGAAGCAGACCAAAGATCCCGAAAATTGATGGCATAGATCGCTTACCCGTCCTCACAAACGAGAATTTGTTCGAGTTGAAGGAGCAACCGCGGCGCCTACTGATATTGGGCGCCGGTCCGATCGGAATCGAGATGGCGCAGGCTTTCCGCCGTTTAGGCTCGGCGGTAACGGTGACTGACCACGGCGCGCGCATTCTGGGGCACGATGACGCTGAACTCGCTACAATGCTCGAGCAGTCGCTTCGAAGAGAGGGTATCGATTTCAAGCTTGGGGCGGGGGTGGAAAGAATCGATACCGGTATGGCGCACTTAAACGGCGGCGAGCGGATTCTTTTTGACGCGGTTCTTGCGGCTACGGGAAGACGGCCAAATACGGAGTCTCTTCACCTTGCGGCTGCGGGCGTTGAGGCAAACGAGCAGGGAATCATCGTGGACGATCGCTGTCGAACAACGCGGAAAAACATTTTCGCTTGCGGCGATGTGACGGGCAAACACCTTTTCACACATATGGCCGAACACACCGCGAAGGTCGCGGTGATGAACGCCATTCTGCGTATTCCATCGCGGGTGGACGACCGCCGCGTCCCATGGTGCACCTTCACCGACCCGGAACTGGCGCATGTTGGATTCGGGGAAGAAGAACTACGAAAGCGCGGCGAGAGCTTCCGCCTATATCGGTTCCCGTTTTCAAAGTTGGATCGGGCGGTCACCGAGTCAGAGTCTGCTGGCGCCGTGAAAGTGTGGGCCAGCAAGCGAGGTAAGATTCTGGGCGCCTCCATTCTTGGGGCGAACGCTGGCGAAATGATTGCCGAGTATGCGCTGGCGATGAAAGTCAATGCAGAGTTAGGCAAGATCTCCGCAACAATCCACCCGTATCCAACTTACGCGCTTGGCAATCGCAGGGCCGCGGACATCTTTGCCAATCAGGTGCTGACACCTTCGCGCGTCACCTGGATCCAGCGTCTATTCCGGCTTCGAGGTACGTCGACCGGAGTGCTACGTCTTAACGAGGAAAACTGATTAAGCGGAGCACGCTTTTTGCGAAGAGTGGCGGGGGCTCGGAGCAATAAAGGGCCGATGTTTTCGAAGCGACAGACTTGTCTACAATCAAAAAAGGCTTTCGAGGAGCGTTTTCCTGGGGGACAGTATCGTCGGCTTGCCGCTCGATTTTCACGGGCAGACGTTTGCAGCCGAAGCCTTGAGACGATATCGCGTAACCCACGGCCAAAGTATCGAATGGGTTGAATCCATCCGCCGCAAGATTTTTCTTCCAGAAAGCCAGCCAGTCCTCGGCCGCGTCAAGAACCCATCCGAGGGAGACATTCGAAGCGCGAAGCAACTTCAGGTCTGCCTCTCGAATCCAAACCTTCGATGAGATTTCCCATGGTGCAAGTACCAAAGGCACGCCTGCACTCAATAACACCTGAAAACCTTCCGCATCCAATTCGAAGTTGAAATCTCGGAACGGCTTGACTGAAGGCGCGGTCGAGAATCTCTGGTTCGGACGCCGCCCGGCTACCGCAATGATCCTGACGATTCGCTTCCCAAGCTCGGGGTGATTCTTAAGGACCGTTGCGACATTCGTTGCGGGACCAAGCATCAAGATCGTGAGTTTCTCTCTTCGGAGCGCAGCAGCCATCGCTCGCGAAGCTTCTGTTTCGAGACCGAGATTGTTGGCCGATGCCGCGCCGCTGAATACAGGAACGCCAGCCGGACCAAAGTCGCTCACCAGATGTTGCGCAATTGGGAAGGCTTCGCTGAGCGGAGCGTTTCCAAATACGGCACTCACGCCGCGGACCTTGAGTGCCGTCGAACGAAACGCCTGCACTAGTGCAAATCCGTCATCCACCTCGTGACCGCCGCGAGCTACCGACGGATCGGTGTCGATCCACACCGGCGTCGACGCGCAAGCCGCCGTGACGCAAATCAACATTAACGACAGCGTTCTCACGCGAACTGCTCCCCAAGCACCAACGTCTTCGATAATCGCAATAGCTCCTCCTTTCGTTCCAGTCCGAAGACCACCGGGAGCTGAGCAACGCCGATCAACCTACGCATGATTTCTACTCCCGCGAACTTTTGAACAAGCCTTCGATCCAGAGCCGCGCGCGCAGCGTATCTGTCCACGCTTTTGTCGATCTCCACTTGAGAGTGCCCGCTCAGGCGCAGGTGAGCCGCCATGGTGGCAAGGTCCCATTCCGGTGGTCCGAAAAAGCAGAACTCCGGATCAATCACGTAGGTTCGCCCTCGCGATTTCAGCCAGCTTCCGGGGAAGTAGTCTCCGTGGATTAAACACCCGCCCCCGGCGTGGTCCAGGTAGCACGCACCGAGCGCCGCCACTTCGCGAGAATACTGAGCGTCTCTCTGGAGGCCGTTGGCGAGGCGGCCAAGTCCCGGCGTGATCGCGTCCAGATCGAGCCCGTTGCTGGGCCTGAGCGGTAAGTCGAAGATGTGCTCATGATTGAGGGAACGCATCTCCGCGTTCGCAAAAAGAGATCTCAACTCGGGCGCACGGGCAGACATATGAAGCGCGAGCAGGAAATCCACCAGCTGTATCCGCTCCGAATCGGCCAACCTAGCGCTGTTGGCGGCATAAAGAAAGGTGAAGTCCTGCGCGTCTCCCAAATCCTCCAGCATCAGCAGGCGCTCGCCGGGATCGAAGTTTAGAAGCCCGGGCAGGTATCTCGTGACGCCCGGTAAATTCTCTGCGGTTTGATAGAACCTTGCTTCGACAAGAGCCCGGTCCCACGGCGCTGCGAAGCCTGGGTACTTCTCTACCCAGGGTCTCGACTGCTTGAGAATGAACGAGCGCCGGGACGTCATGACACGCACCACGCAGTTCATGTTACCTTCACCGGCCCGCTCGGCTCCTTCAACGACTTCGTCCGGTAGCAACCATGCATTCGAGGCCAGCAGCCCGGCGATCTTCGGAACACTTGGGGTGAGGAAGAAATTTCCCGGGTACGGATTCAGGACTTCGTCAGCGTGGGTCACATGCGAATCCGATTCTAGCGAGAGAGGCGTTGAATCAGACGTTTCTCGAGGTCCGCGTCGCCCTCGTTCTCGCCTCTCAGGTGACGAGCGCCTGATCTTAACTGTTCAAGCTGACGGGCAAAACGAGAGCAGATGCCGCACATCGCAAGATGGAGACGTACCTCTACTCGATTCCACCAAGTCTGGGTTGCAAGACGATCCGACAATAGAAGATTCGCCAACGCTTTGCAGGTGATCATCGTTTACCCCAACCCTTCAACTCCAAACATTCCCGTAGCCGAGCACGCGCCCGATGGATTAGCACACCAAAGTTAGTGATGCTTACCGCCAGAATCTTACAGATCTCCGCAGTTTCAAGTCCCTCGATCTCCCTCAGAACGAATGCCTCGCGTTGATTTGCGGGAAGGCCGTCCATACAGCCATGAATAATTGCTCCCAATTCCTTTGACAACAGCAGCCGCTCAATGTCCGCCGGCGGACGCACCCAATTACCATCCGCATCGAAGCGGGACTCGAAAACATCGTCGATCGGATTGCACCGCGCTTCGATGGCTGCAACCCTTCGCCGTTCCATAGTCTTTCGATGCAATATGCCGAACAGCCATGTCCGAAGCTGTGAGCGGCCCTGGAAGCTGTCGAGCCTTTGAATAACGGTAGAGAAGACATCCTGAACGAGATCTTCCGCATCCGAATCTGAAAACCCGAGTCCCTTGGCAGCGCGGAACAGCGGTCTAGCGTGCTCATGCACTGCTTCCGCCAAGGCGCCAGGATCGCGTCTCTTGAGACGTTCAAGAAGCGCAGAGTTGATAGCCGCCGCAGGCGTCATGGTGGAGTGTAGTGCTCGCGACCTTAAGTCTAATCGAAGCGTCGCCAGCGTGATGCCTGCTGAGAAATCACGAGAACGATTCGTTCGACCAGAACTAACGGATGTCCCCGCATCACCTCTATCGTTTGCCCAATCGAGAAGTTCAGTTCAGCAAGCCCATATAGTAACTCACTGCTGTCCGGGACATGAGTTTTTAATTCCCGCCAAAGCCCTGAAACTGGATGAGTTAAGCAGGTTTTTGGGATTTTTCGATTTGAACTTTTTCTGGCCCAAAATGGCTCCCGAGGACGGCGGAGGCCAGCGGCGGCG
>JBBROU010000020.1:0-48955 GCA_038229055.1 Bryobacterales bacterium | reverse complement strand
ATACACGCGCGGCTCGGCGGGCCCAATGTGAATATCCGCCCAAAGGCACTCCGCCACTCGCTTCAATTCCAATAATCCCGCAACGCCATCATCCTTCGCGTAGATCGCCGCGACCAGATGTGGTATCTCGTGCGGCAAACCCTCAGCCCGCTTGTGGATCTCGCGCCCAATCTCGAACAGCCGGAAGTCTTCGAGATGCTTTCGATTCTCGACGATATTCCGATAGATGCCTGGCAGCAGCGACATCCGCATCAGACTTTGATCGGCGGCAATCGGGTTCAGCACGCGAACGTGATCTTCCGGCGGAAACCCAAACTGCTGAGCCTGCTCTTCGCTGATGAACGAATAATTGGAAACCTCGGTAAAGCCTTGCGCGGCCATGGTCTGACGTACCGAGCGCAAAAACATTCGTTGCGGATCGTCCGGCGGAACCGTTGTAGCCGCAAGTGGCGCAATAGGCTCGATGGAATCGTACCCAATCATGCGCCCGACTTCTTCCACCAGATCTTCGGGCGTGGCGACATCTTTCGTTGCGCGCCATGACGGCACCGACACGGAAAAAGCGCCCGGGTCTAACTCTCTCACGCCGAAGCCAAGCCGCTCCAGAATGCCGCGCACCTCGCCCGCCGCAAGGTCACGCCCGAGCTTGCGCCCCAGCCATTCGAGGCTCAGACGAATCTCCGGCGGCCTCGGAATCTCGCGCATCGCATCGGCCAGACCGCCCACCAGCCGCGCTCCGGGGGAAAGCTCGCGTAGCAACTCCACCGCGCGATGCAGCGCCCGCACCGTGTTTACCGGGTCCTGCGCCTTCTCGAACCGCATCGACGCGTCGGTGCGCAGCTTCAATGCCGACGATGTCTTGCGAACGCCCGACGCCTGGAAATTCGCACTCTCGAGCACGATGCTGGTCGTCGATTCCGAGATCGCCGTCTCTTTGCCGCCGATCACGCCCGCGATGGCGACGGGCCCACGCGCGTCCGCAATCACCAGATTGCTCGCGCGCAGTTCATAGGGCTCATCGTTCAACGCGAGAATCTTCTCGCCGTCATGCGCCGGTCTCACGGAAATGGTCTCGCCCCGGAGTAGCGCGCGATCAAACGCATGCATCGGCTGCGCCAATTCCGCCATGATGTAGTTCGTCAGGTCGACGATGTTGTTGATCGGGTTTAGCCCGATCGAGGTAAGGCGAAACTGGAGCCACAAGGGCGACGGCCCCACCTTCACGTTCTCGAACACCAACGCACTGTATCGCGGGCACAACGCAAAATCCGCAATCGAAATCGTGATGGGCGCCGCAGGTGATAAATCTGTTTCATGCACGGGATCGAGTAGCTCATGCTGCGTGATCGCCGCCACTTCGCGCGCCATTCCGTGGTGCCCCCACAGATCCGGACGATGGGTGATTGACTTATTGTCGATCTCGATAATTGAGTCGGACGTCAGATCGAGCTCGTTCCCGAGTTCGACAATGCCGGCATGATCGCGGCTAATCCCAAGCTCGGAAGCGCTTGCCAGCATGCCATCGCTTTCCACGCCTTGAATCGTCTTCTTCCCGAGCGGAACATACACCGTGCTCAACCCTGCGCGGCAGTTCGGCGCGCCGCAGACAACGACCTTACGGCCATAGAGCGCGGTCTCCACGACGGCCTTTGAATTATGACCTCCGGCAATTCGTTCGACGCTCTCGACGCGCGCAGTGCAAGCGCCCGCGATCAGTGCGCCGGCCTCTTCAATGCCTTCACACTCTGCCGTCTTCATGGTGATCAGCCGTTCAAGCTGACGCGGATCGCCGTCGATACCCGGCACCAGTTCCCGAATCCAGCTATATGAAAACTTCATGTCCTAGAACTGCCTCAAGAACCGCAGATCGCCGCTCTGCAGCCACCGAATATCGTCGATGCCATACCGCATCATCACCAAGCGCGTAAGCCCCAAACCGAACGCGAATCCGTTCCACTTCTCCGGATCGATGCCGCTCATCCTCAGCACGTTCGGGTTCACCAATCCGCATGGCAGCAGCTCAACCCAGCCGCTTTGCTTGCACACCGGGCACCCCGTGCCGCCGCAGATCAAGCACTGGATGTCCAGTTCAAACCCCGGCTCGACGAAGGGGAAAAATCCGGGCCTTAGCCGCACCGTCACGTCTTTGTGGAAGATCGCGGTAAGCAGCGTCTTCATGAAGTAGATGAGGTTTCCGACCGATACATTGTGGTCGATCATCATTCCTTCGAGTTGATAAAAGGTATGCTCGTGCGAGGCATCCACGCTCTCATTGCGAAACACCCGCCCTGGCGCAATCATGCGCAGCGGCGGTCCGAAGCGCTCCATTCCGCGCACTTGCACAGGCGATGTATGGGTGCGCAGAAGATTTCCGCCTTCGAGCCAAAACGTATCCTGCATGTCGCGCGCCGGATGGTCCGCCGGTATGTTCAGCGCATCGAAATTGTGATATTCCGTCTCGACCTCCGGCCCGTCGAGCACCGCAAATCCGAGCGAGCGAAACAGATCCTCGATCTCCATCTGAATTTGCGTGACGGGGTGCAAACTTCCCGGCCGAACGCCGGGCGCGGGGATGGTCAGGTCTACCCATTCGGCATCGAGGCGCTTCGCGAGCGCGGCACTTTCGAACGCTGCATTACGCGATCCGAGCGCAGCTTCCAGAGTCTGCTTGGCCGCGTTTAACTGCTTGCCGAGTTCCGCGCGTTCCTCCGGCGGGAGTTTGCCCATGGCGCGGCTGATGCCGGCGAGCGTGCCCTTGCGCCCAAGCACTTCTACACGGATTGTTTCGAGCTCATCCTGCGTCTGAGCGGCTTCGACGCGCGCGAGGGTGCCAGCTTCCAGTTCGGATAACATCTGAGAAACCTATGCCGCCGGCAGGAACGCCTGTTCGGCTTTGGTCAGTTCCAGCGCAAGATGGTTGATGTAAAAAGTGAGTAGCGCTTCGGAATACCTGTCCTGGAAGTTCTGGTACACGCGCGCCTGCCACCCTTCGATGAGATACTGCGCCGCATTCAAATCTTTCGCGAAGAATCCGTCTTCATGCGGGATGCCGAGGAAGTTCAAGACATCCACAATCATGTCGAGATGAGAAACCAGCACCGCTTGCGAAAGATCCGTCGCAAATTCCTCGTCATGATCGTTCAAACGCGCATACAATTTTGGCGACGATTTCTTTAAGATCTCGCCGTTCACCTTGGGCAAGTGCATGCGCAATTTGAACCTGTCATAAAGCTGATAAGTCTTTAGTTTGCCGATGGAAACACCGCGCAGAAGTTGCTGGAATCGGTCTTCCCCCAATTGCAGGAAGACGTCGGAAAGCTGCATCAAGGCCAACATAGCACAGTGCGGTACAATCAGGAGTTTTGGCCATGCGCAATTTGATCGTGTTGGGCTCCCAGTGGGGAGACGAAGGAAAAGGGAAGATTGTCGACCTTCTTTCCGCCCGTTTTGACGTCGTCGCGCGTTATCAGGGAGGGCACAATGCGGGCCACACGATCATCATTGGCGACCGCAAGTTCGTTCTTAAGCTGATCCCGAGCGGCATCCTTCATCCGGGCAAGCGAGTCGTGATCGGCAACGGCCTGGTTATCGATCCCGTGGCTCTTTTCAGCGAGATTGAGAGCCTGGAGAACGCGGGAATCGATGTCGCCGCCCAGCTTCGCATCAGTGACCGCGCGCATGTTCTGTTCCCGGCGCATCAGTTGATGGAGAAGCGCATTCACATCGGAACCACCTCGCGCGGCATCGGTCCCTGCTATGAAGATAAAGCGGGGCGGCGGGGCGTGCGCATCGCGGATCTTCTCGATCTGGAATCGTTTCCCGCGCTCTTCGCGGAATTGATGGAAGAGAAAACGACCGTTGCCAAGGCCTTCGGAATTGATGCGCCGGCAAAGCCGGAGGCTGTCCGCGAGCAGTATCAGGCTCTTGCCGAGCGGCTTCGCCCCATGGTCTGCGATACTGCCGAGTTCCTGAATGCCGCCATCGGCCAGGGACAGTCTGTTCTGTTCGAAGGCGCGCAGGGCACCATGCTCGACCTGGACCACGGAACTTATCCGTATGTCACTTCGTCGAGTGCCACCGCCGGGGGCGCGTGCACCGGCACGGGCGTTTCGCCGACGCGAATTAACGGCATCATCGGCATCGCGAAGGCTTATCTTACCCGCGTCGGCGGCGGGCCATTTCCGACCGAGACGCTAGACGCGCAAGGTGACGCGATCCGCGAGCGCGGCAACGAGTTTGGTTCCGTCACGGGACGGCCCCGCCGCTGCGGATGGTTCGATGTCCCGATGCTGCGCTATACGGCCATGATCAACGGCTTCGACACGCTGGTACTCACGAAATTGGATGTACTCGATGAGTTGGACCAGATCCCCGTCTGCACCGGCTATCGGGGATGCGAGGGTATGCCCTCAACCGTGCGTGATCTCGAACGCGCTGAGCCGGTTTTCGAGTTTCTGCCTGGTTGGCGCTCCTCGACGGAGGGAATTGCGCGGTATGAAAATTTGCCCGCAAAGGCCCAGGAATACGTGTCTTATATAGAGCGTAAAACCGGAGTAGAGGTCGGGTGCATCTCGACGGGACCTGAGCGAAATCAGACAATTGTCCGGGCCGGGTCGCGTTTTGCTCAACTGACCCACTAACGTACTTAGGTTTGGCAAGTGCCGTGCATCTTTAACTGGCATGAAGCCGGTCATCCTCGCAGTCGCCTCCGCAGCCGCCTTGCTGGCGCAAGTGAATCCGCGGGAATTAGTTCGACAGTCTTTGGTGAACTATGACCGCGATTGGCTCGCTTCCGCGGACGTTTCATTCACTCAGCGCGATGTGGAGAAGGGTCCCGACGGCACCAAGGTATCAGTCTCTGAAGTGTCGACGATCAACGGCGTCCAGGTTGAAAAGGTAATCTCTCGAAATGGCACGCCGCTAACCGGAAAGGATGCGGTCAAAGGGGCTGAGAAATATAAAAAGGCGGTTGCGGAAGCCAACTCGACGGATCTCGAGAAGCACATGGCCGAAGGCCAGCGGAAACGCGACTTTCTGAAGGAAGTGCCCGACGCCTTCGACTTCAAATTGATCGGTGAGCAGACGATCGCCGGCCGCCCGAGCTACATCGTGCAGTTGACGCCGAAGCCGGGCTACGAGGCGAAGAACCGCAACGCAAAGATGTTCTCCAAGATGGAAGCGAAGCTTTGGATCGATAAGGAAGATGTGCGATGGACCAAAGCGGAAGCACACGTAATCGATACGATTTGCATTGGAGTTTTCCTGGCACGTATCGGAGCGGGATCTAATATCGTGATGGAACAGATGTCGATCGGGAACAGCGTCTGGCTGCCGAAACGCATCGACGTGAACGGCAATGCGAAAATTATGATGGTGCACAACAAGGCTATCGATGAGGAATTGACATACAGCAACTACACCACCGGGAAGTCGAAGGCTCAGGCCATGACGGCGCGCATTCGGTGAAAGCGGCTGTCCGGCAGCATGGCGTAGACAATCGTGATTGAGAGCGGGTGCATCAGCCCGGCCATCAAGAAGATCGGCGAATAAGAAAAGTGGCTGACGATGTAGCCGGTGCCGAGTTGTGAGATCATTCCGCCAACCGCTCCTCCCATTCCCGAAAATCCAGTGGCCATACCAACTTCTGCGCCAGGAAATAAATCGGTGGGGAGCGTCTGCAGATTTGAAACCCAGAAGGCGTGCCCGAAGGTGAGGAAGCACGTGGCTCCAATGGCCATTGCGGCTGTTGGCACGTAGGGTGCGAAGATCGCTACCGGCATCAAGGCGGCGCCGATCAGCATCACGCGCTTGCGTGCTTTCGGAAGCTCCCACCCTGCGCGCATCAGCCGCCCTGATATCCAACCGCCGAGCACATATCCCACTCCGCCGAATAAAAACGGCACCCACGAGTAGCGGCCCACTTGCGCGAGATTGAAGCCCCGCTCTTTGCCCAGATATTCCGGCAGCCAGAAGATCACGAAGTAAATCACTGGGTCGGTAAAGAAGCGCGCCAGGATCAGGGTGTAGCAGTCGCGATTGGTGATCACCCGTACCCAGTCGACTTGTTGTTGCTTGGCGCGGGGTTCTGGGGGCGGGCTGACTTTATCTTTTAACCATGCGTATTCGGAAGGCCGCAGGAGTTTGCTCTTATGCGGGGGTTGATAGAGGAAGAGCCAGCCAGCGAGCCAGACTAGGCCGAGCATTCCTGTGAATACGAACGCGAAGCGCCAGCCGTACCACAGCGCAAGATAAGCGACCACGGGCGGGGCGAGAAGCGAGCCGAGCGACGACCCCGCGTTGAAGATGCCCACGCCCAGCGCACGCTGGTTCGCAGGGAACCATTCGTTGACGGCCTTCGCCGCCGCCGGCCAGTTGCCGGGTTCGCCCAGACCGAGCAGGAACCGGCACGCCGCCAGTGACCAGACGCCTTGCGCCCATCCATGAAGCATCGCGGCGACGGACCAGAACGTAATGAATAGCGCGAAGCCGTGCCGAGTGCCCAGGCGATCCACCACATAACCGGAGCCCGCGTACATGATGGCGTAAGCGAACATGAACACCGTGAGCACATAGGAGTAATCCTGCTCGCTCATGTGAAACTCGCCGCGGATGGTTTTTGAGACGATCGAGATTGACCCTCGATCCAGATAGTTCAGCGCGGTCGCGAGGAACAACATCGCCGCGATCACCCACCGCAATTGGGGGATCTTCATCGGAGTCAATGATACTTAAAGCCGAACGCGACCATGGCGATTCCGTAGGACTTGGGATCGTTCTCGACGGTGAAGACGGGACTCGTGGTGAAGGTGATGTTCACTTCGCCGGCAGGCGCGTTAACAAGAGGGAGGACGGCGGTCTGGTACGCGGCGGCGCGGAACGTCGCGCGCCCTGCGGGCTTGCCGTCAATGCTCAGCGACACTGTGGCGCTGCCGAAGCGGCGAATGATTTCGGGCGCAACATTGGCGACGATCTCGAATCTGGTGACACCGGCGGGCCGGAAAAGCCTGGCCGCGGCAACGGGCTCGGTCCAGCGGAAGCGGCCGTCGACCAAGCCGTACCAGCCCGTGCCGAGTTGCCAGGGTGGCGTCGGTTCTTCGAATTTGAGATACGCGGAGTCGGTCGTGTCCGGCGTCTTGGTGAGCAACTGCGCGCGCTTGTGCGGAGCGTCCCAGTGTAGGAACGTCACGGTGGGCAATTGCAGCAGCTTCGGCGTCTCGGCGTATTCCAGATAGCGCGGGTGCATGTCCGTTCGGTGCCACGCAATGTTCACGCCGCCCGTGATACCCCAATGGTGCATGCCGAGCGGCACGCCATCATAGATGAAGGCATCCGGCGCCGCATGATCGTGCGCGTAGTTGCGGATGGCGGCGAAATATGGCGTCGATTGCTCATCGGCGGCAAGCTTGGCGCGGCGCTCAGCGCGGAGTTCGTGGATTCCGAGCGGCATCCACAGCGCGAACAACGCCAGTGGGATCGCGGGATGCACTCGTGAGGACGCGGCCGCGATAGCCAGCGCTGCGCCGGTGAGCGGCAGATACGTATAGGCTTCGAAAAGCCGGCCCGGAAGGAACATCAGCGGGAACAGGAACAAGCACATCGCGGCGATACCGAAGAGGACGCGGCGATCGCGCCAGAACACGAGCGGCAGCGTGAGCAGCGCAAGGCCGGAGTAGCGGAAGAAAAAAAGGCGGGTGGAATAGAACGTTATCGTTTTGAACAGCGAGCTTACGGCAAAGCGGAAGGTATATTCGTTGTCTTTGTTGGGATTCAGAACGATGCCCTGGATCCCGAAGGAGAGGCTGATCGCGAGGAAGGGAATAAGCCGCTTCCAGCGCCGCTCGCCGAGAGTGTACTCATAAAGCAAGAGTACGGCGGGCAGCATCACTGCGAGTTCCTTCGATTTGTAAGCGAGCCAGAAGGCGACAAGCGCGAGTATCCACCGGTTGGCAAGGTAACACCAAAGGCTCAACAGACAGAACAGACAGCAAAGCGCGTCGAAGACGTACATTGGTTTCCAGAAAACATCGAACGCGGCCATGTTGAGTCCGAAGAACACGGCTCCGGCCGCTGAGCCAAGCGGCGGAATTTTGAGACGGCGCGCAACGAGATAGATCAGCACAACGTTGAGCAGATGAATCACGTGGATGGGCAGCGGATAGGCGCGGTAGTTCCACTGAAAGCGGCGGCCCATCTCGGCGAAGTAGAAATGACCGACGGGGCGGAAGTTGTCCGGCTGGAAGCGAGGATTGACGAGTTCCTTCAGAAACACGGCGGGCCTCACGTACGGCGCCCAACTAATGTTGTCGAGTTCGTCGTCGGTGAAGAAGCCTTTGTAAGCGCCGCGGTGGAGGATCAGGAAAAGCGCGCCAGTGATGATGAGGATGGTGACGGCGAGAATTTGGTTCTTACCTGGCACTTATTTAGCACTTACTTAAGAAGCGACCGGCGGACCTGATCGGCGTATTCGTTGGCCTTGGCGGTGATCTGCGTGGCGTTGAGCGTGAGTACACGGCGATTGATCACGATCGGTTTGCCGTCGATCATCACATCGTTCACGTTGAAGCCTTTCAGCGTGTAGACCATTTGCGAATAGACGTTATAAAGAGGCAGAGCATTGGGCGCCTGAAGGCTCACGGTAATAAGGTCGGCGCGCTTACCGGGTTCAAGCGACCCGATCTCTTCGCCGAGTCCGAGTGCGCGAGCGCCGGAGATAGTAGCCATTTCGAGCGCTGCCGGGGCGGGCAGAGATTGCGGATCCATTGTGACTAGCTTCTGCAGCTTCGCCGCAAGATCCATCTCTTCGAACAGATCGAAATCGTTGTTGCTTCCCGCGGGTCCGTCGGGGCCAAGCCCCACGTTGAGGCCGCCGGCAATCATCTTTAACACCGGAGCCGCGCCACTCGAAAGTTTCATGTTGCTCGAAGGGCAGTGCGCGACACCGGTGCCATGCTTCTTCAGAATCCGGATGTCCGCGTCATCGAGCCACACGCCGTGCGCGATCAGAGTGCGGCCGTCGAAGAACCCGATTGCGTCCAGCGCCTGCACGGGAGAGACGCCGCGTTTGGCGCGAACGTCGTCATTCTCTTTCTTCGTTTCCGAGACGTGCATGATGAGCGGCGCGTTGTACTTGTTCGCAAGCGCGCGTGCGGCGCGCAGCGTATCGTCGGAGTTGGTGTAGATGGCATGAGGCGCAACGGCCGGCGTGATCAGTGGATCGTTGTGGAAGCGGATCAGAAATTTCTCGGTGAACTTCAGCGCATCGGCAGGTGTTTTGGCATCGGCGACGGGGAACCCGATGACGGTTTCGCCGAGCACGCCGCGCATGCCGGCTTCTTTCGCTGCTTCCGCAACGACGTCTTCGAAGTAGTAGCCGTCGGTGAAAGTTGTGGTGCCGGAGAGCAGCATTTCCAGGCAGGCGAGGCGCGTTCCCCATCGGACGAAATCAGGCGAGACGTTCTTGGCTTCCGCGGGGAAGATATAGTTTTCGAGCCAGTCCTGCAACCGGCGGTCGTCGGCAAGGCCGCGAAAAAGCGACATGGCCGCGTGGGTGTGAGTGTTGATGAGGCCGGGAGCGATGATCGCATTGGGCCGTGCAATGCGCTGTTTCGGCTGGTACCGACTTGCGAGATCCGCTTCGGTACCCACGGCCATAATGCGCTGGCCTTTGACGGCGACGGCTCCATACTCGATTACTTGGCGATTCGCATCCATCGCGATGACATACCGCGCAGTGAGGAGCCAATCGACCGGCTCGGCGTTTGCGAGCGTGACGCTGACGAGGATGAGGCTACAAATACGAAGCATCGAATGCCCTCGGGAGCAGGGTGGAGAGCCGCAGTGTTTCGGTGACACCGTCGAGGTTGGTCAGGATAATCTCGATATCACCGCAGAATTCCCACAGGATCTGGCGGCAGGCGCCACAGGGCGGTGTGAGGGTGGCAGTATCGGCGGCGATGGCAATCCGGGTGAACTTGCGCGCGCCCTCGGATACGGCTTTCAATACGGCGACGCGCTCGGCGCATACCGAGAGTCCGTACGTCGCGTTCTCGACGTTGCACCCGGTGTGCACGCGGCCTGCGCCGTCTTCAAGAGCCGCGCCGACGAGAAAGTTCGAGTACGGAGCATGCGCGTTTCGGCGGGCAGCGAGAGAAGCTTCGATTAAGTTCATAGACGCGGCAGCACTCCCTTCAAAAGATCGATGAGCGAGCCGCGAATGCGTTCGCCCGCCCGCAGCACTTCATCGTGATTCAACTTCTTGCCCGAAAGGCCAGCCGCGATGTTTGTCACGCTGGAGATTCCCAGAACTTTCATGCCCATGTGATTGGCGGCGATTACTTCGGGGACGGTGGACATGCCGACCAGGTCCGCGCCAATGGTGCGAAGATAGCGGATCTCGGCGGGCGTTTCGTAACTGGGGCCAGCGAGCGCGGCGTAGACGCCTTCGGGCAGTTCAATGCCAAGCTGAGCGGCAACTTCGCGGGCGATGTTTCGATATTCAAGCGAGTAGGCCTCAGTCATGTCGGGGAAGCGCGGACCAAGCGACGGATCGTTCGGACCGGTGAGCGGATGCTGACCCTGCAAGTTGATGTGATCCGAAATCAGCACCAAGCCTCCGCCATGCAGGTCTTGGCGAATGCCTCCGGCGGCGTTGGTGAACACGATCGACTCTACGCCGAATAGCCGGAGCACGCGGACGCCGAAGACGGTTTGCGCGGCGGTGTAGCCTTCGTACAGATGCGCCCGGCCGGCCATCACCGCGAGCGGGACGCCGCAAAAACAACCGACGACTATCTGGCTGGCGTGACCTTCCGCGGTGGACACGGGCCAGCCGGGCATATCTCCGTAAGGGATGAGCGTCGCCTCGCGGATCTCATCGGCGAACGCTCCCAAACCGCTGCCGAGCACCACCGCGACACGCGGGCGCAGAGGCGTACGGCTGCTTAGATACTCTTGGGCTTTCTGAATCACCGCAGAATCAGAGTAGCATTCCGGCAATGCAGGCAGACATGAAATTGGCCATGGATCCGGCGGCGACGGCGCGCAGTCCGAGACGGGCCAAATCGGGTTTGCGGCTGGGCGCGAGCGCTCCAATGCCGCCGATCTGGATGGCGATTGAACTCAAATTCGCGAAGCCACAAAGCGCGAATGTCGCGATGACAAAAGAGCGGGGCTGAAGGTGCGGGCGCATGGGCGCGAGATCGAGAAAAGCAACAAACTCGTTGAGCACCAGACGCGTCCCGAGCAGGTTACCGATGCTGGCACAGTCGTTCCACGCAACGCCCATCAACCACGCAACGGGCGCGAAGATGAAGCCAAATATCTGTTGCAGGGATGACGGCATCCAGCCAAGATAGGGCGCGGTGTGGAACCAACCCAGGATTCCGTTGGCCATGGCGATGAGCGCGAGGAAGGCGATGAGCATGGCGCCGATATTGAGCGCGAGATGCAATCCATCGCCCGCACCTTGGGCCGCGGCGTCGATGACGTTGACGGCGGTTTTCTCGAGGCGGATCTCAACCCGGCCGGCGGTGGCAGGCGTGTCGACTTCCGGCATGAAGATCTTGGCCAGCATGATGGTGGCGGGTGCGGTCATTATGACGGCGGTGAGCAGATGCTGAATCTCAACACCGGCGATCTTGACGTAAGCCACCATCACGGCACCGGAGACGTGGGCCATGCCGCTGACCATAATGGTGAAAAGCTCAGACTGCGTGAGGCCAGCGATAAATGGGCGAATGGTCAACGGCGCTTCAGTCTGACCCATGAAGATACTCGCGGCGACGTTGAGCGACTCGGCGCCGCTGGCCCCAAACACCTTCTGCATCCCGATGGCCAGGGCGCGCACGAGAACTTGCATGATACCGAGGTAGTACATGATCGCGAAGAAAGACGCGATGAAGATAACGATCGGAAGAACCTGAAACGCGAAGACCACGCCGAAGCCTCCGTCTTTAAACCCGAGCGGACCGAAGACGAAGCGGCTGCCTGATTCGGTGTACTGGAGAACGTTGTTGACGCCCGAGCCGACGGCCTGAAACACCTTGCCGAAGCTGGTTTTGAGCACCAGCAAAGCGAACGCAAACTGAAGGCCGACGCCCCAAGCGACGATGCGGAATTTGATAGCACGCTTGTGCGTGGAGAACATCCACGCGACCGCAAGAATAAATGCGATACCGAGCAGCCCGGTATATCGCCCCATCCCGGCTAGCCGACTACCTCGAGTATCAACTCACGTTCTTCGGGCTTCTGACTGGAGATGCGAAAGGCATCTTCAACCAGCTCGGCGGCTTCGTCCAGCGTCTCTTCGTTGGTGTAGTAGAGACGGCAGAGGACCGACCCGGAATCCACCTTTTCGCCGGTCTTCACTTCAAGAATGACGCCGACCGCGGCATCGATTCCATCCTCTTTAGTGGCGCGTCCGGCACCGAGCATGGTGCAGGCGCGGCCGATGTCCTCGGCTTGAATTGCGCTGACGAACCCGGAGCGCGGCGTTGAGATTTCGCGCATGCCGGTAGCATTGGGGAGCAGCTCGAATTTGTCGAGCGCTTGCGAATTTCCCCCCTGCGCTTCAACCACTTGCTTGAACTTTTTATAGGCCGACCCATCGACAAGTTTCTTTTCGGCAAGCTGACGGGCATCATCGAGGGTCGGGGTGATTTTCGCGAGGAAGATCATACGGGCTGCAAGCTCGACACAGAGACGGCGGAGATCGTCAGGGCCCTCGTTGTGCAGGGTTTGCGAGACTTCCATCACTTCTAGCGCGTTGCCGACGGCGAACCCGAGCGGCTGATTCATATCGGTGATGAGGGCTTGAACGCGCTTATCCATGCGCCGGCCAATGCCGACCATCATCTGGGCAAGGCGGCGTGCGTCCACCTGCTTCTTCATGAACGCGCCGCTGCCGACTTTGACGTCGAGCACCAAGGCATCGAGGCCCTCGGCGAGTTTCTTCGACATGATGGACGATGCGATCAGCGGAATGGATTCGACGGTGCCGGTGACATCGCGAAGCGCGTAGAGTTTCTTGTCGGCCGGAGCGATTTCTTCCGACTGCCCGATGAACGCCAAGCCGAGTTGCTGAAGCTGTGAGTGGAACTGCTCCATCGTGATATCAGTGCGGAAACCGGGAATGGATTCGAGCTTATCGAGCGTTCCGCCCGTATGACCGAGCGCGCGACCGGAGATCATCGGAACGATGACGCCGGCAGCCGCGGCGATCGGGGCGACAATCAGGCTCGTTTTATCGCCGACCCCGCCGGTGGAATGCTTATCCACTTTCATTCCGGGAATGGCCGAAAGGTCGATGCTGGCACCGGAATTCATCATGCTTTCGGTGAGGGCACTGACTTCGCGATCGGTCATCCCGCTGAAGAAGACTGCCATCAGGAAAGCGGACATCTGATAATCGGGAATCTCCCCCGAACTGTAGCCATTCACAAGGTAAGCAATCTCTTCGGGGTTGAGCTCCGCGCCACCGCGTTTCTGATGAATCAAATCAACTGTTCGCATGACAAATGACCTTCAGGCTATCATCTTAACCACTTGAAAGTAAAGGAAAACGAACGGAGTGGACTAGAGTGATTCTGCGAATTTCTCGAATAAACGGCGCTGCACGGGGTCGGTTGCAGCCTGATCTTCAGGGTGCCATTGGACCGCCACGACGAAGCGTTTATCCGGGCGCTCGAGGGCTTCGATGAGACCGTCTTCATCCCGACCGGAGACGGAAAGGCCAGTACCAACGCGGTCGACAGCTTGGTGGTGGCGGGAGTTGACGGCGGCAGTTTCCTGCCCTAAGAGACCGGCTAAATGGGAGTCTGGTTCGATGACAACCTGATGAACGGCATCGCTTCGGGCCGTGTCGCGCCGCTCATGTTTGGGGGTGTTGGGGAGGTGCTGGACCAGTGTCCCTCCATGAACGACATTCAACAACTGCATCCCCCGGCATATGGCGAGTACTGGCATGTCGCCGTCGAGCGCTTGTTGAAGGAGGGCGGCTTCCATAACGTCGCGGGGGTCGTCGGGAGACTCGGTTTCGGGGTGCGGAGTTTGGCCGTAAAGGCTGGGATTGACGTCAGTGCCGCCGGTGAGGAGGAGGCCGTCAACCCGATCGAGCGGCACAGGCTCCCCGGGCGAGATCCGGACGGGCTCGATGCCGACCAGACGCAGAGCTTCTTCGTAGGGCTTAACCCGATCTTCCTGACTGAATGTGACGCCGACGCGCTTGTTCATGGTTTGAGATCGGACTCGGACTGATCGCCGGCGAGTTTCTTCTTTAGTGGCAGCAATGCTTTGAGTGTAAACACGTTGAGGAGAGTGAGGATGATGGCGACCTCATAGCGGTTGAGTGCAATGGCGGCTCCGATGACCGCGGTGCTCCAGATGCTTGCGGCGGTGGCAGTGCCTTTCACGGTTAGTCCTTCTTTCACGATGGCTCCGCCCCCGACGAAACCGATGCCTGTGATCAGGCCTTGCAGGACGCGCGATTGAGAGGGGCCGTCCGAAGGAACGAGGAGAAGATAGCCGCAACTGGCAATCGCGACAATGGGAAAGGTGCGGACGCCGGCGCTGTGGGATTCGCGTTCCCGGTCCCATCCGGTGGGCAGCGCGAGGATGTAGGCGAGGGCGATTTTGATCAAATTGACCGTGAACAGGTGGAGATCAGGCGGGGGCATGTGACGCTGATTGTTACATGATCGTTACATCCAGGGATTGATGAGCTGGATACCGCACTGCTCGAAATCTGAGGTGTTCCGCGTCGCCAGAAAGGCCCGATGGGAGTGTGTCATCGCCGCGATCATAGCGTCGAACTGGGAGATCGGACGACCCGCCGCAGCGCGGATGGCCACGATACGGGCAAACGAGGGGGCGGCGTCTTCATCGAAGGGAAGAATGCGGCTTTCAAATTCTTCCGCAAAGATTCTCTGGATTGCGACAGACAAGCGCGCTCGACGTTTGCCCTGCGGTAAAAGCTCCACACCATAGAGAATCTCGGCTTGAGTCACTGCTGTTGTGAACATATTCGCGGGCTCCTGAGCTGCAAGCCAGTTTAGGACGGCCTCGAACGGCGACGGCTTGAGGACTTCTGAAAGTACGTTGGTGTCGAGGATAATCACTTGGCGAACTTCGGCGCACGGCGCACTGCTTCGCGCTGCGGGAGTGTGAGTTCAACGCCGCCGAGAGGATCGAGGTGACGGCGGATGGATTGCGCGAGATTTAGCTTCGGGACGGAGGCCGCCGTTACCCCAGCCTTCAGGATCGTGCGGGCTTCCTCCTCCATCGATCTGCCGTGGCTGGCGGCGCGCACGCGAAGCTTGGTCTTAATCGAATCATCAAGGTTGCGTATCGTAATGGTCGCCATACATCAATGATAGCAATGCAATCACGGTCAACTGTGACTTCCTAGGCTATACCGCCCGAAAGCGCATTTTGAGGGCATCCATCGAGAAAAAATTCACGGAGGCGCTCGACGATCTGGTGTCACAGATCAAAGAGGATCGGTCTGTTCTTGCGGCCATTCTCTGCGGGAGCCTGTCCCACGATACGGTGTGGGAAAAATCCGACATCGACCTCGCGCTGGTGACCATCGACGATAAGAAGATGGAGAAGACGAGCTTGGCGTTATATGCGTGCGGGGTGAATGTTCACGCCTTCCTGATACCGCGGGCGGAGTTCCGTAGGACGGTGGAGGGCGCCATGCCCAACTCCTTCATGCATGCGCTGCTAGCGAAAGGGCGCCTTCTCTATACACACGACGAAACCCATCGCCGACCTTTGCGACAGGCTGAATGAAATCGGCGAGCGCGACACGAAAATTCAAGTGCTTGGAGCGGGCACGCAGGCGCTCAGCTGTCGAGCTATGCCAAACGGTTCATCGCGCAGGTGGCGAAGCCCGACGTGGACTTCGTATACGGTGGGTACGATGTCGGACATCGCGAGTTACTTAAACCTGCTCTACGCGACCATTGGCCATCCGCACTGCCCACGCACGGGCGAGGCCACGCCGAGCCTGAGCGCGAGTCAGATTCTTGAGGCAATTCTGGCTTTGCCCGAAGGCGCGGAGATTGAACTGCGCGCGCCGGTGTTCAAGCCATACGGCGAGGATCTCGACTTCGTCCTGACCGAGGTGCGGAAGAAGGGGTGCCGACGGATGATCATCGACGGCGCGGCCGTGGACATATCGGCGCAAGTGGATCTCGACGAATCGAACATCAAAAACATGGACGCCGTGGCAGACCGGTTCGTGGTCGGCCGTAAGCACGAGAAGGCGATGAAGGCGGGCATTGCGGCGACGCTGCTGGTGGGCGATGGGCTACTGAGCGTGGAGATTTTGAAGCGTCCCAGGAAAGAGGACGCGGAGAAATTCTATCGCGGAGTCTGCAGTAAGACGCACCACTTCGTTTATGGCGATATCCAGCCTGAGTACTTCATGTTCAACAATCCGGAGAGCGCGTGCCGGACCCGCGTTTAGGAGCATCGTGGGCGGCTGTTTCGTGCGCGAGGCGTTTAAGTACAACCCGGATACCTGGGACGGGCGCATGACGTACAGCCTGTCCAAAGCATTGAAGTTCTCGCTTAAAACGCCGTGGGAGAAGCTGCCGGAGACGGGGAGGCGCGCTATTCTCGAGGGCTTGGACGGCAAGAAAACTAACAATCAAAGTGCGGCCGGACGCGAAGGTAAGGAAGAACGATTCGGAAGGCAAGGAGGGGAGCTTTGGTGGAATCGCGCGGCGCATCGAGAGGCATTACCGGCGATACCGTCAACGCAGGGAAGCAAGTTCCGGAATGGAGGCCTGGCTCGACAAGCTGATGGTGGAACATACGTGCCCGGACTGCAACGGGGCGCGCGTGCGGGCAACAAGGCGGCTGTTCACCATTGCGGGCAAGAACATCTTCGAGATGGGCCAACTCCATTTCGATGAGTTGCACGAGTTTCTGCGGACGGTCACGCCGGCAGGCAAAGGGGCCGGCGCCGGCAAGCAAGTTTTGGGAGAGGTGCAGGCGCGGCTGAAGCTGTTGCTCGGAATTGGCCTCGATTATCTGAGCTTCAATCGGCGGGCTGGGACGCTTTCAGGAGGCGAGGCGCAGCGAACTCGCTTATCGACGCAGATCGGGTCGGGGCTGATGGGGATGCTCTATGTGCTGGACGAGCCGAGTATTCGACTGCATCCGAAAGATAACGTAAAGATGATCGCGACGCTGGAGCGTTTGCGCGATATCGGCAATACGGTGATCGTGGTGGAGCACGACGAAGACACGATTCGCGCGGCGGACCACATTGTGGAGATGGGCCCAGGGCCGGGGGTACATGGCGGCGAAGTGGTGGTGCAAGGTGGGATCGCCGAGATACTGGCGTGTAAGGAGTCGCCAACGGGGCAGTATCTGTCGGGCAAGCGAGCGGTCGAAACGCCAGCGCGACGTCGAAAGGGCAATGGGAACAAGCTGAAGGTGCGTGGCGCGCGGGAGAACAATCCGCAGGGCATCAATGTCACGTTTCCGTTGGGCACGCTGGTGGCCGTGACCGGCGCCTCGGGGTCGGGCAAGAGCACGCTCATCAATGACATTCTGCACAAGGCTTTGTGGAAGCGGCTGGTGGACACGGGCACTCTGCCCGGCGAGCACGACGGCGTGGACGGCGCGGAGCATGTACATAAGGTGGTGAACATCGACCAATCGCCGATCGGGCGCAATAGCCGGTCAAATCCCGCGACTTACATCGGGTTCTATGACAATATCCGGGACCTATTCATGCAAGCGCCGCTGTCGGTAGAGCGCGGCTACAAGGCGGGCCGGTTCAGCTTCAACGTGAAAGGCGGGCGGTGCGAAGAGTGTCAGGGAGAGGGCGTCATTACGACGCAACTCTACTTCATGCCCGACGTGGAGGTGACCTGCGGCGCGTGCAAGAGCGCGGTTTAGCAGCGAGACGCTCGACGTGACGGTGCGTGGAAAGACGATTGACGACGTGCTGAACATGTCCGTGGAGGAAGGTGCGGCGTTCTTCGCGGGTGAGCCGGCGATCGGCAAGAACATCGAGATGCTGAGTGATCTGGGGCTCGGATATTTGACGCTGGGACAATCGGCGACGACGTTATCGGGCGGCGAAGCGCAGCGAATCAAGATCGCGACGGAGTTGAGTAAGTTGCGGAGGTCCAAACACACGGTTTATATTCTGGACGAGCCGACAACCGGGCTGCACTTAGCCGACGTTGAGCGCTTGCTGGAATCATTGAACCGGTTAGTGGACGCAGGTCATACCGTGTTACTGATCGAACATCATCTGGACGTGCTTAAGACAGCGGATCACGTGATTGACTTAGGGCCGGAGGGCGGGCATGCGGGCGGGCAGGTCGTGGTGACGGGAACGCCGGAAGAGGTGGCGGCCTGCAAGGCATCGCATACAGGACGGTTTCTGAAGGCGCATTTGGGGTAGATTTGTTTAAGGATGAAACGGTGTTTTCAAATTGCAGTTCTCATGGTGATCTGGGCCGGATTAGCAGCGCAATTCGCCCTGGCGCAACCCGCCGCACCTTCTTACGTTCCTTTGAATAGTCACGAGCGCTGGAAGCGTTACTGGGATGAAAGCTTCTTGTCTCCCGGATTGTACTTCGCCGCCTTGGGATCGGCCACTTTTGCGCAACTCGCCAACGACCCGCCTGAGTGGCGGCAGGGCGCGGCGGGTTACGGCCGCCGATCCGTAAGCCTGTTGGGATTGTTCGCAATGGATGTGACGATCCATGAGGGAGGCGCGGCGGTGCTCGGTTACGATCCCCGCTACTTCCATTGCAAGTGCACTGGCTTGTTGCCCCGTACCGGCCATGCGTTGGTCTGGAGCTTTATCACTCACGACAACAAGGGCCGGGTGCGCATCGATTTTCCCGCGCTCGCCGGCGCCTACGGAAGCGGAATGCTGTCGATGTACTGGTATCCGCATCGGTACTCACCCTTGACGGACGGGGTGCGCGTCGGCACGCAGGATCTCGGGTTTCAAATCGGCGTAAATGTGCTCCGGGAGTTTGGTCCAGAGATTAAGCGGGTGTTCCGGCGGAAGTAGCCGCAAAGCCGGATCGGCCTCACGCCGCGATCGTGATCTCGACTTCGCCGCTCCGGAAGGTTCGGCACGTAGGCGGCCCACTTGGGAGCGACTTGCCACAAAGATTCGAGAGTGTTATTGGTAGGCTTTAGACATGTCGGCCCTTCTCGACAAGGCACTGGAAGAACTCGGAGCTCTCCCACCAGAGGAGCAGGAGGAGATGGCGTCTCAAATTCTTGCAGATCTGGCAGACGAGCAGGGCTGGAAAGCGCCCTTTGCTCAAAAACGGGGCCTGATCAGGCGCATGGCCCAGGACGCGCTTGACGAGGATGCGCGCGGTGAGACATCGCCTTTCACTGACTTTCTTTGATTCAATCCAGAGTCACTCGACGTTTCTGGAAGCTCTTTTCGGCGTTGCCGATTGCGATTCAGTTAGATGCGCGAAGAGCGTACGCACTGTTTCGATCTAATCCGGGCCCACCCGAGTCTGCGCTTTAAAAAACTTCGGGGCGAAGACGATATCTATTCGGTTCGAATCGGGTTGGCGTATCGAGCGTTGGGCGTCCTGGAAGGTGATCACATCGTCTGGTTCTGGATCGGCGGTCATGCGGAGTACGATCGATGGTCATAGGGTCGGATCTGTAAAGGTTCGTGGGTGCTCGATTGGGCTATTTCGACTGTGGTTTAAAAGCAGCGAATTAGCTGACATTTCGAAGCGTTCCGGCCATGCGTTGGTCTGGAGCTTTCTCACTCACGACAACAAGGGCCGGGTGCGCATCGGCACGCAGGATCTCGGATTTCAAATGTAAATGTGCTCCGGGAGTTTGGTCCAGAGATTAAGCGGGTGTTCCGGCGGAAGTAGCCGCAAAGCCGGATCGGCCTCACACCGCGATCGTGATCTCGACTTCGCCGGCGAAGCTAGCCGGTTCGGGAATCGGGTCGCCGAACTCGCGAAGCGTTTCGATATGACCTCGAATGGCTTCGCGTATATTCACCTTCGTGTCCTCGAGTGTTCGACCCGTGGTCATACAGCCCGGAAGGTCTGGCACATAGGCGGCCCAATTGTCTTCAGCCCGTTCGAAGATGACCGCGTACTTCACGCTCATTTTTCCTCCAAGGCCGCGGAACGAAGGATCGATTTCAGAGTCCCAATCGGGATATCGTCGCCTAGGTTGCCTGGAACGGTCACCACGTTTGGTTTCGTAGGATGCTTGAAATGACGATGACTGCCAGTTGTGCGCACGTGTCTCCAGCCATCAGATTCAATCACACGGATCAGGTCTCTGACCTTCACTGCTCCAATACTACCGGAAATGCCTCGTCACCCGAGTTCGAAGGCGGCGGAACCAGCCGCGATCGGTGAAATCGATCGGCTAACGGGCTGCATCGCGTTCCGCCGTCCATAAAGGCTACCCTGCCACTCCAAGACCGTACGACCTACCTATCTTTTACCGTCGTTCAGCAGCACTTCGGCGACTGATACTTCCTCCGATTTCGCGCATCGATAAAACTGCGCCACTCGGGGCCGGACGGGGGGACATCCTTCTCGGCCAAGTGAGCCCGGTAGGCGCGCTGGTCGGAGAGTTCTAAAAGCAAGTCGCGCACGAAGCGGAGTAGAGTCATCGGGCGCTCTCCGGGGCGGCGACCGGCAACATTGGTGGCTCAATCAGGCCGATCCACACACGAATACTATCGATCAGGATTACCGCGACCAGCAACAGAAGCGTCCCGCACACCACCGCATCCAGTCGCGCATTGAAAGTCAAAACGTCCGTCACCGGGGTATGCGGCGCGAGCGTGAGTTGGCGAGCTTGCGCCAGGAATCCGATGCGCGGGAGCGGCGAGAAGATTTTCTCCCATGCGGCGGTGAACGTCACCGTGACCAGCCACGCCAGCGGCACTCCCGTTACCCAGACATACCGCAGGCCGTGCATTTTCAGCAGAATTGTCGTAGCGACACAGAGCGCGACGGCGGCCAGCAGTTGATTCGCAATCCCGAATAGCGGCCAGAGCGAATTGATGCCGCCGAGCGGGTCGCGCACGCCCTGATAGAGAAAGTATCCCCACGCGAGCACCACGGCGGCGCTGGTTGCGATCACTCCGGGCATCCAACTGGTGCGGCCGAGCGGCTTCCATATCTGTCCGAGAAGATCCTGCAGCATGAAGCGGCCGACGCGCGTGCCGGCATCGATGATCGTCAATATAAAAAGCGCTTCGAACATGATCGCGAAGTGATACCAGAATCCGATGAGCGCCTGGCCGCCGCCACTGCTGGCGAAGATGTGGGCCATACCAAGCGCGAGCGATGGCGCGCCGCCAGTGCGGCTGAAAAGCGTCTGTTCGCCGACGGTACGGGCGAGCGTGTCCATCTGGCCGGCGGTGACGGGAAAGCCCCAAGATGTGATGGTCGCAACCGCTGCCGCCGCGGTCTTCCCGACCACTCCGGCGGGCGAGTTGACGGCGAAATAGACGCCGGGCTGAAGAACGCACGAGGCGATCATCGCCATGATCGCGACGAAGCTTTCGAGCAGCATGCTGCCATATCCGACCGGCCGTGCGTGGGTTTCAAGCGAGAGCATTTTAGGCGTGGTGCCGGAGGAGATGAGCGCGTGGAATCCGGAGATCGCGCCGCACGCAATCGTAATGAAGCAGAACGGAAAAATCTTGCCGGCGAAGATAGGGCCAGTGCCGTCGGTGAAGCGCGTGAGGGCGGGCATCTGGAGCGCGGGGCGGACGAATAGGATGCCGATCGCGAGCATGAGGACGACGCCGAGTTTGACGAAGGTGCTGAGGTAATCGCGGGGGGCGAGCAGCATCCAGACAGGGAGGGCGCTGGCGAGGAAGCCGTACGCGATGATGCAGAACGCGATGGTCAGGGCCGAAAGTGTGAAGAAGCCGGCGAAGGAGGAGAGAGCGATCCACTGGCCGCCGACGATGCTGAGCATCACGAGGACGAAGCCGATGACCGAGCATTCGAGGACGCGGCCGGGCCGCAGATAGCGAAGGTAAAAGCCCATGAAGAGCGCGATGGGCATGGTCGCGGCGATGGTGAACGTGCCCCATGGGCTGGTCGCAAGGGCGTTCACGACCACGAGGGCCACGACAGCGAGGAGGATCACCATAATGAGGAGCACCGTCAGGAGTGCGACCATACCGCCGACCTTGCCGATTTCCTCGCGGGCCATGGCGCCGAGCGACTTGCCGTCGCGGCGCAGTGAGGCGACGAGGATGATAAAGTCCTGGACGGCGCCGCCGAGCACTGCGCCGGCGAGAATCCAGAGAGTGCCGGGCAGGTAGCCGAACTGGGCGGCGAGCACGGGGCCGACAAGGGGGCCTGGGCCGGCGATCGCGGCGAAGTGATGGCCGAAGACGATCCACTTATTGGTGGGCTCGAAATCGTGGCCGTTGCGGAGGCGGGTGGCTGGGGTGGCGCGTGAGTCATTGAGGGCCATGACTCGGGCGGCAAGGAATTTGGAGTAGAAGCGGTAGCCCAATGAATAAACGCAGGCGGCGGCGAGAATGAACCAAAGGCTATTGACGGGCTCGCCGCGAGTGGTTGCGATGAGGCCGACGCTGATGGTGGCAAGGAGGGCGACAAGGATCCAAAGGGCCGTTTTCATCTAGCGGATAGTTTAAGGGAAAGGAGTGAGCTGGCGCGATGACTCGTTTGGTATCGGTAATTCTACTTCTTGGTGTGCCCGGTATGAGTGCCTGGACAGACATCGATGAGGTACAGCGGTTGATCTCGCGCGCCGAACATACGAGCGAGCCGCGAGCCTGGGCGGGATTCCTGATGCAGGCTGATGCGGCGGCTGAAAAGTTGGAGGCGCGGAAGCCCGGTGGATGCTGCGGCTATCGATGTGTTCGGGTTGGCTCGTTCAATCTGCACTACCGGTACAACGAGATTGGAGGCAGCGAGAATTATCAACACGATCTGCTGCAGTTGGTGGCTCAGACGCACGCGGGTACTCCGGAAGGCGCGGAAGCCCTAGTGCGATTGCTTCCGACAGGCTGTCAAACTATCGCAAGTGATTGGACTCCTTACTTTCGCACCGTGCTGGGCATACTCGAATCGAGACCGTGGCGGGCGCTTGCGGACGCGCGCTTGACGCGGATACGAGCGGAGGCGTATGAAACCTGGTGGTCGTTCTCGAAAGCGAAGGATGGCGATCCGATGCTGACGGATATGGGGCTCACGCCGAAGGATTTTCTGGACGGCGCCGCGCAGGCGCGAGAGCGTGCGATCGCGGCGTATCAAAGTAACGCTGATGCGGCGGTCGCGCGCCGGCTACGCCAGCTTCTCGCAGGTCAAGATACGGAGCAGAGACGGTGGTTTTGCGGCGGCGATTAATGGAATACGCTCAGCGTTGTACTGCTGAGAGGATGGTTTCCGATGATGCGACGAATATCGATGTTGTCGGCGTGCATATTGTTAGCTGTGGTAGCAACGAACGGCCAAGAGACCGCTGACGCTCTATTGCGCGGGTTTCAGAATCCACCGAATAGCGCCAAGCCGCGGGTTTGGTGGCATTGGATGAATGGGAACATTGCCAAAGAAGGCATACGCCTCGATTTGGAATGGATGAACCGCGTCGGCATTGGGCGATCGGCAGCCGGTTGTCGCGAAGAAGTTCACGTTCAAGGTGGCGCCACCATATAAGGCTAAGTCGCCGCTGCTACCGTCGGGGTTGTTGGGGCCGGTGCGGGGTGCTGGGGCGCAACGAAAGTAAGTAAGTTCGCGATGCTCCACCCTGAATTGACAGGTACTTCATGAAGTCGATGCGCTGCGTTACTTCGCTCCTGCTTCTATGGGCCAGATCGCAGTGCGCATTATATTTTGGTCCCCAGACTCAAAGTGGTTCCTCGTCAACGGTGGGGCAAACGCTTATGCGGGCTTCTTCGTTACCGTTTACTCAGTATCTGCCAGCGGCGTCCACAAACTACACGTAACTGAAAGCGCCCAGGCGGATATGGTGAAGACCTTTCCTCCATGTAAGGCGCTTAACCGGGACGATGGCATTTGCAGCGGAATCGTCAGACACCCTGGATTCAACATGTCCGGGCTGGCATGGGTAAGCGGGTCATCGGCCATTGTCGTCATCGCGGAGGTTCCGTGCAGTTCGGCATACGGCGGCATCATGTGTCAGGTTCTGGGCTACCAGTTAGACGTGCCCGGAGGAAGAATCGGGAAGCACATGACGGCTACGGATTTGAAACAAACATGGCAGCGGAGTATGGCCTGGGATATGCACATTCCAGAACCGCCACAATACGAGCCTGCGCAAGCCGCCCAGTAGACGGGTGACCTAAAAGTTCAATTGGAACCAGCGAACTACCGGGTTCTTCGACGACGGGTGCTTAATCTTGACCCATCCGGGTCCAGTTTCGGAGGTCTCAGCGACAGTGAGTAAATCGATCTCTATCGGGCCGGGCTTGTAGCCGGCACTGACCATGACTTGACGCATCTGCTCGGGAGTCACGGCGACGCCGGGTTTGAAATCCACGGTGATTTGAGTTTTCTTCAGGTCGTACTTGGCTGCTTCCACGCCGGTCAGCTGGTAGAGACGAACCGTAATGTTGAAGAAACCGCGCGGGGAGAAGACTCCGTTTAGATGGGCAACGACACGGGTGACTTTGAGTTCAGCGGGCGGGGTTTGCGCGAGCAAGAGAGCGATGAGGATACCGGCGGGGCTCATCGGTGCGCGCGCGCGCTGCGCCAGTTCGGCGCGGCGAGATAGTATTCGAAGAACAGAAAGAATCCGCTGCGCTGCTTGCTGCGCGCCGTTCCGGTCAGATCCTGCATCACGGGAAGCTGCGCACCGAGGCCAATCTGCCAGCGCAGAGTGGACATTTCCAGGACAGCATCCTGGCGCAAAATGTTGCCGCCTGAATTCGCCGCGATTAACCCATTCACGTGGTCCTTGCCATCGTGAACGTAGTTGGATTCGATGGAAATGACTACGAGTCTCGGCAGGCCTTCGTCCGGCATGCGCAAAGGCAGCACCTTGTATTCAACTTGCGCGTCGGCGCGGTATTGATCGGCCGGGCTGACGCCGGAATGGGTGACGGGATTTTTGCGGTACGTGCTATCCATCGCCATTCCCCAGCGCATTGCGCTGTAGCCCAGCGTGACGCCGGCGTAAGGATCGACCGTGCCCGAGCCAGTCTGGAGCGACCTCGGGAGAAGGCCGCGCTTACTCCGGAGGGAGTTGTCGCCGGTGGGAAAGTAAGCGCCGGCAATCGACGCGACCCGGAAGGTCGATTTCGGCTTATCGATTTTGAAGAGCGTGTAGCGGGCGTAAGAAAGCAAATCGTAGACCCCGGACGAGTTGAGACGCTGGGTCGATATAGACGCGAAGCCTTGATTCACGTTGGCGAAGAGTGCCCAGCGGGAAGTGAGGCCGTATCCGATATTCACGGGAAATTGGACGCCGTAAAGGCCTCGGGTGGAGAAAAGCGGCTGGGCATTGAAACGGACAATCATCTGATCCCGGGCGACGGGCAGAGCAGTCACGAAAGTTGCAGGGGAGGCGCAAGCGATTGAAGCGGAGAGCAGAATAGCGGCGAGCGCGTACGGCGCGCGGGACGCGATCACGTAGCGAAAGCCCGGTAGAGATTTGCCGGCGGGATGGATCTGTTTGGCATGAATTTCGATCTTAGCGAAATTCGGGTCGAAGAAAAATTCGCCGGGAGCAACACCGGTCAAGTGCGGAAACGGGGCAGCGTGGCTCTGGGCTGGTGATGGTTTTGCGAAAATAGCTTTGCCCAGCTCGCGACGCCGCTAGTATACTGTGAGCACCTTCGGCTGATAGGAGCCACACCTGCTATGAATTCCGTTCGTTCAAAGTTTACTCTTCTGGTTCTTGCCGCAACCGTCTGTGTCTCCGCGGGCTGTAGCTCGCGGGCGGCGACGCAGCGCTCGGCCCGGGTGGTGACTGTCGCGCAGTCCGGAGCGGCTGATGTTGTCGGAGCGGGAAGCCAAGCTCTTCAGCGGGCTGCGAATTTGTTACATCCGGGGGACACATTGTCGATCGGTCCGGGGACCTATGAAATGGAAAACAGCCTGTTTGTTCCGTCCAACGTCAAAGTGAAGGGAGCGGCCGGGAAGACCATTCTGCGCAAGAGTCGCGGCGTGGAGAGTCCGTTGATTGAGGACGGCGATTACGGAGACAGTTTTCTCGCTGTCGCCGACCCGCAGAAATTTCATCCGGGCATGGGGGTTGCGGTAACCGATGACACGTTGAAGAGCGGATGGGATATTACGATCTCGAGCGTCTCCAGCGTCAAGTCTCCTTACTTGATTCTCAATCCGATGACCGTGCGCGACTACGACCACGAGAAACTTCATGCGCGCATTAGCAACACGTTCCCGATTCTCTGCGCGATGAACGCCGAGAACATCGTTCTCGAAAACATCATCGTTGACGGAAACCGGGCGGAAAATCGTTACATCGACGGATGCCGCGGCGGCGCGATCTACATGTACGGTGTTCGCAACGTTAAGGTTCGCAATTGCACCGCGAAGAACTACAACGGCGATGGCATTTCTTTGCAGATCAGCGACAATGTGGAGGTGGTGAATAGCGAATCTTACGGGCATGCCGGTTTCGGTATCCATCCGGGCACGGGTAGCGCGAACGCGTTGGTGCGGAATTGCCGCATGCACGACAACGGCGACATCGGCCTGTTCCTCTGTTGGCGCGTCCGGCACAGCCGTTTCGAAAACAATATAATCGAAAACAACGGTCATTACGGGATCTCCATAGGCCACAAAGATACCGACAACGAATTTGTAGGTAACACGATCGCGCGCAACGGGATCACGGGTGTATATTTTCGCAAGGAAGACGCGAAGAATAGTGGAAGCCGGAACATCTTCAGAAAAAATAGAGTGCTCGATAACGGAAATGCCAGCGCGGGTTACGGCTTCTATGTCGAGCCGCACTCCACCGATCTGCTGATTGAAGGCAACGAGATTGCCGACACCCGCGGGGCGCATCCTACCCAAAAGGTCGCCATCTATACGGCACCCGGCGCGGGGTCGGTGGAGGCAAGGAACAATTCCGTATCCGGCGTATCCGACCATAGGTAAGCAGAGCGAGTGCAAGCTCACGCAATTGATCGGTTTAGACAGCCAGAGCGCTTATTTGTTTTTCTTCAGTGCGGCCCACCGCTTGCGTTGCGCGGCAGCGATTCGTTCGCGTCCTTCAGCGCTCATCGGGCGTCTGCCTGTTCCAGAGCCTTTCTTTTGTGCTTTCTTGGCGGGCTCGCCGGTGTGCCCCTTCACTGCGGCCCAACGCCTTCGTTGTGCGTCGGCCATCTTCTGCCGGGATTCAGGGCTTAGCCTGCGACCGGTTTGACTTGCAGCAGACCCGGTAGCCGGTCTGTCTGCCCGCTGACCTCCCAGCAATTGCCGGATCTCAGCTATCTTCTCCTGAATTGCGGCCTTTGCCTGTTCCAAGCCCAAGAGGGCGTACTGACGCAATTCATCGTTAGTTAAAGTGCTTTGTGACATATCTTGAAGTTATCACGCACACTGCCGTTGCCTGCGCGTTTTCAGAATAAGGGCGCAAGAATTTCCAAATAGCTGGGGACCGAGGCGGCGGGTTTGACAGATCGATACTCAATGTCGCGATGCCCAGCCTCGCAAATCGGGAAGGCCGTCGCCGTCTTAACCGGCCGCGCCGACTGCGGGGGAAACCTCGCTCGGCCATCCGCCACGACTATGTCCTCGATATGTCGCCATTCACATTGTCGATGGCGAGATAGTTTGCGTTCCCGCACGGCAAGGCGTAGCGAGTCTGCGGGAGGAACGTGCCATCGTCCTTGGCGAGAAGCCCTGAAATCGCTGAGCGTTTACTAACCATGGCATCCGTAACTCCGTCGCGGCTTCAGTCGCTCGCGCTGGCTGCGTTTCCAAAAAATGTGTGAAACGGAGCTGGGGTAAGCATCACTACTGTTCGGAAGGCAGCACTGGTCGCGCCGAGCGCGCAGCCCTGCCACCGGATGGACCGTATTCAAACGGTCTTACGAACAGAGGAGTTCACATGCCCCAGAATGACAAAAGCAGAAATCCCGCGGGCGCGGAGCGGCACTTCGAGACGGAACGACGCCATTTTCTACCACTGCTGCTCGCCAACCCAAACTACTTCGGCAATCTTAAGGACAGCAAGTACAAGGGTGTCAAGCAGATCATCTCCAACACCACTTACGAACAGTTGATGTGCGTAGGCTATAACCCGCAACTGAGCACGCTCGAAGGCGTCGTGTCGATCAAGCAATCGGGCGGCTACAGCGGCAGCCTCTGCACCAACGGTTCCACCGAGTACGTCCGCTTCTACCTGTCTTACGACAACGGAGCCACCTGGCTGGACCAGGGGCTAACCGGTTTCAGCACCTATGACGTGCCTGCCGGACAGCCGTTCGAGATGGCGGTCTCACTGAACATTTCTCCCATGCGCCAGTTCTGCGACACGGAGAACTTGCCCTTGGTGCGCGGGATACTCTCCTGGAATCAGGCGCCGACCGATCCGACCACACCGCCGGTGTGGGGAAACATGGTGGACGTACATATTCAGGTGGCGCCCATCTTCTTCCTGCTGGCGGGCAAGTTGCCGCTGTTTGCGGAAGCCGCCGCCAAAGGCGATTTACCCAAGCTGACCGAACCCCAAGTGCTCTCGCCGGTGGATTTGGCCAAGCTCTATAAGGGGAAGCAAGTTCCCGCGCACCGGTTCTTAAACAAGACAGTGCGGAAAATCACGGCAGCTTCGTCGTCGACTTCGAAGTTCGCGATCAATGCGGACCTGCTGGCCGAACTAGAGATCGACGCCAGCGCGCTGATCAACGCAATCTTCAACACCGACGGCGACACAAGTTTTGAGCAGCTCGATTGCGTGGGCTACGCGCCGGGAGCGGCGGATGCGCTCGAGGCCACGCTCCACATCAAGCAATCGATTGGTTATAACGGGTCGCAATGCACCACAGGGAGTCAGGAATACGTGGCGTTCTGGGTGGATTGGGGCTCCGGATGGGAGTATCAAGGCACCACCTCGGTGAATGTGCATGACTTCGCAACCATTCCTGCAGACGGGCTGTCTTACGCCGTATACCAACCAGTGAATTTCAATTCACACCGCAAGCCTTGCGGTGAGGGTGCGGTTACGCCGCGGATGCGCGCCATCCTTTCGTGGGACGTCGCGCCGCCCCCCGCGAATCCGGACTTTGTCCCTTCTTATGGCAATCGCTTGGAAGGGGACTTCCTGCTCGAACCGGGCACGGCCGTTTCTACCGGCGACTTCACGCCTTACTTCGATACGATTTGCAGCGTAGCGCCGTGCAACATCGACCAGACGACAGGCTTCGCGCCTGGCGACAGCCCGTTCGGCTCGTCCGTGTCGATCTTCGGCATTATCCCGGGCGCTCCGCTGTTCACCAGCCCCCTTGCGGCCAACCAGCCGAAATACAAGGTTACGGTGCAGCAGATTGTTGGGGGCGTACTGGTAGGAACGCCGCAGCCGGTGGCCGATTCGTTCGGCGTCAGCATTCTCCAGCAGATTGGCGCGGCCCTGCCAACCAGTTTCGGCATTACCCAATTTGCCGATGGCGATGGTTTCTTCACTTACCAGATGTCGAACCCCAACCCCGGCGTCGGATGGCGGTTCACCCAGCCGCTCGGGTACCTCTGCGACTGGAACACCACGGGCAAAACCGGCCTATGGCAAATTTCGCTGATTGCGAAAGATCCGGTCAGCCTTGCAATCTTCCCGGCGGGAACGGTGCTTTGCACGATCGATGGAACCACGCGCCAGAGCGTGATCATCGATATCGACAACGCCGCGCCTGTTACTTCGCTGGCGATCACCGGTTTCAAACCGGGCGGCGTGGGAGCTTGCCAACCGGCAGTCAACTGCGGCACCTTTACGGTTGGGGACGTGATTTGCGGAAGTTATAGCGTGAGTGACGAACACTTCGGCAGTTTCAGTCTGAGCGCCGAGCCGACGCCCAGCCCGTCTTCCGGCTTTACGGTGGATGGTCTCAACACCAACGGCCGATCTTACCCGGCTGTTCCGACGAATGGCCAATCGGGAGTCTGGACCTACGATACCGCGGGGCTGCCACCCTGCGGGTACACCGTCCAGCTCAGCTCGAACGATCGTACGATCGTGGGTTGCGGCTCGGGCTGGGAAAACAACAGTGCCTTTGTAGGCTTCTGCCTGGTACCGAAGAAGTAAGAACGCCAAGCGGCTCGGTGCCGGAAAAGATCCGGCACCGGGTAACTTGTAAATTAAGTCTGCGCTTACTCAAAAAGGAGATTCGACAAATGGCTTGTTGTGGTCAGGCACGAAGCAACGCGGTGGGCGCAACCCCTCTTAGAAGCGGGCTGCCAACGCCGTCGTATGTATACGAGTATGTGGGCGAAACCGGAATGACAGTGGTTGGCACTGCGACCGGACGCACTTACCGGTTCCCGAATCCTGGCGCGCGCCAGCAGGTGGATCTGCGCGATGTTAGAGGGTTAGCGTCTGTCCCGAAGATGCTTAAGGTTGGCTATAAGTAGAACAAAAGCCTAAGTGGAGGCCGGCTCTGAAACCGGCTCGGAGACCGCGACTGTGTTGGTCACGTCGATGAAGAACCAGAGGACTACTCCGATTAGTAATATCAAGCTGCCCGCGTAAAGCGCGTTCGTCCAACCGAGGCGCGATGCCAGGAATGGCGTCAACACGGGAGCGAGAAAACCTCCGACGTTTCCTCCGGTGTTCAGGATTCCGCCCGCCGCACCCACATGACTTCCGCCCAGATCGCTGGAGGATACCCAATACGGGCCGTCGGTTGCGGCCGCGAGACCGAGCGTTATAAAGAGTAGAACGATCATCGGCGTCGTGTCGGTCAGGTTGACCGCGACGGCGAGCAGAACCGCCGCGACGGTCAAGCTGAATATCGGCATCAGCCTACGGCCTAGTTTGCGTCCATAACGGCTGACTAACCGGTCGGAGATCCATCCGCCGGTCGGCGTCATCAGCGTCCATGCGGTCCAGATGATCGCGCTGTAGATCGCACTTTCGCGCGTCCCGACGTGCCGGATGCTCCCGAAATAGTAGAACATCCAGTAGAAAAAAATGTACTCGAAGTAATTAGCAGTGACGTAGGACGCCGTCAGCAGCATCAGGTCACGATTCGTGAAAAGGGCTCGCCACGGGGTGGCCGTCCGCGGTGCTGAGGTAGCCTCGGCGGAAGCGCCTTGGGGGAAGTCGCGGACCCACAAGAACCACAACACTCCGAACAGGGCGGTGACGATGCCGGAAAACACGAACGAGAGACGCCACCCGTACTGTCCCATCATCCAACTGAATAATAGGGGCGCGAGTGCGCCGCCGATGCCGGAACCGCATGCCACCAAGCCCCAGGTGCGGGCGCGATGCGCGGGTGCAATCCAGCGAGCATTGAGAATCGCGCATGACGGATACAGCGGCGCCGTAAGCACGCCGAGAGCTAGACGAATGCCGAGGAATGAGGGCAGCACGCCTAGCCAGATTCCGAAAACAGGGCGGCCGCCAAGCGCGGTGAGCGCCGTAAAAAACGCGGCGCCCAAACTCATGATCGTAAGCACGCGACGCGGCCCGAAACGATCGGCAACGCGTCCGCCCGGGATCATGAGTAGCGCATAGCTCAGGGTGAACGCGGAATAGATGCTGCCCATCTGCGTTTCCGTCAGCTTGGACTCATTCATAATAAAAGGTCCGGCTGTCGACATGATGATTCTGTCGAAGTAGCTCATCACGCTCAGGCAGACCATCAGCAGCACGATGCCGCGCTTACGCACCAAGGTTTGAATCATGGATGCTCGATCATAACATCACTTCTGCGTGGTCACCGGAAGCTTGGGCCGCTCGTCGACGTGGAGTTGGAAAATATCCGGCCGGGCGTAATGGCCGACGACATCCAGATCGTACTTACCGCGAACAATCTGGCCGTAATCTAACTCGGCGAACAGGATCACTTCGTCATACGTGTTCGGCCCTGCAAGGAAGCTCCCGAACGGATCCACGATGCAACTGCCGCCGCGGGTCATGACCGTTTCCGGATCCTTGAAACGTACCCAGAGTTACACCCCCGCGGAAACGACGCTGCCGGAAGTAGTGGGGAGCGTGTCCAGATTCTCCAACCCGTGCCGGAAATGCAGGTGACGCCGGCGCGTCAGTTCCACAAGCGGCGTCCAAACGCTATGGACCAGACCCTGCTGGATCAGCGCGTGCCACACACGGTTCGATCGCTTGTATAAGTACGACATCGCCACATAGGGCGCGACCGCGCGCCAATCCCGCGGCCTGCGCCGCCAAATGGAGCTATGCGAGAACAGGCGCTCATATAGCCATCCGTAGCCTTGCTCCAACTCCTCGGGCGACATGTGCCGGGGCCGGAATACCGCGTGCGCCGTGTCGTATAGGCTCCAATCGCGATGCAGCAACCGGCCCTCCATTTCCATCTGCCGGAAGAGCGGCGTCGCGGGATACGGGGTCAGTATGTGGAAGGTCGCGCACTCCAGGCGGTTCGCTTCGACCCACTCCGCCGTGCGCACGAAGACGTCTTTGCAGTCGTGATCGAAGCCGAGCACGAAGCTACCGTTTACCTGGATGCCGTGATCGTGCAGGATACTCACCCGCCGGGCGTAGTCCGCCGTCTTGGGCGTCTTCTTGTGCGCATCGGCTAAGTTCTGGTCGGTCAGCGATTCAAATCCAACGAACACACCCGTGCATCCGGCGAGTGCCATCGCTCGAACCAGGCTGGGGTCGTCGGTTACGTCAATGGTGACTGCCGCGCTCCAGATCTTTTCGAGCGGCTTCAGCGCGCCGCACAACGCGCGCAGGTATTCGCGGCGCGAACCGAGATTGTTATCGATGAAAACGGCATAGGGTTGATTGGCCGCCTCGAATTCCGCGGCCACTTCCGCGGGATCGCGCATGCGGTAGGGCATGCGCAGCCCGTCGGTAGCCAGATAACAGAAGCCGCACCGGTTATGGCAGCCGCGCGTGGCAATCAGACTGGCGGTGGTGAGAAAGCTCTTCCGGGGCAATATCGCGCGTCGGGGCGCCGGGTCGTCGCGATAGTCGTTTTCGTAAGTGGCGGTGTAAGTCGGACGCAACGCGCACGCTTCCACATCCGCCAGGATGCGAGGCCACAACTGTACACCGTCACCGAGAGCCAAGGCGTCCGCATGGGGAGCGCACTCCCGCGGACACGACAGCACGTGCAAACCGCCCAGGATGACTTTGCTTCCGCGACGGCGATACCAATCCGCCAATTCGAACGCACGCCGCGCGAATGTAAGATGCACCGTGATGCCGACCACCTCGGGCATTGGATCAAACGGCGGGCGCCCTTGGAGCAGATTCTCGTCGCAATACTCCACGCGCCAATGGGACGGCGTGGTGGCGGCGAAACTCGTGAGGGCAAGCGTGGGAGTTAGCACGTGCTTGCCGAAACTAGCGTGCGGATCTTTCGGATAGAACGGATTGATCAGCAGAGCATATCGGGATTCGATCGCGCCACCGAGTCCATTTGGATCGAGAAATGGGGCGTTTTGCATTCCTGGGGGGCACCAGTGGTTGCGGAGGGGGCGTAAGAACGGCTCGACGTCTGTTAGCATCGAAGTACTTTATATTATAAAGTAATCTGTGTCAATCCACTTCCATTGCGCTTCCTGTTTCCAGCTCCGTTCAGAGATCATGTATAGTCGTGGCACCAGGCACAGTACGACGTGCCTTCAGAGAACACCTATGAGAAAAGCAACGCGCAAATTCGCAATCTTGATTGCCGTGGTTGGGCTTTACTCGAGCACATTATTCTTCAATGCCCCAGCCCAGGAAGTGCCGACCGACTATCAGGAAGTTCTCAAAACTCTCGACAAGAAGGGCGACTTCAAATCAAATGTTCTGAAGATCAATATCCCGCGCAATGACCTGAAAATAACGATCGATGGCATTGCGACGCCGACGCCGTTCGGTTTCGGCGGATGGCTGGCCATGACAAAAGGGACCGGCGGGCACGACGTCATGATGGGCGACTTGGTGCTGCTCGAAGACGAGGTGAATCCCGTCATGTCGGCCTTGTTGGACAACGGTCTCGAGGTTACGGCGCTTCACAACCACTTCTTCTTCGAGAGTCCGCGCGTGTTCTACATGCATGTGAATGGGCATGGTACGGCCGGCGATCTGGCAAAACGCGCGAAACCCGCCGTTGACCTGATCGGGCACGGCACTCCCACCCACCAAGGCCCGGTTACGGGAGGAAGTTCGGACGTTTCCGCCGGGCAGATCGATACGGCCAAGATCGCCCAGATTGTGGGACATGAAGGCGAACAGAGCGGCCAGGTATACAAGATCACCATCAGCCGTGATGACGTCAACTTGACCGAGATGGGGGCCAAAATCAATGCGCGAATGGGGCTGAACACGTGGGCGGCGTTCTTTGGCAGCGATGCGAACGCGGAGATCGCGGGCGATGTGGCAATGCTGTCGCAAGAGGTAACGCCGGTTCTGAAAGCGCTCCGCGCCAACGGTCTAAATGTTGTAGCGATTCACAACCACATGACAACTGGTCAGCCGACGATTTACTTCCTTCACTATTGGGGCACGGGGCCAACCGATGAACTCGCAACAGGCTTCAAAGCGGCGCTCGGCGAACTGGGAAAATCCGGCCAGGCACGGGCGCACTGACTTACTAAACGTGAGGATCCTTGGGAATGTAACGACCTGTTTGGGATTAGTCAGTGTTCTTGCCACGGCTCAAGGAGCGACGCTGACGATCAACCAGGCAGTTGACCTGGCGCTGCAAAAATATCCGGCGGTCCGAAGCTCGCTTGAACAGGTGTCGGCCGCAGCCGCCGCGATTAATTTAGCCCGAACCAGTTATCTTCCGAGAGTCGATTTCATCGGGCAGGCGAACCGCGCCACGCACAACAATGTGTTCGGCTTGCTCCTTCCGCAATCCGTCATCCCTTCCATTTCGGGACCCGTGCTGCGAACCAATTCTCTCAACAAAGTATGGGGCTCGGCCGTGGGCACACTCGTTTCGTGGGAGCCTTTCGACTTCGGCTTGCGGCGCGCAAACGTGCAGAACGCAATCGCTACGCGCGATCGCACCGCTGCTGAGGTGAACGTAACGAAGCTGCAGGTGGCGACCGCCGCCGCTGATGCATTTCTCACGATCGCAGCCGCACAGCAGACCGTGATCGCCGCACAGGCGGGCGTGGACCGGGCCACGACTCTAAATCGCGTTATCGAGACTCTGGTTACGAACGAGCTGCGGCCGGGCGCCGATGCTTCCAGAGCGAGGGCCGAATTGGCGCTGGCGCGAACGCAGTTGATCCAGGCGGAGCAGGCGGTCGACGTCAGCCGTGCGGCATTGGCTCAGTTTCTCGGTGTCGTACCGGAGAATATTGCGATTGAAGTGGACCGGTTTCTCCAGCCCGCTCCACAAGAGGAGCCCCCTGCCGCCCCTCTCGCACAACATCCACTGGCCGCGGTGCAGAGCGGGGTCATCAATGAAGTGAAGGCCCGTGAGCGGGTTCTCGATCGCTCGTACTTTCCGAAATTCAACTTGCAAAGTGCTGCCTACGCGCGCGGGACCGGGATTCAGCCGGACGGCAGCACCGGCGGTGCGGTTAGCGGCCTCGGGCCGAACATCCAAAACTTGGCAGTCGGGTTCACCGTGCTCTTCCCCGCTTTCGATCTATTCTCAATTCGTGCAAGGAAGGGCATCGAGGCAGCGAACGAGCACACTCAATCCGCGCGATATGAACAGATCGTGCAGGATCTGAGCGCGGACGTTGCCAGGGCGAGGGCAGTTCTGAACGGTTCGCGGCGAGTCGCTCAAAACACTCCAATTCAGTTGGAAGCGGCACGGGCGACAGAACAGCAGGCGACGGCGCGTTACAAGGCGGGTCTGGGAAACATCGCGGAAGTAGCAGAGGCGCAGCGGTTGGTCACGCAGGCCGAGATCGACGACTCCCTGGCACGGCTAGGTGTTTGGCGGGCGCTCCTTGGTATTGCAGCGGCTCAAGGAGATCTTACGGTTTTCCTGCAGAGGGCAAGCCGGTAAATCATTATGTGGCTAGTAATAGCAGCGCTCCGGCGGCCGATCTCGATTGTGGTGGCGGTTATCTCGATCGCTCTCTGCGCGATTCTCGCATTGGAAAGAATGAAAGTAGATATCTTTCCGAATCTCGGCTCTCCCGCCATCTACGTGGCTCAGCCGTATGGCGGCATGGATCCACAGCAGATGGAAGGATTTCTTACTTACTATCTGGAATACCATTTTCTCTACATCACCGGCATCGAACACGTAGAGAGCAAGAATATCCAAGGTGTCTCGCTGGTGAAGCTCGTGTTCCATCCGGAAACCGACATGAGCCAGGCGATGGCGCAGGTTGTAGGCTATGTGAACCGCGCTCACGCTTTTATGCCGCCGGGCACAGTGGCGCCCTTCATCGTTCGATATGACGCAGGAAGCGTTCCGGTGGGGCGACTGATTTTTTCAAGCCCTAACCGCAATGTCGGCGATATGCAGAATATCGCCTTGAACCAAGTTCGCCCCGTTTTTGCCGTACTGGACGGAGTTTCGGCACCTCCACCGTTCGGCGGCAATCAACGAACTATCGTTGTGAACCTGAATCCGGACAAGCTCAGCGCTTACAACGTCTCGCCCGAGGAGGCAATAGCGGCGGTAAACCGAGGGAGCATCATTATGCCCGCCGGGACAGTCGGCACGGGCGATCTGATGCGCATTGCGTCGTCTAATGCAGTTTTGGGCGGCAAGCTGGACGAGTTACTCGACACGCCCATCCGGTTAGGCACCGGCACCACAGTCTATCTGCGCGATATCGCCACCGTCGAGAGCGGCACTGATATCGTGGTCGGTTACGCTCACGTCAACGGAAGAAGAACGGTTTATATTCCGGTCACCAAGCGTGCCGACGCCTCAACGTTGGACGTAATCAAGCGGGTCCGTAATGCATTGCCAAAGATGAAGGCAGTTGCGCCAGACGATGTCGAAATACGCCTGGAGTTCGATCAATCGAAATTTGTCGTGAATGCAATTCGCAATCTGATTACCGAAGGCGCGCTCGGCGCGATCCTGACCGGACTGATGGTGCTCCTGTTTCTGGGGGACTGGCGCAGTTCATTGATCGTGATTACGACGATCCCGTTTGCGCTGCTTTCGGCCGTCGTGTGGTTATGGGCCGCCGGCCAGACGATCAACATTATGACATTGGGTGGGCTTGCGCTCGCGGTGGGAGTGCTTGTGGACGAAGCGACTGTCGAGATTGAAAACATCCACTCGATCCTCGACGAATCGCGGAAATTGGGAATGTCCAGAGCGAAAGCCGTGGTCGAGGCGTGCCGCAAAACTGCCGTTCCCCGGCTGCTCGCGATGCTTTGCGTGCTGTCGGTGTTTGTCCCATCGTTCTTCATGGTCGGAGTTGGACGCCAACTATTTATTCCGCTCTCCCTTGCGGTGGCATTTGCGATGATCTCGTCGTACGTGCTCTCAACGACTCTGGTGCCGGTTTTCGCAACCTGGGCGATGAAGGAGGCCAGCGACAAAGAGGAGAAGAAAAAGATCTGGCACGACCGTTATGCTTCGGTGCTTCAGGGCGCGCTGCGCTTCCGATGGATTGTGGTCGGGGGCTATGCGGCGATCGCGGCGATTCTTCTTTTCGTACTTCTGCCGAGCATGCACCTGGAGATCTTTCCGCCGTCGGATACTGGGCAAATTCAACTCCGCCTCCGCGCTCCAACGGGAACGCGCATTGAACGAACCGAACTGATTGTTCTCAAGGTGCTGGACCTTATAAAGCGGGAAGTCGGCCCGGAAAACGTTGTGATCGAAAGTGATTTCGTCGGCGTGCAGCCGCCGAGCTATCCGGTAAATTCGATTTATCTATTTACCAGCGGACCGCAAGACGCCGTTATGTCGGTGGCTCTGAAACCCGATCTCGCGCTGCGGGGCGAAGAACTGAAGGAGCGATTGCGTCAACGTTTCGCTAAGGAAATTCCAAATGTTCAGGTCTCTTTCGAGGCGGCAGACATTATTTCTCAGGTGATGAGCTTCGGCTCACCAACGCCGGTCGAGGTCGCAGTCCAAGGTCCGAGCCTGCCGGCCGACCGCCAGTTCGCGGAAAAGATCCGAGTCGAGCTGGCTAAGATCTCGAATCTGCGCGACCTGCAATACGGCCAGCCGTTCGATTATCCGACGGTACAGGTGACGGTGGATCGGAATCGGGCCGGCCAGTTCGGCTTGAGCATGGCTGACGTTTCGAAGTCACTTGTGGGCGCGACCTCATCGAGCCGCTTCATCGACCCGAACTTCTGGCGAGATCCGGTGAGCGGAAATGGTTTTCAGATTCAGGTACAAATCCCGCAAAATCGGGTCAAGTCCGTGGAGGATATTCAGGATCTGCGGGTGTCGTCGAACGGACCCAGAGCGTTGATGAGCGATGTTGCCGATGTTCGCTATGGAACCACCATGGCGGAAGTCGATCGCTATAACATGCAGCGGATGGTCAGTCTGACGGCTAATCTGCATGGAGAATACGTCGGGGATGCCGCCAAGCAGTTACAGAGCGTAATCGAACGGGTAGGCAATCCGCCTAAGGGAGTGACGGTGGCGGTGCGTGGCCAAGTCCAGCCGCTGCTCGAAACGGTGAAAGGTCTTCAGATCGGGTTGCTGCTTTCGATCGGAGTTATTTTCCTGCTTCTCGCTTTCAACTTCCAGTCCGTGCGCCTGGCGCTGACGGTGGTTGCCACGATTCCGGCGGTTCTGTGCGGCGTGCTGCTGATGCTTTTGATTACCGGCACAACATTGAATGTGCAGTCGTTCATGGGAGCCATTATGGCGATCGGTGTGGCCGTAGCGAACGCGATCCTGCTGGTCACGTTCGCGGAGTTCAGCCGGAAGGGCGGCACCGAACCGCTGAATGCGGCGCTTGACGGAGCGCGCAGCCGTGTCCGCGCCATTGTGATGACCGCCGCCGCAATGATCGCCGGCATGCTCCCGATGGCGATCGGCTTTGGCGAGAGCGGAGGGCAGACCGCGCCGTTAGGGCGCGCTGTAATCGGCGGACTTATCGCGGCGACGATATCGACGCTTTTCATCCTGCCCTCCATCTACTCGGTGTTTCAGAGCCGTGCGAAGAACGTCTCCCCTTCGCTCGATCCTTCCGATCCGAAGAGCAAATACTATGAACACGCTTAAGAATGGAGAGCGGTTCTTATGGATCGCGCTGACGCTGACCGGCGTTGCGCTACAAGCGCAGACCGTTGAAACGGTTCACGTGATTTCACGCGCAGTCGAAAGGAAGGTGGACCTTCCGGGAGAATTCCTTCCCTATGAACGCGTACCTATCCATGCGAAGGTGCCGGGATTTGTGAGCACTGTGCTGGTCGACCGCGGCTCGGTGGTCAAGGCGGGCCAATTGCTAGCCACGATGGTTGCGCCGGAACTGACGGCGAGAATCGCGGAGGCCGAAGCGAAGGTGCAGGCCGTGGAATCGCAGAGGGCCGAAGCGGAAGCCAAGGTGTCAGCGGCGCAGAGTACCTATGAGCGCATGAAGGCGGCATCGGCGACACCGGGAGTCATCGCCGGCAATGAGTTGATTCAGGCGGAAAAACAAGTCGACGTGGAACGAGCCCGGGTGCGCGCCGCGGAATCTTCGATCCTGGCGGCGCGTGCGGCAGTAAAGGCGGAGCAAGATATAAAAGCCTACTTGCGAATCACGGCCCCTGTTGCGGGAGTCATCACGGAGCGCAACGTGCATCCTGGCGCTCTGGTGGGGACGGCTAACGCGACGGAGCCGATGTTTCAGCTCGAAACCGAAAACCGATTGCGTCTCGTGGTGGCCGTTCCCGAAACCGATGTGGCGAGGATCGTGCGCGGCGTCCACGTTCCTTTTACAGTTCCAGCCTATCCCGGCGAGACGTTCACTGGAGTTATCTCGCGACTGGCTCATTCGATGGATCCTAAAACCAGATCCATGGCCGTCGAATTGGATGTAGTCAGCAGAAATGCCCATCTGGTGCCTGGCATGTATCCGACTGTGAGCTGGCCGGTGCACAGGACCAAGCCCTCACTTCTGGTGCCCCCGAGCGCTGTCGCCAGCAACAGCGAGCGGACTTTCGTAATTCGCGTTCAGAATGGTGTCGCGGAATGGGTCAACGTCAAAAAAGGTCCGGCGTCGGGCGATCTCGTTGAAGTGTTTGGGCCGCTGCAAGCAGACGAAGAGATTGTGCGCCGCGGCACTGAAGAGATCCACCCGGGCACGCGAGTGACCGTGCGCAACCCGCCAGCTAAGAAGGGGTGAGAAGCAATGAAGTTCCGCTTGTGGACCGCGTTGCTAGCGGTTGGGATGAGTCTTTCCGGGCAGTCACTGAAGAAGATCGCGACTATCGACCTGCCCGGCCCGAAAGGCCAGCGCTTCGACTATCTAACGATGGATGACGAGGACCACTATCTTCTATCGGCCCATCTCGGTCCAGGGATTCTATACGTGATCGACGTAAGAACGAACAAACTGGTGAAAGCGATTCCCGGGCTGCCCGGTATTACCGGACTTGAATACATTCCGGGCCTGCACAAGGTGTACACCTCTAATTGGGGAGAAGAAAAGATCGGCGTAGTCGACCTGCGGACTATGTCCGTGGTTAAGCGGCTGCCCACTGAGTCCAAGCCGAATGGAATCGCTTATGCAGAGCCGTTTCGTAAGGTTTACGTCGCGAACACTCTTGGCAAAGCCGTCAGCGTCATCAATGTCGACAAAGACGAGCTAGTAAGTGTTCTGCGATTCAACGGCGAAACCGGCACGCCTGGTTACGATGCAGTATCAAAGAAAATTTATGTAACACTGCGATCCACCAACGAGGTGGCGGAGATCGACCCATCCACCGATCGGGTGACTGGCCGGTATCCGGTAGACAGATGCCGGTTCGATCACGGTATGGCCATTGATGCAGAGCACCATCGAGCGTTCCTGCTCTGCGGCGGAAGTCACAACCTAACCGTATTTGCCTTGGACAGCCACAAGGCCGTGGCTCATTTCCCGATTCCCGCCGGTGCGGATGTTGTGAAGTTCGATTCCGGGAACGGGCGGGCTTACGCGGCCTGTTCGAGTGGTGCCATCGCCGTGGTGCAGGAAGACGATCCCGAGCATTTTCGGAAGATTGAAGATTTCGCCGTCGAGAAGATGGTTCACAGCCTTGCGGTGGACTCCTCAACTCATCGCGTCTATACGCCCGAGCAGCAAGAGAATGGCCAGCCGGCAGCGCGCATCGTCGTATACGAATCCATAAAGAAGTGACACGGAGTAAAACTATGAAGCCATCAAGATTCGTCGCGTTGCCGATGTGGCTGGGCGCTGTATCGAGCGTTTTGTCAGCACAGTCAACCGAACAACTCTTTAAGCTGGAGACTACAATTCCGATGGCCGATGTTCAGGGGCGCATCGATCACATGTCGATTGACTTGAAAGGTCAGCGGCTATTCGTGGCGGCTCTGGGGAATGACTCGCTCGAAGTGATCGATTTGAAGGCGAACAAGCGAGTTCATACGATTCCCGGACTGGCCGAGCCTCAGGGCATCGCGTACGTACCCTCGACCAATCGGCTTTTTGTCGCGAACGCAAAGGATGGGTCGGTGCGAGCCTTCGATGCAGCCTCCTGGAAGATGCTGAAATCTCTTTCGTACGGCGAAGATGCCGACAATCTCCGACTCGATGCGGGCAGCGGGCATCTGTGGGTGGGCTACGGGGAAGGCGCTTTGGGCGAATTCGACGAGGAGGTCGCAAAGCTCACTGATATCAAACTGGGCGCTCATCCTGAGTCGTTTCAACTGGAAAAGAACGGACCGAGGATATTCGTGAACTTGCCGGCATCGCGGAAGATCGCGGTGGTGGACCGCAAGACGGGGTTGGTATCAGGATCGTGGGGAACGGGAGGGCCGCTCTCTAACTTTCCGATGGCCCTCGATGAGCAAAATCGTCGGTTGTTCGTAATCACGCGGATTCCCGCGCGGTTGATCGTGCTGGACACCGCACAAGGCAAGCGGGTAATGTCTCTGCCCGCCATTGGCGATTGCGATGACGTTTTCTACGATGCGCGCCGCCGCCGGATATATGCGATTGGCGGGGAAGGCGGGATTTCGGTGTTCCAACAAAGCGATGCCGACCATTACACCGAACTTGGCCGCGTCAAGACGGTGGGGGGCGCCCGAACGGGATTCTACTCTCCCGAGTTAGACAAGCTGTATGTGGCGGTGAGGAAACATGACTCGCAGCCCGCGGAAATCCGCGTGTATGCGCCAACGCCGTAACACTGGGTAAGTTACTATGTCTCCTATGATCGCAACTCGGCCCGGATTCGATCACTGACACCGAATACAGGGAGGGGCTGGCGCTGGCCCAATTGGCCCCTGGCCCGCTCGCGGCGCAACTCGCAATTTATCTCGGGTGGGTGCGGTTCGGCGTCTCTGGCGCTACGGCTGTTGCCGCCGCCTTTGTCGCACCTTCATTTTTGATGGTCCTAGCGCTCGCCGCAGCTTACGTGAAGTTCGGCGGAATTCCGTGGATGCAGGGCGCGTTTTATGGCATCGGCGCCGAAAGCCGCTGCGCTGGCCATACTGCCTCTATGGATCACGACCGGCATACAGCGTCCTGCATCAGGCGCCGTCCTGTCCCAAATCTTCTGGTATTTCGCGGCCGGGCGCGGACGTTCGTGTTTGGCAGCGGACTCGCGATTGTTCGTTCTTACACGGCGGCGTTGTCAACCAGCTTCACTGGCTGACCGAGCAGCAGTTTCTCGATGCCGTTGCCGTAGCCATGATCACCCCCGGTCCCGGAGCCGCTTTCGTCTTGGGCCGCCGCGCGATCCACGACGTTCCGACTGCTGTGATCGCAGCGCTCGGTTTCGCGGTATTTTGGCGTTTCACGTCTGTCCCTGAACCCGCGCTGATCGTGCTCGCCGGCATGGTCGGACTGCTTATCGGGCGTTTCCGGGTTTAACGCCGAGCCAAGGCGGGTTAGAATCGACGAGCATGAAAAAATTGAAGTGTTCGCTGGCAACGAAGATATTTGGCGCGCTGTTGTTGGCCGCCATTCCATTCACCGGATTAGCCGCCGAGAGTGCGCTTGACCGGTACGTACATCGACCGGATGCGAACTTCCACTACGATCTCGTGAGCCAATCGAAAGGGCCGGGCTACACGGCCTATGTCCTATCGCTGACCTCGCAGCAATACCTCACGGCGGCGGAAGTGAACCGGCCAATTTGGACACACTGGCTGACTGTGATCAAGCCCGACGTCGTTTCGACGCACATTGGGCTGCTGTTCATCGGCGGCGGCGACAACGGGGACGGCGCACCGCAGCAACCCGACGCGTTGGCTTCTGAAATTGCGGTGATGACCGGTGCGGTCACGGCCACGCTGAGCAACGTTCCGAATCAGCCGCTCATCTTTCACGGAGAAACTGAAGGGCGCGAAGAAGATGGAATCATCGCGTACACCTGGGACAAATTTCTGCGGACCGGCGATGAAAAGTGGCCGCTCCGCTTGCCGATGACGAAAGCCGCGGTGAGGGCTATGGACGCGGTCTCCCTGTTTCTGAAGTCGCAGCCGGGAGGCACGACGGTCGATCAGTACGTGGTCACCGGAGAATCGAAACGCGGTTGGACGACATGGACGACGGCCGCGGTGGACCGCCGCGTGATCGCCATTATGCCGTTAGTTATTGACTTGCTGAACATCGAACCCTCGTTTCTGCATCACTACCGCGTGTACGGCAAGTTTTCATCCGCGGTGGACGACTACGCCCGCGCCGGAATTATGCAGTGGACCGGCACAAGGGAATATCGGGATCTGATGAAGATCGAGGAGCCTTTTCAATACCGGGACCGGCTCACTATGCCCAAGTACCTGATCAACGCCGCCGGCGATCAGTTCTTCCTGCCCGATTCATCGCAGTTTTACTGGGATCAACTGCCCGGCGAGAAGTATCTGCGATACGTTCCCAACGCGGACCATTCCATCAAGGACAAAACGGATGTTGGCGAAAGCATGGCGGCGTATTTTGAATCGGTGGTGCATGGCACAGCGCGGCCACGATTCACCTGGAAGATACAGCGGGATGGCGTCATTATGGTAGATACGGAAACCGCTCCTCGGGCGGTGAAAGTCTGGCGTGCCACCAACGACAAGGCGCGCGATTTCCGTCTGGAAACGATCGGTCCGGCTTATAAGAGCGAGGAGTTACAGCCAGTTCGGCCAGGGCACTACGAGGCGCGCGTGCCTAAGCCCGTTACCGGCTACACGGCGTATTTCGTGGAACTCACGTTTCCATCCGGAGGCAAACCATCCGGAGGCAAATACGATTTCAAGTTCACCACCGGTGTGAAGGTTACGCCGGACGTTTATCCGTTTGCGGGACCGCGCTTCGACCCGCCCGCCGGTTCACATCCTGCAGCGCGAGCGCGGGAACGACTGGTTAAATAGTCGATTGCGGTTCCACCCGCTTTCGCACCGGCCGAACGCAAATCGCCAGCAAAATGCCGACTGCCAGAAACGCGGCCAATATCTTGAGCGGCTGATCGTAGATATGTTCTTTGCTCATGCCCGGCCGCAATCCCGCTTTGCTGTGGGCGGCAAGTTCGGTGATGATGACCGGGCCGGCGACGGCGGCTGCGCTCCACGCGGTCAGCACAGCTCCGTGGATTGCGCCCACATTCTTGGGCCCGAACAGATCGGCCAAAAAGGCGGGAATGGTCGCGAAGCCGCCGCCATACATGGAAAGCACAACGCATAGGGCGCATTCGAACCAGAACCATTGCTGCTGCGCGGCGATTTTCGGGATCAGCAGGAAGAGCGCGAATTGCGCGATGAAAAAAGCCAGGTACGTGGAGCGACGCCCGATATAGTCCGACAGCGAGGCCCAGAAGAAGCGGCCTCCGGCGTTAAACAAGCTGATGATCGAGACGAGCACGGCGGCTTCGAGCGCAGTCTTTCCAAAGATGTCCTGCACCATGGGCGATGCCTGGGCCAGAATGCCGATTCCCGCCGTGACATTGATGAACAGCATGCCCCACAGCAGATAAAACTGGGACGTGCGAATCGCTTCATTCCGCGTCAGGCTCACGCCGGTGATCATGGCATTGGTTTGCGTCGGCGGATTCCAACCGGCGGGTTTCCAGTTCTCCGGCGGACGGCGGATGAGCAGAGCGCCGACGATCATGACCGCAAGGTAAGTGGCGCCGAGCAACATCACGGTTTTGGCTACACCGAAGCGGCCAATGAGTTCCGCATTCAACTTACCCGCGATGAAAGCCCCTCCGCCGAAGCCCATCACGGCCATGCCGGTCGCCATCCCGCGGCGGTCTGGGAACCATTTCACCAGCGTGTTCACAGGCGCGATGTAGCCGAGACCGCAACCGATGCCGCCGATTACGCCCATACCGGCGAAGACCAGCGGCGAAATTTTGAGCAGCAGGCCCAATCCGCCAACCAGCAACCCGGTACCGAAAAAGATTGCCGCCGCAGTGGCAGCCACGCGGGGACCGCGCCGTTCCACCCACGGCCCTCCAAAGGCAGCGCTCAGCCCGAGCAGCACAAGCGCAGTGGTGAAAGTGGTGTAAGGCGGCGAGAACCAACTGGGATCGTTCGGGAAGAGCGCTTTGATCGGGCGGTTGAGTGTGCTCCACGCGTACACGGACCCGATACAGACGTGGATCAGAACCGCGGCGAGCGGAATCCACCAGCGATTGAAGGTTGATTGTTCGTGCATTCGATCTCCCCGCCCATTCTAAATGTAGCGGAGCAGGCCACTTGAGTCCTCCTAATGGTTTTCGTTTGAAAAGTGAGAGATCGCGCAACTTTTACCGGGGGGGTGTGTTTTGCAGCTACTAAAACCGTATGTTAAATCACAGCCCCTGCTATGGGGCTATCCTCGCTTTGTTGTTTTTATCTGGGGTTTCGAAAGCTCAAAACCAGATCGTAAGTGTTTCCACCTATGGCGCCTTCAGTGATGGATCAAACGCCGCCGCAACCACTTCAGCCTTTCAGCAGGCTGTACTCGCTGCCGGAATCAATGGAAAAGTCACGGTACCGCCCGGCCAGTACGCCATCGACAATTCGAACGGACCGTTAGTATTCAATAATTTTGGCGGCGAATTCAAATTCGAAGGTAACGCGGCGCTCATCTTTTCGACTCCTGCTAACGCCGGGCTTCAGTTCAGCGCGGGAACGGGGTTGAGAGTGGTGGGATTCCATTCTAAATACCTTATTGCCCCGACAGCCGCGGTTACGAACGCACCCGCGCTCGGCTTTTTTAACACGTCTTCCACGATTCTATCGGAAGCAACAATTGAGAACAGCCCCGGGGCCGCGATTTATTTCAGCAATGCGGCTCAGCCCAAGGTGGCGAACATCATAACGATGTCCTCACTTGCAGAGGGAGTACGGTTCGACAACTGCCTCAGCGCGGAGATCACCAATGCTCAGATCATGAACTCGGGGACTGATGGTTTAGTAATCTACACCGGAGCCGGCAACAGCGCAAATGCAGGAGCTCATGCAACCAACATTTCCGTCACCGGTTCTGGGCGCCGAGGCATAAGCGTTGTTGGTTCGAATCAAGTGACCATCGGAGCATTTCACGTGAACGCGAGCGGCAGTTCCTCAATCTTCTGTGGCACTGGAACAGGCTCGGACGTGCCCGATCACGTGCAGTTCGAAGGTGGGGTAATTACAGCGGGCAGTTATTTCGGGATTGAGTTTCAAAATCAGAATTCATGCGCATTCGCGAATATCGACATTGACACACCCGGCGGCCGCGGTGTGAGCGGGACGGCTCCGACGGGAAGCGTCCAACTGCGGAACATCCGGGTCAGAAACAATCTTCAGGGCGACGCATTCAACTTCACCGGAGTTCAAACTGTCATGATTTCGGACAGTGCAGCCGAGAATAGCCCGGGATACGGCTTCTTTTTCGAATCGGTGTCGCGGGCGGTCGTCACCGGCGTCACTACACTCGATGTCTCAAAAGCCAGTTCTCTTCAGCGTGCCGTGTGGTTCCAGCATGGCGGCACGGTGGTTGCATCCAACGTCGAGATCGACGACGACCAGGTTCTTCCTTCGGGACTCATCATCGGCACCACGGGGATGTCACGAGGCGTGATCAATGGCGTGTCTTCGCTAATCGCGAGCGGAACTCTTCAGGTGCTAAATTTAAGCCCTGGCGTAACAGTTTCCCTGATCAACTAGCTCCAAATTCACAAGTCAAACATCGGAATCCGAATGAAATCTATCTGCTGGAGTGTAATCTTAGGTCTCGCGTGTGTTCATGGGTTGTTAAACGCGCAGACAATTAACGTCGTTACGGACCTTGGAGCATTCAACGACGGAACAAACGCGACCGTCAATTGGAACGTCCTGGGTAAAGCTTTTTACAACAATCCAAATGGGAAACTCATGTTTCCTCCCGGAGATTATGCAATTGACAACAGTCTAGGCGCAATCACAATAAACAACTTCAATGGGGAAATTAAGTTCGAGGGCAATGCTCGCCTGTTGTTCCAAGACAATTCGAAACCCGGACTTCACTTTAACGGCGGCACCGGGATGCGTATTGATGGGTTGAACGGGAATTACCCAAATAACCCAACGGCACGAGTAGCCGCTGAATTTGCCTGGACAGGAGGCGCGGACATTTTCATCAAGAACATAGTGGCTCAGAACGCTCCGGGGTCAGCCATTGAACTAACCAACACCATTAGGCCTAAGATCATGAATGCGAGTGTGACAAACACTCTCGCGGACGGGGTCCAACTCGAAAACTGCACAGATGTTGTTTTATCCAACGTCACAACCGTCAACACTGCGGACAACGGTGTCGCGCTCTACAATTATTCGACGCAACCCGACGGAAATGGCGGTTCGCTGTCGAATATCAAAGTTGTTCAGAGCCAGGCGCATGGCATAGCGGTCCTCGGCACGTCGAATGTCACAGTATCCGGCTTCGTCATCGATGGCACTCGGGGAAGCGCTATTTTCGTGGGGCAGGATTTTGTCTATGCGACGCGGGTTTCAGACCACGTTGTTATCGAACATGGGATAGTGCTTAACGCCGGCTCGGTCCAGCCAACGCCTGCGAACAGCTATGGGATCGAGTTCAATCAGCCGATCAGCGCCATCTTCTCCGATATCGAGATAGTCAATAATATTGGCCGTGCGGTCAGTGGAACAGGCCCCACGTCACGAATTTACCTGCGTAATATCCGTACGATCAACAATACCAAGTCGGATGCTTTTTCGTTCAATCAGACTGGGTTAATCGATGTTTCCGACTGCGTGGCCATCAATAGCGCCGGAGCCGGATTTTCGTTTACCCAGGTGCCGATGGTGATCGCGCGGCGGCTGAAAGCGATAAACGCCGCACAATCAACCTCGCTTCATAGGGCTTTTTGGTTTCAAAACGGATCCCATATTTCCGCAAGCGACTTGATCGTGATTGACGATCAGCCGACACCGACGGGATATGTTGTGGGCACATCGAACAGTACCGGCTACGCGGAAAGCGGAAGTATACACAACGTTACGTCGTCGATTGCCAACGGGAAGCTGGTGGTCAACAACTATGCGCCGGCAGTATCCATTCAAGGAATTTACTGATGTTGGCTAAAACGCGTTGATCCGCGCTTCCTATCTCCTGGCCGTCACCGGTTCGTGACCTCAGGCCCGGGCCTTGTTCATGGGGGTGCGCGACATGAAAGTGGAAGATCAAGCGGCACGTCGTAATTCCCAGTAGTTTTCCATCCGGTTATTAAGGTGGCAGCAACGCAGGGCAATAATTGCATTTGCGCCACGCACCGTCCAGAACATGCCGGACTGTTT
>JBBROU010000019.1:0-49022 GCA_038229055.1 Bryobacterales bacterium | reverse complement strand
TCCAGCCTTCGGTATGGATACCGGCCTTCTTAGTAACGTCGGTGAAAGTGCCGTCGCCATTGTTGTGATACAGAATGGAGTCGCCGTAGTTAGTAACCAGCAGATCGGGAAAGCCATCGTTATCGTAATCCGCGACGGCGGCGCCCATACCGTAGCCGTGACCTTGCACGCCCGCCTTGACGGTGACATCGGTGAAAGTTCCGTCATGATTATTGCGATAGAGCCGATTCCAGAATTCGGGCGCGGTCTTCGCCAGGGGCTCATTGTCCTTCTGCGGCGCGTTTAGCCGAGCGCCATTGACGAAGAAAAGATCGGGCCAGCCATCATTATCGAAATCGATCACCGCGACCCCGCCAGTCATGGCCTCGAGCAGGTACTTCTCCGGCGTCGGTGAATTGGCGTTCTTAAAATTAACGTGCGATGAGGCGGTAACGTCTGTGTAGCGCACCGGCTCGGGCGCGTTGCCGGCGAGCCCGTTCAAAAGGACGACGGCGAAAAGGATACAGAATAGCCGGGCCATTACGCGGCCTTTGGCATCCGCCTTCTCTTACCAGTCATCTCGCGGATAAACTCGACCTCCTCGGGCTTGTAAGGCATGCCATCACCCCGAAAGATCTCGTGGAACCAGATAGCGGGTTCGCGATCGGTATAGGGGTGCTGCCAGGAATCCCAGGGAAGATTGGTCTGTGTTTTACCGGCGACGAAGCCCCAGTTGTAAGCCGCCACGTCGTACTTCCTGGCTATCGGAAGCGTTCCCTGGAAGAAGCTCTTGTTGCCACGCGCCATGTACTCAGTGCAAAGGATCGGACGGCGGTAGCGCTGAAGCCATTGGACTCGCTTCTCAAATTCTACGGGTTGATCGTAGTTATGAAACGAGATGACGTCGGACAATTCCAGTTGGATTTTCTCCATCGGCGAAAGCTTCTCTTCACTAGACCAATCGCCTTTCCAAACGCCGCTGGTCAACGGCTGCTGCGCTCCGGCGGCACGCGCCCATTCATAAACTTTCGGCATAAGCGCGAGCACGAGTTCCGCTTTGTTGGGAGGATCATTTTTGCCGTAGCTGCTGCCATTGGTGTTGTCGGGCTCGTTCCAAAGATCCCAAGCGAGAATGCGTTTGTCGTGCGCGAATGCGCCCACGACACCGGTGACGTAAGCCTGGAGGCGCGGATACTGTGCGGGGTCGGCGAGCGCCTTTGCGCCAGGACTTTGCACCCATCCGGAATTGTGCACACCGGGTTTCGGGGCACGCTGCTTGCCGAGCGCGGGAAAGGGATCCCAGCAGGAATCGAACAGCACCAGCATCGGCTTAATGTGATGCTTAGCCGCGATATTCAAAAATTGATTCAAACGTGATTTGAATCCGGCGGCGTCGTCCCAGAGCAGGTCGTGAAGAAACACGCGCATCGTATTCATGCCTAAACCTTCGGCCCAGCCGAGTTCGGTGTCAATCTGTTTGGGATTGAAAGTATCCGCCTGCCACATCTCGAGCTCGTTTATGGCGCTGGCCGGGATGTAGTTGCTGCCGACAAGCCAAGGCTGCTTCTGATACCAGTGATTGGCTTTCGCTTCCGGCCAACGGGCGGACTGCGCAAAGGCAGCGAGGTTCAGAATAACGGGTAGCAGGAAAGCCAGCTTGTTCATGCCCATCATCGTACTGCATCCACGCGCGACTCAACTTCAAGCCAGTGAGAAGATGTGCTCGGCAGACTTGTTGGCAAAGATGAATTCCCAGTCGTAGTCGACGCCAAGGCCGGGTCCGTCCGGAACGGGTACGGTGCCGTCACGAGCCACCGCTTCAATTTGGTCGCTGTAACCGCAGCGGTACACGGGCGGCACTAAGTTGGGCATTCCGGGACCCACAAGTGCCACTTCATAGAAGTGAGTGTTGCGCATGGCCGACATGCAGGCGCGATGCGCCGGGCCGCACGCGTGGATCTGAACGTCCATGCCGAGCGATTCGCCGAGATGGGCAATCTTCATGGCACCGGTAATGCCAAGATCGTATTCCGGATCGGTGTGGATGAAGTCGCATCCGCCGGCAAGCGCGAACGACGCTTTCTGCTCGGGGCCACGGATGTGCTCGCTTACCAGCAGCGGCGTCTTAAGCTTCTCGCGCAGAAGCTTGTGTCCGAAAGCGGATACGCCGGAATCGCGGTATGGGTCTTCATACCAAAAATATTGCGCCTCATCGCACACGCGACCGACATAAAGCGCATCGGCAAACGTGCGCAACTGGCAGGCAGGATCGATCATCAAAGCCATCTCGTCCCCGACGGCCCGCCGGACGCCAACCAGATTCCTCGCCTCGCGGCGCGGGTTGCCATCATGCCAACCATGGATCTTGAACCCTAAGAAACCGCGCTCTTTGCACTCGATGGCAAACTCGGCGAAGGCCTCCGCGGAATCGAGCCCGCCGCCTTCTTCCTGCCCGTGGTACGTGCTGGCGTAAACGGGCAGCCGCGCGCGGTAGCCGCCCAGCATAGCGGAGATGGACATGCCGTATTTGCGACCAACCAGATCCCAAAGAGCGATATCGAGCGGCCCGTGTCCCATATGGTCGTAAGCGCGCAGCTCGCGCTTCAGGTCGTCGTAGATACCCTCGCGGTGTTCCGCGTCCCGGCCAAGCAAGTTCGGCGCGATCATCAGCGTCTGTCCAAGCGCGGCCTGTGACCCTCCCCAATGCGTGACGTAGGCGCCTTCTGTTCCGTCCGAAGCGCGCACTCGCACGGCGTAGCGCATCACGCGCAGCTTGCCGCCGCGGACGTAGCTCAAATTGCTGACGCCCATGGCGCGGTGGTGTCCCAGATCGAGATCGCTCACCGTGAACTCGAACGGCACGACGGCAACTTCGGTGATCAAACTCTTCATCTCTTTTCCGCGGATTTCAGATGTTCAAACAGCGCCATCTCTTTTTCGGCGTCCGCTGCGCGGCCCAGTTTGCGATAGATGCCGGCCATGCGGTAGTGCGGTGTGGAGTTAAGCGGATCTAACGTGGACGCGGCTTGCAGGTGCTGCAATGCCTTCGGGTAATCGGCGCGCGCGCTGTAAATCTTTTCGAGGCTGAGGTGCGGCTCCGGCATTCGCGGTTGAAGCTGCAACGCCTTCAGGAAGTAACGCTCCGCTTCAACGGAGTTACCGGAATCGGCGAGAACGTCGCCTAGCTCGTAGAGGGCTTGCGCATTGTTCGGATCCACTTGCAACTCGCTTCTAAGCTCCGGTGAGGCTTGCGCGAGGCGGTTGGTCTTCCAATAAATATTCGCAATCGCAAAATGCAGGGTGGGCAGCTCAGGCTTGGCCTGAAGCGCCTTCTGGTACTCGGCGATGGCTTCGTCGTTGCCTCCCGCAGCTTCCAGCGATTCGCCTTTCAACTGGTGCGCGCGGCAGGAGCTTGCATCTTCTTCAAGCACCCGGAGCGATGCCAGATACGCCAGAGATTGAAATGTTTCCGCGGCCCGATAGGCGGCCTCGGCGGATGGCGGCGTGTTGGAGAAAGCAGGCACGCGGCTGGCGAGCTCCTGGTAGCGGTCTGCCAGCTTCTCTCCCGAAGGAGGCGCTTCAAGCAGCGACAGCGAGGCATCCACGATTTCGTCGTTCCCCGCGGCGTCTACGGGCGGTGCGTTGGCGGTTTTCGCGGAGGCCGATTCCAGTCTCCGGCGGAGCGCCGCGTTATCAGGCATGCGTTTGGAAAGGCGCTGGTAACTTTCGGCCGCCGCTTCCCATTCGTGCGCCGCTTCGTGCGCGTGGGCCTGCGCCAGATCGTCGTAGAGCGACCCGGCAAAACGCACATGCAGATCACCGTACGCCTTTTTCGCGAGCTGCCCGTAGGTTTTGCTCAGATGATACAGAATGTCCGGATCGGCTCCCCCGGCCGCAGCGACTTCAAGATGCCTCGCGGCTTCGTCGTAGCGGCCGAGTCCGTAATCGGTATAACCGAGGTATGCGCGCACCAATGGGTTCGCTGGTTCCAGTTTCTCCGCCGATGCGAAGTGCTTTGCCGCCGTTTCATACGAGTGTTCATTGAAAGCCATCACACCGAGAAAGAAATGCGGCCCGGTGAGTTGCGGCTTCAGCTTGGCGGCACGGCGAAATGCCGCAGCCGCCTGTCCGGTCTTGCCGATCGAATAATACGCATTCCCTAGATTTGCGAAAGCTTCGGCGATGGAAGGCGCAAGCTTCACGATCTGCTCGTACTTTTCGGCGGCCAATCCCTGATTACCGGAGGCCACGGCCTGTTGGGCTTCCTGGTAGAGCGACGCGAGCTTCTCCTGCTGGGCAAATAAGCACGCAGTGAATGCGATGCCGACGACGGCTCTGCGCAGCGCGTCACTGCCTGGGTTCTTCGATATCCACATAACGGTTTATCTCGGGCTTCCGGACAATCTGCCGCTTCCCGCCGGGCCACTCGACGGTGACACGTTCAATAGCCGAGCATTTACCGAGGCCGAAGTGAATGCGGGGATCGTTGCGCGATAGGTAACTGCCGCCACTACGCACACTCTCGAACTGCTTCGAGCCGCATGCTTCAACCCACAGCTTTGCGCCGATTCCGTCGCGGTTGTTGATGCGCCCGCGAAGGCGGAAGCCGCACCAATTCCCTGCCGAGCCGCTTTGGTTTTCGAGGAGAACCGGGCGGCCCGCGATCGGGAGCACCACCAGGTCCATCCTGCCATCGTTGTTGAAGTCCGCAGTGGCCCCGCCTCGGTGGGAGTTCGCCGCATCGAGCACCACCACAGGACGATCGAAACTTCCGCGACGTAATGAGAACAGCGCGATCGGCTGGTTATAGCTCGACGTCGCCAGCTTTTCCGCGTTGGGGTAGACATGACCGTTCGCGGTCCACAGCTCCCGGTGTCCGTCATTGTCGAAGTCCGCGAAACCGCAGGCCCAGCCGACCCAGGGGAGTGTCGCATTGCGGAACCCAACGCTTCCCGACACATCCTCGAAAACTCCCGGCTGCTGTTGTTTAAACAGCGGAAAATAGTCTTCGGAAAACGTGGTGGTCAGCAAATCGACATGGCCCGCGTTGTCGATATCGCCCACGGCCGCACCCATGTTGGCCTGTGTGTTGCCATCCGCGCTCACCGCGACCCCGCTCGGGAGCCCGGCTTCCTTAAACGTTCCGTCACCGCGGTTCAAATATAGATAGTTCGGATCGGAATCGTTCGCCACGAAGATATCGATCTTGCCGTCGCCATTAAAATCGTCGAACACCACGCTGAAGCCGTGATATAGGCCCGTATCCTTCACATGAGCGCGCTCGGTCACGTCGGTGAAGGTTCCGTCGCCGTTGTTGTGGTACAGGATGTCCGGTTCGCCTTTCATCCCGCGCGGTCCACAAAAGCCTGCTATTCCGCGGTAATTGCAGACCGGCGCCGGCTGGCTCAGGTCCAGCGCATCGAGAGAAACGTAACCTGCCACGTAGAGATCAAGCTTGCCATCGCCATCGTAGTCCCCGAAGGCGCTTCCCGTGTGCCATGCAATTTTGCGGGTGAGACCGGCCTTCTGGCTGATGTCGGTGAACGTGCCGTCGCCATTGTTATGGAACAGCAGGTCGCGGCCGATGGAGGTGACGAGTATGTCGGTGAATCCGTCATTGTCGAAGTCAGCGGCATTGGCTCCGGTGCCCCAGTACGGATTCGCAAGGCCCGCTTTCAGCGTGACATCTTCGAAATGTCCGCCGCCAAGATTGCGGTACAGATATAAGCTGCCGGGCTGGGCAGGCGGTATTGTGCCGCTCGCGATGAGCCTCAGATCGCGCATGCTCGAACCGTTCACGATGAGTAGATCCATCAACCCGTCATTGTCGTAATCGAGCCAGGCGACACCGGAGCCGTTGGCCTCGGGAATCCATTTCTTCTCCGGCCCGCCGCAGCGAATCTGCGCGTTGATACCCGCGCTGGCCGCAACATCGCGGAAAACCAACGATGACTCCGGTGGCGAAGCGAACGCCATTCCAAACGCAGCAGCCGCCAGCAGCCGTCTCAATGTTTGCGATACCTTTCGAATAGCTCAAAATGCAACTGCGCTTCCTCGCGTTTTCCTGATTTGGCAAGCAGCCGCGCCAAGCGGTAATGAGCTTCGGCATTTTTCGAATCGAGCCGAACCGCTTCCTGCAATAGCGCCACAGCTTCGGGTTCGCGGTGCAAATCCGCGAAAGCCAGCGCCAACTTCACCTTGGCTTCGGTCATCCCGGCATTGCTCTTAATGGCTTGCTCCAGCAACGGCACCGCCTGCTCGATGCGACCGCTATCCAGGTAGAGAACGCCTAAGTTGTAATAAGGCCACTCCGATTTCTTCGGTTGGGCAGTGTCGGAATCGAGAGCCGCAAGATAGGCACGTTCGGCATCGGCAAACCGGCCCAGCGCCTCCAGCGTTTGACCGAGATGATTCCGCGCTTTGACGCTAGTTGGATCGAGCTCAAGAGCCTTTTCGAACATCGGCAATGCGGCTTTCGGATTGTCGGCGCTGAAGTAAAGCCGGCCCAGGTAATAGAACGCGTCGGGATCTTTCGGATTCAACTCCGTGGCGCGAAGTAGTTCCACGATTGCTTCGGACGGGCGGCCCAGCATGTATTCATCCATGCCCGCGATCTTGTGACCCGACGCACTCTCCGGGTGCGTGCGAACAAACTCAGCCGCGATATGGAAGGATTCCTGGTATTTACCGGAGTTGAGTAACTGGAGAGCTTGTTCGAGCGGATGAACGGCGGCAAGCAGGAGAAAAAACAGAACCACAGCCCAGAATATCGCAGAGCCGGACGTTCACTGAACGCCCGGCCCTGCCGTGTTTTAGAAATTCAGCTTCAGAGCGAACTGTCCGTTTCTCGGGCTGTTGGCTTGACCTGTCACCTTGCCGAAGTTGGAAGGATCGCTGAAGTTTGTCGCGGGGCCGCCGAAGATTACGCGGTTGAATGCGTTGAAGAGCTCAAACCGAAACTCTAAGTTGATGGATTCGGTGAAGAAGGTGCGCTTCATGAGTCCGAAGTCTTCGTTGTAGTTCGGAAAATCACGCGCGTTCGGAAGAACCTGGCCCGAAGAACCAAAAGTGAACGGCGCCGGATTCGAAAACGCGTTTATGTTCAGCAGGACTTGTTTTGCGGGATCGAACCCCGATTTGGAGACAAGTTCCACTTTCTGACCTGCAACTGAGTTGGGCGTATTGCCCGAATTGAACAGCGGCAGCGTGTTGTTATAGCCGATTTGGATCGGATGGCCGGATTGATAGCTGACAATTCCGTTCAACTGCCAACCGCCAATAATTTTACCCACAACGCCTTTCACGTTGGCAAAAGGTTTACCTGGGCCGATCGGAAGCTCATAGTTGAAGGCCGTCACCAAGCGGTGCGGCGTATCGAAAACGGCCAGACCCTTTTCGAGGCGGCGATTGAAATTGTCGCGCGCCCCCGGCGAGAAGAAGCCGCCAAGCTGCGAGTTGGAGTCCGTAATCGTCTTGCTCCAGGTGTACGAAGTCAGGAAGAAGAGCCCTTGCGAGAAGCGCTTCTCAACTTTTGCCTGCAGCGAATGGTAGGTCATGTTGCCGATGTTGGCGGACTGCATGGTGCCGATCCCGTTATATTGCGGGAAAGGTCGAAGCGCTTGCCCCAAAGATCCGGTAAACCCTGGATAAGGAGCGGAAAATCCGGCAGCGGTAACGGCCGGATCGCTGATATCCAGCGAGAGCAGATTGCCCAACGACAAGTACTTTGGATTCACTTGGTCGACGTTCACCGCGCCCGTATTCAAGCGTGTCGCCTTCGCGCCGACGTAGCCGACGTCGAGCAGAAGAGAATTGGTCAACTGATGCTGCGTGTCGAAGTTGAAATCCTGCCGGTACATCGGCTTGATGGCGTTGTCCCACCACATGTTCGCGCTGCCACCAACATTGAGATCGGCCCTGAGGAACGGCGGATGGCTGAAGTTCTGCGGGAAGCCGTTATCCCAGACGAACGCGGAATGCACGCCCGAATCGAGACTGCTGAAATTCGCTTGCCCCGAGTAGCCGTCGAGGGACTGGGTGGCGTTGCCGCCGCCCAGGGCTCCGGTCGGATAGTAACTGATGCCGTAAGCGGCGCGAATGACCGATCTCTGGGTGACTTTCCAGGCGAGGCCAAGACGGGGCGCGAAATTTTTCTTGTCGCTTCCGCAGGCCGTAGTGAGACAGCTCTTTCCTTTACCCGCGAAAACATAGGCCCCGGGAAGATTGCCGGCACCGGGGTTCGGCGCCTTCGGGTCCATGATCGAGTAGCGATTCGCCACCTCGGTAAGTGGCGTGAAGAGATCCCAGCGCAGTCCCAGGTTCAACGTGAGGGTCGGGCTGAGCTTGTAATCGTCCTGCGCATATGCGGCGAAATAATTCCAGCGGCTACCGGCGACAGTGTTGTTGATGTATTCACCCGCACCATCCACCTGTCCCAACAGAAAGCTGGCATATTCCAGACCGGTGGTATCCTTCAACGCACCGGTCGGGAACGCAGTCTCATTCTTGTCAAAATTAAAGTACGCGGACCGGCTCGGATAACGACCCTGGTGTTGCAGGCGTCGATAGTCGACGCCGAACTTCACGTTGTGTTTGCCCTTCGTCCAAGAGAGGCTGTCGGCGTACAGGAACGTGTTCGACACCGGTTCGATGCGGTCCTGGTTTTGCGCAAGAGCGGTGAAGCCACCGTAACCTACGGACGGAAAACCATCATTGATGCCGCTAATTCCAAGCTTCTGGCCCCAGCTGGTCAAGGTTTCCGGCGCGACCAGCAACTGGTGCTGCCGGTTGAAGCCGGCCCCAGCGTGATTTTGCAGCGTGGGTCCGATAGTCCAGTCATAGCTGGCGCGGATACTGTTCTGCGTGTTGTGACCATCACGCGAACTTTCAACGGGGTGCGGAAGTGCCGCGTACGGGCCGTTATCGTCGGCCAGCCCATTGTTGTAAAAGGCGTTCAACCGGTGATTCGAGCCGAAATACTGGTCGCCCTTTATCGTGTAGTTCCGGTTGTCGTTCTTGGAATTGCCCGATGCCGGATAGTTATTGAATACGCTCTGTGTCTTCGAATGCGGCACCAGATTCAAGATGTTCTTCGATACTGCGCTAATCCGGTCAGGGGGGATGATGTTGCCCGGGAAAGGATCGCGGATAAAGCCGCCGTTGCCGTCGGGACGCGTAGTTGCCGGGTCGTAGATCTGAATCATCTTGCCGTTGGCGTCCACCAGGCCCGACAGATCGCCGGTGCGGAACGCGTCATTCGGAACCGAAGCGGTTGAGTTCTGCGCGCCGCCGCGATTCTTATACCAGTTCATGTTGCCGAAAAAGAATGATTTGTTGCGGCCGTTATAGACCTTCGGAATCCATACCGGGCCGCCCACACTAAACCCGTATTCATTCTCGCGGTGGATCGCGCGACTCGAGTTGAAGAATCCGCGCGCATCGAACTTATCATTGCGGAGGAATTCGTAGGCATTCCCGTGCAGATCGTTGGTGCCGGATTTCACGACAAACCGCTCCACACCGCCGCCCGTGTTGCCGAACTCCGCAGGATAGCTGCTGGTCAGCACCGACATTTCCTGAATCGCGTCCGGCGGGAAGGTGAGCGTCCGCGGATCGCCCTGCACCTCCGCGATCTGCGTGCTCATTCCGTCGATCTGCATCTCTTTCGAAAGCGTCTGGCTGCCATTGATATGGGCGTCGAAGGTGTTGCCCGTGGTGCCCGGTGAAAGGAACAAGAACGCCTCGGGCGCGCGTCCGCCGCCGGCGTTGAGCGGTAGATCGTTGTAAGCTTTGGGACTGACGCTGGTGCTGATCTCACTGGTTTCGCTCTTGAGTTGGGGCGCGAACGCTGCGACCGTCACGCTTTCATTGGTCTGTCCGACATCAAGCCTCAGATCAAGACCGGTCACGGTGCCTACCTGGACGGTGACGTTTTCTTGTGTAAGTTTTTTGAAGCCGGTGCGTTCTACTTCAACCGAATAGTTTCCCGGAGGCAACTGCGGAATGTTGTAATTCCCCGCTTCGGAGGTGTTAGTCGGCGTTCGGACCCCGGTCCCCGTGTTCACCGCTGTGACCGAAGCTGCGGCGATTACGGCGCCGCTGGAATCTTCTATCGTCCCGCGAATTGAACCGCGTTCGGATTGACCCCACACCAAAGCGCAACAGAGCGCCGCCGCCGCGAAATGCGCACCGCGGCGGAGGATTAAACTGGAATATCGTTTCATAGACTCCCTTTTCTGGCTGCTTGCTACTTGTCTGACAAGCAACACAGCAGCCTTGCATATCTTCGCTTTGGGGAGTATATTTCAATTTCGCGACGTTAGCAAGGGATTCCTGAAGGCACAAAGCACGATCATGAGTCTGACGCCCGTTTCTCGCACCACCCTGAGCGAGCAGGTAGCTCGGCAGCTTGTGGACATGATTACCGCGGGAAAATGGAAGCCCGGTGAGAGGCTGCCGTCTGAAGCGGGGCTCTGCAAGGCGCTGAACATTGGCCGCTCGACACTGCGTGAAGCCCTGAAATCGCTGGCCTTTCTGGGGATGGTACGCATGCGTGCGGGAGAGGGAACGTACGTCGCCGACGGGCCTTCGGCGTTCTTCGAGCGGGTGCTGACTACCGGGTTCCTGACGACGGACAAGCAGATCAGCGATCTATGTGAAACGCGAATCGCGCTTGAATCGGAGCTGGTAGCATTGTGCGCCGCGCGATGTCCGGCTGCCGATATCAAGCGGCTCCAGAATCTGGTGAAACAGATGGACGCGGCGCTGCAGTCGGACAGTTTCGCCGAATTGGATTTGGAATTTCATCTCACGATTGCCGTGGCGTCGCAGAATCAGGTTTTGGGCCAGATGCTGCGCACGATCCGCGGATTGCTGCACGAATGGATCGTGAAATCGCAGCAAAACCCTGGCAGCAAAGAGCTCGCCAATGAACAGCACGCCGCAATTCTGGAGGCGATCCGCCGGCACAACCCGAGCCGCGCAAGAACCGCGATGACTAGCCATCTGCAGACGTTCCAGCGGGGGTATGCGTTGATGCGGACGGTGGCGCATCGAGATGGCGTACCGGGTGGAAATGATGGAAACAATGTATTGGAGGTAGTCACGTGACGCGCGTCATCCTCATTCTGCTAGGGCTGCCGCTGCTCGGGTTTTCGGCGACGCCGTCCCAGGTGGAGTTCTTCGAATCGAAGGTGCGGCCGATCCTTTTCTCCCGCTGCGGCACTTGTCACAGCGACAAAGTGAAGATGAAAGGCATCGAGCTCACCTCACGCGAGGGAGTGCACTTGGCGCAAGAATATATCGCGGCTGGAACGCCGGATTCGAGCCGTCTGCTGCAAGCTGTTCGTTACGAAGGCACGGTGAAGATGCCGCCTTCCTCAAGACTCTCGGACGGCGAAATCGAGTCGCTAACCAGATGGGTGAAGGAGGGAGCATTCTGGCCGGAGACCGCGGCGACGGTGAACCCCCCTCAGGCAAACTCTTATTGGGCCTTCCGGCCAGTTGTTAAACCTGCTGCTCCCTCGTTGAAGAATACGTCATGGGCGCGTTCCGATATTGACCGCTTCATACTCGCCAAATTGGAGCAGAAGGGCATAAAGCCCGTTCAGGACGCGAACAAGTACGAGTTGCTGCGGCGCGTGACGCTGGATTTGACGGGGCTGCTGCCGGAGCCGGATGATGTCGCCGCGTTTCTGGCGGATCGTTCGCCCCAAGCGTTCGAGTGCGTGGTGGATCGCCTGCTTGCCTCACCTGCGTTCGGAGACCGATGGGGGCGCCACTGGCTGGATGTAACCTACTATGCCGACACCACGGGCGTCGGACGTCGCATTCCGCTGCCCGAAGCTTGGCGCTACCGCGATTACGTAATCCAATCCTTCAACGAAGACAAGCCGTACGACCGTTTCGTGAAGGAACAGATCGCCGGCGTCGAGGATCCCGCCAAACCTGAATTCGCTGCGACTGGATTTCTGGTTCTGGGTCCCTGGGCATGGTTTTCGTACGATCGGAAGCAACTACGGCTCGACGTTTCCGATCTGCAAACGGATCTAGTGGGTCGCACCTTTCTAGGGCTCACCGTGGGGTGCGCGCGCTGTCACGATCATAAGTTCGACCCGATCACCAACAAGGACTATTACGGGATGGCCGGCATCTTTTTGAGCACCAAGACGCTGGCGCCTGGCAATGCGGAGGGCGGCATCAATACCGTTCGCGTGCCGGAAAACATTGAAACGGTTCGACGCTACGCCGGCGATTACGAGAGCTGGCAGCGCCGGGTCGCCGAAACCGAAGCCGCCGAAAAGGTGAACCAGGAAGAACAAGCGGCCGTCCAGCAGCGCATTACCGGAGTGGAGGCCGCCACGCCGCTGGACGAGACACTGATCCAGGAGGCCGAGGCGCAGCTTGCCGCCTTGAAAAAGAAGAGCGGCACCGCGCCGGATCGCCAGATTGTTCCGTTTACGAAATACATGAAGCCCGCGCTGCCATACGTTTACGCGGCAGAGGACATGGACTTCCCCGAAGATGCGCGGATTGCGGTTAAGGGCGATGCGCACGCGCTCGGGGATTTCACACCGCGGCGTTTCTTGAGTGCTGTGTCATTCGGGGCGCCGCCGGAAATTGCCGCGCACTCGAGCGGCCGCAAAGAACTCGCCGATTGGATTGCCAGCGAGAAGAATCCGCTGACCGCGCGCGTGTATGTAAACCGGATTTGGCACCATCTCTTCGGCGACGGGATTGTCGCAACCACGGAGAACTTCGGGTCGCGCGGCGAGCCGCCAACGCACCCGGAACTGCTCGATTATCTGGCTTCGCGATTGATTGAAAACGGTTGGTCGACGAAGAAGACGATCCAGGACATTGTGTTGAGCCGGGTGTACCAGCTTTCGAGTAAACAGGACGAGAAATCGAGCGAGATCGATCCGGACAACAAGCTGCTGTGGCGGGCCAATCGCCGCAGGCTCGAGGTTGAAGCGATTCGGGACTCGGTTCTGCAAGTCAGCGGTCATCTTGACGCGGGGCGCGGCGGTCCGGCCCTGCCGCTGACGGCTCAGAATGTCCACACCATCGCGCCGTTTTTCCTGGAAGACGATTCGGTGATCGAGGACTCCGTAAGATTCCGGCGCACGGTCTACCAGCCCATCATGCGCAACAGCCAGATGGAGGACGTCGATATCTTGAACCTCTTCGATTTCAAAGATCCCGATCAGGTGGTTGGGACGCGCATGCCGACAACGGTGCCGACGCAGACGCTATACCTGATGAACGCGCCGTTCGTGAAGCAGGAAGCTCGGCGGCTGGCAGCGAGTCTTTTGGAGCAGAAGAATCTGGATGACAATGCGCGCGTGTCTCGCATCATTTTTTCTGCGCTGAACAGGCCCGCAACCGACCGCGACTTCCAGCAGGCGAAACAGTTTCTTTCCGATTTCGAAGGCGATCTGCGCAAGGAACCGAAGCCGCCGTCCGACACGCGTCTTGAAGCTTGGACGCGCTACTGCCACGCCATTTTCGCGTCGAGTGAATTTCTGTACAGGAGATAGCCGTTATGAATCATCCCATCGATCCGCTTCCGGACAGCCGCCGCGGTTTTCTGCGCACGCTCGGCAGCGGTTTCGGCTCAGTCGCCTTTGCGGCGATGGCTGCCGATCAATCGGCGCGCGCGTCTGAAACCGAGAATCCGCTTGCTCCTAAGAAGCCGCATTTTCCGCCCAAAGCGAAGCGCGTGATTTTGCTCTGGATGCAAGGCGGCCCGTCGCAGGCCGACCTATTCGATTTCAAGCCGCGCCTGAAGAGTGAAGCGGGCAACAAGATACCGTTCAAAGTGAACGCAGCGACAGAGCGCTTCGAGGCCACCGCGCGCTTGATGCCGCCAGTTTCCAATTTTAAGCAAGTGGGCCAGAACGGAATGTGGATGTCCGACCTTCTGCCAAACCTGAGCGGCAAGGTGGACGAGCTTTGTTTTTTGCGCGCGATGCAGACCGACAGCCCCGCGCATCCGGGAGCTATTCGGATTTTTCAAACCGGCGCCCTGCAATTTGTGCGGCCGTCGATGGGCTCGTGGGTCGTCTACGGTCTCGGCACCGAGAACCAGAACCTGCCCGGATTCGTGGTGATCAGCCCGATGCTCTACGGCGACGATGGAAGCCCGCTGCACTATTCCAACGTTTTCCTGCCGGCGATCTATCAGGGAACCAGGCTCGGCAACGCCAGCACTCCAGTAAAAGATTCGAAGATCGGGTATTTAGGCGACCCCACATTGCCGCGCGAGTTGCAGCGCCGGCATCTCGATCTGATTCAAGCGCGAAACCGTTTGGATCTGGAGACCATGGGCGAAGATCGTAACATTGAAGGGCTGATCCAGTCCTACGAGCTCGCCTTTCGGATGCAGATGCAGGCGCCGGAAGTCTTCGACCTGACCCGGGAATCGAAAGCAACGCAGGATCTGTACGGAATCGGCGAGAAGGAGACGGACAACTTCGGGCGGAAATGCCTGATGGCGCGGCGGCTGGCCGAAGCCGGCGTCCGCTATATCCAGGTGACCGACAACGGCTGGGATCATCACACGCGCATCAACGAGCTTTTGCGTAAGAGCACGAAGGGGATCGACAAACCGCTTACGGGATTGTTGACCGATCTAAAGGCGCGCGGCCTCCTGGACGACACGCTGGTGATTTGGACCGGCGAATTCGGCCGCACGCCGTACGATCAGAGCATCAATCCGGCGGCTGGCTCGGACGATCGCGGGCGCGATCACAATCCGTATTGCTGGACCATGTTCATGGCGGGTGCGGGCGTGAAGCAAGGGATGGTCTACGGCGAGACCGATGAGTACGCGTGGCGGTCGGTAAACAACGGCGTGCATGTCCACGATCTGCACGCGACCATTCTGCATCTGCTCGGCCTCAATCACGAGAAGCTGACCTACCGTTACAGCGGGCGCGACTTCCGGCTGACCGATGTGTACGGGCGCGTCGTGAAAGAAGTTCTGGCATGAAAAGGCGATCGTTCCTGCAACTTGGCGGCTTGGCCGCTTGCGCGCTGGCTCCGGTGACCGCGCTGCCGTTTGCCGGCGAAAAGAGCAAGCAGAAGATCACAGGCGTGCGGCTGGTCAATCCTCGTCCGCGCCGGCCTTTGCCCGAATACACGCCGGCTCCCGGATCTTGGTCGACGACCAATGTGGAAGTGGCGAGCCCGATGTCGATTTATCCGGAGTACAAGGCGACGCGGTCGCTCTTCATGCCGGATGCGGGAAAAGTACCCGGCTTTACTGTTGAGATCACGACCGACAAGGGTGTAAAGGGTTATGGGCAAGGCGGGCCCGCGGGTGGCATGCTGGTCGAACAACATTTCGCCAAGCTGCTGATGGGCAAAGACCCGTTCGACATCGAGCGCAACTGGGATATTTTATGGCGCTCCAGTATGTATTACGACCGCGCCGGCATCGGGATGCATGCCGTCAGCGGCGTGGATCTCGCGCTGTGGGATATCGTCGGAAAGTCGCTCGAGATGCCCGTATACAAGCTGCTCGGCGGCGCGACCAAGCCTCGCCTTCCCGCGTATTGCACCGGCAATGACATCGATCAGCATCTGGAATTCGGATACAAGCGCTTGAAGCTGGCCATTCCACACGGGCCAGCCGATGGGCGCGAGGGTATGAAGAAAAATGTCGAGTTGGTGAAGAGCACGCGGGACAAGGTGGGCTCCGATGGCGAGATCATGCTCGATTGCTGGATGGCGTGGACCGAGCGATACACGCTTGAGATGGCGGACATGGTCGCGCCCTACCGGGTGTACTGGATGGAGGAATGCCTGCAGCCCCACGATTACGAGGGCTTCGGGCGTTTGAACGCCGCCATCAAATCCACGCGCATTGCAACGGGCGAGCACGAATACACGCGCTATGGTTACCGGCGGCTGCTCGAAAATAAATCGGCAAGCATCTGGCAGCCCGATGTTCACTGGGTCGGAGGGCTTACCGAGTTGCGGCGCGTGGCGGCCTTGGCGGCGGCTTACGACATCCCCGTAATTCCACATGGCGGCGGAGTTTTCGACTGCTCGCACTTCATCATGGCGACGGTTAATAGTCCGTGGGCCGAGATGTTCATGCCTCCGCCGGGCGGCCCCAAAGAGGTTTACGAGCGCTTCACCGAAGACAATCGAATTACGAAGGGGCCGGACGGCATTTATATGCAGCCTCCCGAAACGCCGGGCCTGGGATGGGACATTCTAATCTGACACCGGTCTAACTATGCGCATTCTCTTTTCTTTCCTGCTCTTCTGCATGGCTGCGTCGGCCGCTGAAGATTACACCGTGGTTCGCGATGTCGAGTACACGCGGCCGGGAGGTGTCAGCGTCAAATTGGACGCGCACGTTCCGCCGGGCAAGGGGCCTTTCCCGACGGTGATCCTGGTTCACGGCGGCGGCTGGTCGGGCGGCAGCAAGACCGCTGCATTCGTGCAGCCTTTGTTCGAGCCGCTAACTCTAGGTGGCTTTACGTGGTTCACCATCGACTACAGGCTGGCCCCGGATTACCCTTATACCGCGCAAGTGGAAGACGTGGAAGCCTCGGTGCGCTTCGTGAAGGCCCATGCCGCCGAGTACAAGGCCGACCCTGCGCGCATTGCGCTCATGGGAGAGTCCGCCGGCGGTCACCTGGTGAACTTCGTGGGCACGAAGAATGACGTGGGCGTTGCGGCCGTGGTCTGCCTCTACGGCCCGATCGACATGGTCGTATGGTCCAAAGAACTGGTAGGCAAACCGCTCACCAAGAAGATTCAGGGCGTCTTTCAGATCCAGGAACTCGATGACGCGGGAATGGCAAAAATTCGAGCATCTTCGCCCGCTGTCTATATCAACCGCAAGACTCCGCCGTTCCTAATTATTCACGGAACGAAGGACGAAATGGTGCCCTACTCACAGGCGACGCTGGCGATGGAGTTGTTCAAGAAAGCGGGAGTCCCGGCGGAATTGATCACCGTTGAGGATGGTGTACACGGAGTGATGAATTGGGAGAAGGACCCCAAGTTCACTGGCTACAAAGCGCCCATGCTGGCCTGGCTTCATAAGACGCTCAAGTAGCGGTAAAATCAAGAAACCCCATGCGAAAATCGTTTGCCGGCCGGAGTCTATGGGTTTCGCTTTTCTGTGCCGGTTCGATGTTAGCCGCCTCCCCCGTCGAAGACCTGCTCCAGAAGAACTGCGGTGAGTGCCACTCGAGCAAGATCCACAGCAGCGGATTTTCAGTCGCCTCTCTCGATACCGTAATCCAGGGGGGCAGCAAGCACGGGCGGGCGGTTATCGCAGGACACCCGGAGAATAGCCCGCTCGTTAAGTTGCTGAAGGGCGAAATCGCTCCGCGCATGCCGATGGGGCGTGAACTAGCCGCCGCGGATATCACAATTGTAGAGGATTGGATTCGCGCGCAGCCGCCTTCAAAGGAATCTGTCTCTGCGGGCGAGTGGCGCTGGCCATATCAGAAGCCCGTCAAGAAAGATCCTCCGCAGATTGCGAGCCCATGGATCAAGAATCCGATAGACAACTTTATCCTGGCTAAGTTGCAAGCTTCCGGATTGCAGCCGGCCCCGGCGGCTTCGAAGCGGGTGCTCGCGCGGCGAATCTATTTCGATCTGGTGGGTGTGCCGCCCTCCGAAGAAGAGCTCCAAGCTTTTCTTGCCGATCATTCGCCCGATGCTTATGAGAAGTTAGTGGACCGGCTGCTTGCGGATCCACGTTATGGCGAGCGATGGGGCCGCCACTGGCTCGACTTGGCGCGCTACGGCGAAACCAGCGGACTTGAAGGCGACGGCGCGATCGGAAACGTCTGGCGTTATCGAGATTGGGTGATCAAAGCTTTCAACTCGAACATGCCGTTCGACCGTTTTGTAATCGAGCAACTCGCCGGTGCGGATGAGCAGAGCAAGACTAGAAACAACTATCAACCGGACAAGCAGGACTTAATTCCTACCGCGTTTTTGCGGCTCGCCCCGTGGGACCGATCGAACCTGGTTGCGGCCGATGTTCGCCAGAACTATTTGAGTGAAGTCACGACAGCGACGAGCTCGATTTTTCTAGGAATCACGGTGGGCTGCGCGCGCTGCCACGATCACAAGTACGATCCGATTCCTCAGCGCGATTTCTATCGCATGCAAGCTTTCTTCGCCACCACCGAAGCGGCTGAGCCGATCGACGTTCCGTTTAAAGACAAAGCGCTCGGCGCGGTCGCCGAGGCCAAGATGAAGGAGTATGAAGAGCGGCTGAAGAGCGGGCCCGAGAAGAAAGAATTGGACGAGTACGAAGAACAGCTTCGGAAACAACTGGTCGAAGAGAAGACCGAACGCGCCAAGCCGGGTGAATTCGACAAATCCGATTTGCGGCTCGAGTTGAAGCTTCCGAAGCAACGTATCTTCAGCCCGGACGAACAGGACCGGCACACCGATCTTCTCCAAGCCGCGACTCGCACTGGCGATGCGGAAGAGAAAGCGGCGCTCGATGCTTACGAAATGGAACTGCTGGTCAAATTGAAAGCCGGTTATGCGAAAACGGATATCAATCCGGCCGACCGCTTTCAGGCTCTGACGATTGAGGACATGCGGACCGAGATCGGTGCGAAGTATCAGGGCGATTCCGTGTTCAGCGAGCAAGAGAAGACTAAGCATGGTGAGCTGAGTGCCAAACTCGACCTGATCCGCTTGCGTCTGGCGCGCTGGAAGCCCAGCGTGCTTTGCGTGACGCAGGTGCCTGGACCTCCGAGCGGGCCGGACATCTCGCCAACCCATGTTTTGAAGCGGGGAGACTACAGGCAGCCGGCCGAGCAAGTGGAACCCGGCTTTCTCAGTGCCGTCACCGGCAAGTCCGAAGCCGCCGTCATCGAAACGGATCGCTACCGCCAATTCCCGACCCGCGGGTGGCGCCTGACGCTGGCCAAATGGATTGCGTCGCCGGATAATCCGCTAACTGCGCGCGTGTTCGTCAACCGGATGTGGCAGCACCATTTCGGATACGGCATCGTGCGCACGCCAAGTGATTTCGGCAAAAACGGCGAGCGGCCATCGCATCCGGAATTGCTCGATACCCTCAGCTTGCGATTCGTCGAGAGCGGTTGGGACTTGAAGGCGATGCATAAGCTGATCCTGATGTCGAACACTTATCAGCAGGCGTCGGAGAATCCGCAGTTTGCAAGGAACACGAAAGACCCTGATAACCGACTACTGTGGCGCTTTAACCGGACGCGGCTTGAAGCCGAAGCCATCCGCGATAGCGTGCTGTTTGTCAGTGGGCGTCTGAATCCCGAGCGCGGCGGGCCCAGCATCTTCCCCGCCCTGCCTGGCGATCTGGCCGACTTCGCGCGCTATGGGCGAACCGGCGGCTTGATGTGGGAACCGAACGAGAATGAGGCGGATGCGCGGCGCCGATCGATTTATATTTTCCAGCGGCGCTCGCTGCCTCTGCCGATGATGGCTTCGTTTGATGCCACCGCATTCAGTGAATCTTGCGACCGGCGCAATGTGACGACCACGCCGCTGCAGGCGCTGTCGATGATGAATGGCGATCTGATCCACGAAGAAGCTCAGTATTTGGCCAAGCGGGTTGAGAAAGACGCCGGCGTGAATCGTCCGGCACAGGTTCGCCGCCTCTTCGAAATCGTGCTCAACCGGCCCGCGAGACCCGATGAGCTTGCTACCTTCACGAAATTCAACGGCTCGCTCGACGCTCTTTGCCGCGTGCTGCTGAATTCCAGCGAATTTTTGTACGTGGATTGATTAAGGAAACCGATGACTCGACGTCAAATGTTGCTGGATTCGTACTTGGGATTGGGAGGATTGGCGCTGCTCGACATGCTTGCAGCCGATTCGGCCAAAGCGTCGGAAGCACCGGTAAACCCGATGGCTCCCAAGCCGCCGCACCTGCCCTGCAAGGCGAAAAGCTGCATCTTCCTGTTCATGGAAGGCGGCGTCAGCCAGATGGATACGTTCGAATACAAGCCAGCGCTGGTGAAATACGCGGGCCAGCAGATGCCGAAGGCCGAGCGTACCACGGGGGAACTTGCCACGTTCTCGGCCGCTCCCAATCGGGTGATCCCGCCTTACTGGGAATTCAAGCAGCATGGCGAATCCGGCCGGTGGATGTCGAGCCTGCTGCCGAACCTGGCAACGCGCGTCGACGACATGGCGTTCATCCACGGCCTCAAAGTCGACAACAACAATCACGGCCCGGCGGTTTATCACACGCTAACCGGCAACATGTTTCCAGGCGGCGCGTCAATCGGCGCGTGGTTAACGTATGGTCTCGGCAGTGAGAACGCGGATCTGCCGGGGTTTGTGGTGATGGGCGATCGCCGCGGTTCGACCATCGGTGGCGCAGGCGTTTGGGGCAATGGATTTCTTCCGGCGGCGTATCAGGGAACGCTGTTCCGCAATGGCGCGACTCCGATTGTGGATCTAAATCGGCGGCCCGATATGACCGCCGCCCAGCAGCGCTCCGAACTCGATCTGCTGAACTGGGTCAATAAGAAGCACGCGGCGGAGCGCTCGAACACCGGCGAACTCGAGGCCCGCATCGCGTCCTATGAACTTGGATTCAGGATGCAGACCAAAGCTCCGGAACTGGTCGATTTGAGATCTGAAACCGATGCCACGCGGAAGCTCTATGGTTTGGATGATCCGATAACGGAGCCCTTCGGCCGCCAATGCCTGCTGGCGCGGCGAATGGTGGAGCGCGGCGTCCGTTATGTGAAACTGCTGCACGGCGCTGGAGGCGACCGTTGGGACGATCACGGAGCGATTCAAGAGCGGCTGCCGGTTCATTGCCAGGAAGTCGATAAGCCCATCGCAGGGTTACTCGCGGACCTGAAGTCGCGCGGACTGCTGGATTCCACGCTCGTGGTTTGGGCGTCGGAGATGGGCCGGACACCATTCGATAACAATCTGACCTCGGACAAGCCGGGCCGCGATCATAACCAGTACGGGCTGTGCAGTTGGATGGCGGGTGGCGGCGTGAAAGCGGGCGCGACCTTCGGTGAGACGGACGAGTTTTCGGTCCGTGCGGCAACCGAGGAGATCCCGATTCGCGACTTCCATGCCACGCTGCTACATCTGATGGGTCTTGATCAGTATCGCCTCACGTACCTTCACGCGGGGCGATATAAGAAGCTCACCGACATCGGCGGGCGCGTCATCAAAGAAATCTTGGCGTAACGGAAAATAAGGAGTAGTCATGCTTTCAAGTACTCGGCGAACATTCTTCGGCAGCGTGCGCAACGCGCTGGCGGTTCTCGGGGTCGGAACCGCGGTGCCCGGAGTGCAGGCCGCCGGCAAGACACAGGTTTCAGGAGCGATGGATTATTACGACAAGCTGGGTGTGACGAAGATCATCAACGCCGCTGGAACTTACACTATGTTCACGGCGTCGGTGATGCCGCCGCAAGTGCAGGCCGCTGTGGCACTGGCTGCGAAACATCCCGTGCGGCTTGCGGAATTGCAGAAGAAATCGGGCGAATATATCGCGCGGCAGTTGAAATGCGAGGCGGCGTTGGTGAGCGCGGGCGCGGCTTCAGCGCTTACACTGGGAACGGCCGCGTGCATGACGGTGGGCAAGCCCGCCGACATTGAGTTACTGCCCAACGATCTATCCCACGTTAAGAGCGAAGTCATCATTCAGAAAGCGCATCGGTACGGTTACGACCATGCGATCAAAAATTGCGGCATTCGTTTTGTGGAAGTGGAGACGCTGCCCGAATATGAGCGAGCATTCACCGAGCGCACGGCGATGTGCCACTTCTTCAACGCGGCGGAGCACGGGCAGATCAGCCGCGAGGATTGGATTCGCGTCGCACATAGCCATGGAGTGCCTTGCTTCAATGATGCGGCAGCCGATGTCCCGCCCATCTCCAATCTTTGGGCGTTCACGAAAATGGGTTTCGATCTGGTGACCTTTTCCGGCGGCAAGGGCATGCGCGGTCCGCAGAACGCCGGCCTTTTGTTGGGCCGCAAGGACCTGATCGAAGCCGCGGCGCTGAACAATAATCCTTACGATGAAACCGTCGGCCGGGGCATGAAAGTGGCCAAGGAGCAGATCATCGGAATGGTCGCAGCGGTGGATTGGTTCCTGAGTCAGGATGAGGACGGGATGCAAGCTGGGTTTCGGCATCGTGCGGAAAAGATTGCCGCAGTGCTGAAGGACGTTCCTACGCTGCAATACGAAATTGTGACTCCGCCGGCGGCAAACCACGTGCCACATCTGATCTTGCGTTACGACCAGAACAAGGTGCGCAAGAGCCCTCTGGCCGTAGCAGAAGAACTTCGTAACGGAACACCTGCGATCGAGTTGAATCCTTCTACCGGTCACACTTCGGGAGCGGCCGGGTTGCCGTCCGACGAAAATACCATCGTGGTCGGGGTGTGGATGCTTGAACCAGGCGAAGAGTTGATTGTCGCGCAACGGCTGCGCGATGTTCTTACCAAAGCAGTGGCGTGAACTGCGCCCCCACACTTCGCACCCTGACCGCGCCAGACATTCCCGCTGCGATGGCGTTGTCTTCGATTACCGGCTGGAACCAGACTGCCGCCGACTGGTCTCTATTACTGAGCCTGAATCCCGACGGGTGCCTGGCAATCGAGTGCGATGGTCGCGTGGTCGCAACGACAACTCTGATCTGTTACGAGAACCGGCTCGCGTGGTTGGGCATGGTCTTGACTCATCCGGAATATAGAAGGCGTGGATTTGCGCGGCAGTTGGTCGAGCGCACGCTCGCATTGGCGACCGAAAAGCGCATGCAGTCCGTGAAACTTGACGCCACCGAGCAGGGCCGCCCATTGTATGAAAGCCTCGGATTCCGCGATGAGCAATTGATTGAGAGATGGTCGGGATCATTTGGGGCAACCGTTGGGGGCGGCACGCCGCAGGTCAACGGCCCCCTCGATTATGGACTGGATATGGAAGCATTCGGCGCCAATCGCGCAAGCGTCTTGAAGTCGCTCAATGCAAGCCGGCGTTCGCGAACGACCGAAGACGAAGGCTACGCAATGTGGCGGCCCGGTTCACGAGCTCAGTATCTCGGACCGTGTGTCGCGCGCTGTTCCAAGTTGGCCAGAATGCTTATTGCAGATACGCTCGGTGCCAGCGCGGGCCCGTGGTATTGGGACTTGCTGCCCGCCAATCGGCAAGCCGTGGAGATCGCCAGCAGCCTAGGCTTCCACGCTGAGCGCAAACTCATTCGCATGGTGCGGGGCGCGGACGTGCGAGGCGACGAATCAATGATCTATGCGGGAGGCGGCTTTGAACTCGGCTGAAAAGTCAGGGCTCATTCACTCGGAAGAGGAACTGGAGGACCGGCTTTCAACTCCGATGAGCGCCGACGTTGATGCCATGCGTGCTCTCTCGGGCGATCTCATGATCCTTGGAGTGGGCGGCAAAATGGGTCCCAGTCTCGCGCGGCTTGCGGTACGAGCCTGTCGCGAGACTGGCGTTCGCAAACGCATTGTTGCCGTGGCGCGGTTTAGCGATCAGTCGCTGGCGCCCCGGCTAGAGGCGGACGGAATCGAAACCGTTCGCTGCGATCTTCTCGATTCGGCTGCGCTGGCTTGCTTACCTTCGATCCCAAACGTCATCTTCATGGCGGCGCGTAAGTTCGGAACAAGCGGATCGGAACACCTGACCTGGGCGATGAATACGTATCTTCCCGGCTTGGTGGCGGAGCGCTTTCGGGAGTCGCGCATTGTCGCGTTTTCGACCGGAAATGTTTACCCCCTGATGCCGATAAACGAAGGAGGCGCCACGGAACTCACGCCGGTCGCCCCCTCCGGTGAATATGCGCAGTCGGCGCTGGGCCGGGAGCGAATGTTCGAATATGCATCGCATCGTTGGGGCACGCGCGCCGCGATATTGCGGCTCAACTATGCGATCGATCTTCGCTATGGGGTGCTGCTCGATATCGGCAGCGCCGTCTACGAGCGCCGACCCGTGAACCTGCGCATGGGCCTGGTGAACGTGATTTGGCAAGGCGATGCCAACCGCGCATGCCTGCGGGCGATTGAGCATTGCCAGTCGCCTCCCGCAATCTTTAACATCACGGGTCCCGAGACGCTCTCGGTGCGATATCTGGCGCTCGAATTCGCACGCCGCTTCAATATAGAACCTGTTTGGGATGGAGCGGAAGCAACCACCGCGCTGATCAGCGTCGCCGCTAAATCACACCGGCTCTTTGGCTATCCTTCGGTGACGATTGCGGAACTGATCGATTGGACCGCTCACTGGATTTCGATCGGCGGAAACACGCTTCGCAAACCGACTCATTTCGATGTCCGTGATGGCAAATTCTAAACCGAGCGTGCGGGCGAGGCTTCGCGAAGGTCTTGCCATTCCAGCCCATCCGCTGGCTCTCAACAGCGCGCGCAAACTGGATGAACGGCGTCAACGCGCGTTAACGCGTTACTATCTGGCCTCGGGCGCCGGCGGCATCGCCGTGGGTGTTCACACTACGCAGTTCGCGATTCGCAGCCCGCAGGTCGGTTTGTTGCAACCTGTCCTCGAACTTGCCATCGACGAAATGCGGAACCATTACGCGGTGAAGATCGCGGGTGTTTGCGGACCGACATTACAGGCAATTAAAGAAGGTGAACTCGCCGCCAGCTTAGGCTATGACGCCGTGCTGCTTAGCATGGGAGCACTCGGGCAGGCGAGCATCCCTGAGTTGATCGACCATGCGCGCGCGGTTGCTTCAATTATTCCGGTGATCGGTTTCTATCTGCAGCCGAGTGTGGGCGGCCGCGAGCTGCCGTACGAGTTCTGGATGCAATTCGCGCAAATCGAAAATGTGGTTGCAATCAAAATCGCTCCATTCAACCGGTATCAAACGCTCGATGTCATTCGGGCCGTGGCGGAATCAGATAGGGCGCGGGACGTCTCGCTCTACACCGGTAACGATGACAATATTCTGGTCGATCTTCTAAGTGAATTCTCGGTCGGCGGCGAATCCGTGCGAATCGTCGGAGGTCTCCTGGGACACTGGGCGGTTTGGACCGGCACCGCCGTTACGCTGTTCAAACAAGTGCGGCAAGTGGTGCACTCGTCAGCCGAGATTCGGCCCGAACTCCTGCGGCTCGCCTCACAGGTCACCGACAGCAACGCCGCCTTGTTCGATCCGGCCAACGGCTTTCACGGATGCATCGCGGGGATTCACGAAGTCCTGCGCCGACAGGGTCTGCTTGAAGGCCGCTGGTGCCTGGATCCCGATGAGGATCTCTCGCCCGGGCAGTTGGAGGAGATCGATCGCGTGCGCGCGCTGTACCCCCACTTACAGGATGACGATTTCGTAAGCGCGCACCTGGATGAGTGGCTCGCCTGATCGGACTACACTACCGCCAGATAGCGGTGAATGGAAGCGATCGCCATGGCACCCTCGCCCACAGCGGACGCGCATCGTTTTACCGAGCCGTGGCGAACATCGCCCGCCGCGAACAATCCGGGCATGCTGGTTTGGACTTGGTACGGGCTCCGCTTCAACGGCCAGCTAGCAGGCATGCGGCCGTCCTCTACTAGATCCCGGTCAGTGACGAGATACCCACCTTCGTCGCGGATAATCCCGACGTCCTCGGACCATTCCGTATGGGGCTCACCCCCGATACAAACAAACAGCCAATGCGTGGGTGCAGTGTAGTTGCGCCCGGTCTTGCGATCTGTCAGCGTGATCGATTGCAGAATCCGATCGCCGTCGAGCCCGGTAACCTCCGTCTGCGTGAGCACGTGAACATTAGGGGACGCATTGATTCTATCCAGCAAATAATTCGACAGCGTGGCCTTCAACGATTCGCTGCGGATCACGATGGTAACGGCCCGCGCAAATCGAGCAAAATGCATAGACGCCTGATCGCCGATAGCAAACCTCTCGATCACGACGGTTTTCAAACATTCCGATGCACCGTAAACCGCGCGGCACTCAAGCCCGCCGGCCCGGCCTCCATTCGGCTGCCATCCGGAAACACGCACATCGGCAACTGCTCTTCTTCAAAGCCACCTTCACCGGCGTTGACTTCGGTCCATTCGAAAGGAACATCGCTGCGGCCGAGGAAAATCGCGGATGGTGTAGTCGTGCGCGCACCCCGGTCGCCCGAAGATTTGTATTCTGGCCTTGCCGTTCTTGTCGGAAGCTTCGTTCACAGTCTAGATCTGCTTCAGCAGCCACCTGACCGCGCGCTTCTGTAATTCGAAGTAGGCTGGAACCCACATGGCATGGTTCGTGTGTCCAACGGCAGTGAAAACGACGCGTCCTTTACCGTAGTCGTAAGCCCACCCCGCTACCGATTTCATTCCATAGGTTTCGTAATTCAATCCGTCAAGATTTACGGATTCCAGAAGCACGTGTTTGTTGTCTTTGTCGTACGCCACGTAGTGTTGTTCGTCGTTGACCATGAAGTCCTGGATGCCCTGAGTGATGGGGTGATCCTTGCGCACTACGCGCACCTGAAACGGCCGCAGCGGCGGATGGCCGACATATGCGCCACCCATGACGTCCCGGTAATTCTTGGATGAAAGCGACACGTGGCTGTTGTTGTGGAGCGAATAAAATCCGCCTCCCGCTGTGACGAAATCCTTTACTGCCGCCCCTTGCTCTTCGGTGATCCAGGATTCCGGATTGGGCTCAGGGGACGCGTTTTCGAGCCCCTGTTCATAATCCGTGTATGCGTCCGGCCCCAGGTATCCGTTAGGCCAGATCATGCCGTCGCGCAAACACAAAAACAATTCGTAGTTCTTTAGCAGATCGCCTGATATCTGATCATAGGAGATCGTGTAGTCGATCGGTATTCCGACGTCTTTAAACACGCGATCCAGACTCACGCGAATGTAATCGGGGTTGTGATAGCGGTCGCCAATCAAGGCGAGAGCCCTCGGATGTTTACCGCTTCGCGTCCCCTGGCCCGCGGCGAGCCCGCATATTCCGGCTCCGGCCGCGCCGCTGGCATGCAGCAGCCGTCTTCGCGAAATCTTATTCACAGGAGATTTCATGAATCACGCCTCGTCATACAGAAGGATAGTGTAGTCTTTCGAGGCGAGCGTCTTCTCGATGGTAGGCCAAACCTCCTTGTGCGTCGCAGTCGCGACCCACGCCTGACGCTGCTCTTCGGTCGCGAAGGTCAGTTCGAAGCGGTAATTCGCCGCTTTGGGCGCCGCACCGGCAAGGGCCGAGCGCAACTTGAGCATCTTCACGTCGATGAACCCTGGCTGCTTGCTGGCAGCGGGACGGAAGACAGTGTGGAAGTTGTGGAGCATCTCCTGTTCTCTGGCCGGGTCCACCGATAGATCCACATGCAATTGAATAGGGCGCCCTTTGTGTTCCGCGCGCACCGTTACTGCCGATAATCCGACCAAGACGGTCTGTAGACAATATCTGCGATTCATTCCTGCTCCTTCACTGGGCCTTTTCTCCATATCATCCTATCTCCATCAAGGCCGCAAAGATGTAATTACCGCCGAACCATCCGCCGAATAGCGGCCCGGGCGGCAAGAGGTTGATGTTCCGGGTGCGCGACAGCTTTACTCCACGCACGAAAAGATACGATGCGTTGGCCGTCAGATCCCGTGCCAGCGGGTGCTCCACTGAGAAGCTCGCTTGCTGGCTGTAGGGAGTAGCCAATCGAGCGTCGGGACGATGGATTGACGGGCGCACGCCGCCGGCCGGTGCGAGCAATGACCGGCCGTCTGTTCGTTGAAAAAGAGCGGCGGCCGCATCCCCCTCGAAAATCCGCTCAAAGGCATTCGCTCCATTCTTCTGCACAGCGCGATTCAGATTCGCCAGAATGTATCGATCGAAGAAGATTCCATACCCCGCGCGCACTACCCAGCCAGGAGCCACCTGATATGCTGCGCCGATGCGAGGGCTCACATTATTCGTGTCTTGATGAAAGATCCGTGGCAGATGTTCCAAGTCATAACGAATTCCCACATCCAAAGTGAGCCGTTGCGTTACGGACCAATGGTCCGGCAGAAACACGCCGTGGCTGATGACCGCATAGTTGGTTTCCACGGACCCGAAGCTTTAGCGGAATGAATCCGGCCTGCCCGCGGCGAAATCCGAGAAGTTCGCAAAGATGTAATTGCCGCCGAACCCATCCGCCGAACGCGCATCGAGGTGAACGCGGTTGACAGTCGCACCCGTTTTCCAGAGGTGCTGTCCCGCGAAGTGGCCGTACGTATATGTGATTTGCTGATGCGCTTCAGTGCGCCGGCAATTGCCCTCAAACGGACGGCCGAAGTTCACCAGTCCGGCGATATCGATTCCCGGTCCGACAGCATCATTCGCGCGGATGACTGCGCGCCGGTCGGCCAACTGAAAACGCAGCTCCCCCACGGACTTCGGATCGAAAACCGAGGTGAGCGAGCCTGCGACGGCCCGATCCTGGGTGAAACTGCTGCCGCGCGCACTGGCATCGGTCCACCCCGCATTGTGGAATGCGTCTCCCGCCCCGCGGTTGTTGGTGAAAGCGTAGCGGAACATCAGGGAGTTCCGGATGGTCAACTGATGATTGATCTTGGCGGAAGCTTCCGTCTCGGCTCGCGAGGTTGGGAAATATTCATCGCCGATGCGACGGGTCGCCGAGCGCGGGAACGCTCGATTGGAAAGAAGAAGAGTATCCGGCGCCTCGAGAATTTCACCGCCGGCAAGCTCATTGCGCACGTTCTGGGCAACCACATCGAGCAGACCAATACGCCCTTTATCGACTACAAAGTGGGAACTGGATATCAGCCACAAGAGCACCAGTTACAACTGACCCGCGGGCACATCCTCGAGTTGCGGCAGGCGCTCGAAGGCATGCATGGCGCCCCGGTTCGCTACGCGGCAGCCGACTTCACAATTTGGCCCAAAGACTAGCTCGCCGGGGCTGACCGGTATTGTGGCGCCGACCTGTTGCTGCTGGAATTGGTGAACTCCGGAACTGGGAATCGATCCAAGAGCACAAAACCCAGACGCACGGCGTCGCAAAGGATTCAGGAAGATCCTGCCAGCGTAGTTGCGGAGTCGGGTGATGAGGTCGCCATGAAGGAGCTCAAGCACCACGTCGCCTTCCGGCGCATTCGGAATTTCGCCAGCGTGAAGATCCCGTGCTTATATCTCGGGGGCTCGCTGGCGTGTGCCTGGAGGAATGCGGGATCGAGCCCGTCGGGCTTCCCGATGTATCAGTCGCCGAGTTCGGCCTGCGCGGGAAGATCCGAATACTCGATTTCGGATATAAGCCGAGCGTGCTGGCGAAGATTGCGGCCTGCAGCGCCATGGCCTTGGGCGGCGCCAATCATCGATCAAGGTGCGGCACGACGGCAAGCCTTTCATTCCATGAATACATCGTTCCGCAAATGATTCTGCAATGGGTCATGGGCCAGGAGGAGTTGGACGGCATTCGCTATTTCTCGACCCGGTTCCTGCCCGCCGAGGATACGGTGGCAGGGTCGCCAACTACCTCTTTCCGGCCTTGCATGGGGCCGGCCCGCAAACAGGATACATCGCTCGGATAAAAGCCTGTTTCGAACTGAGCGATCCGATGCTGTGGGGGCCGATGAAGAGCGCCAACCTAATTCCGGACGCGGATGATCGTTAAGGATGCGGTAGACCAACTCTTCCGAATTGAGCGATGGTGCGGAAGGGGGGACTTGAACCCCCATGCCCTTGCGGGCGCAGCCACCTCAAGGCTGTGCGTCTGCCAATTTCGCCACTTCCGCTTCTTGAAAACCGCTTTGGTCCAACTAGCGCAAAATCCTACCTCAAGCTAGTGCGTCTGCCAATTCCGCCACCTCCGCGGGGGCATTGCAACTTGACGTGATTACTTCTTCGGCGCCGAAGAAGCCGGGAGAGGGATGTTCACCGGAGCCGCCGATTTGGGGGCGGGAGCCGCCTTCGACGTCTTACCGTTCAACACCGTAGCACCCGCACCGCCCGCATTCCGCGTGGCAAAGATCGAGAGCGACATCGACGTCAACATAAACACGATGGCCGAAATCGTCGTCGCCTTCGATAGTAGCGTGGCGGAACCGCGCGGGCCGAATGCTGTCTGCGAACCCATTCCGCCGAAAGCACCCGCTAAATCGGCCGCTTTGCCGCTCTGGAGCAACACCACGATAATCAAGAAAATGCAGACCAGCACGTGCACGGTCGTCAGCAGAATAATAATCACAGCCTTATTAGTATAAGGAAGGTGCAGCCCTCCGGTCAAACCGAAGGTCGCCGCTCGTGTCCCCCCCGGCTAAGGCGCCGTGGTGCGGGGTGCCTTGGCGAGAGAAGCGCAAGTCCTTCAGCAGCGACCTTGTGATCCGGGTATTGATCCAAGGCACCCCGGTAGGCTGCTTCCGCCACGCTGAGTTTTCCGTTTTTCAGCGCCAGTTCAGCCAAGACCTCGAGCACTGGGCGGGGATAGGAAGGAGGCTCGGTGTACCGAAGCGCGCGCTCCATCTTCGCGGCCGATTCAAGCGTCGCGATGGCCTGTTTCGTCTTGTGCCGCGCGACAAGAATCTGGCCCTCGAGTTCTTTGCGAGCCACTTCGAGGGCGGGCGGCACATCGTCTTTGGTCGCAACGGTGAGGGCGTCCAAGGATTTCACCATCGCGCGGAGTTCGGCTTTGGCTGGGTTGCGCGCGCCTTTGTGCGCTAATGCGAGTCCCGTGGCCCAGTGGCGCCAAGCTTGCTCCCGCGGCTTGTCATAGACCGGGAGCGTGGCGCCGTCGAGAATCTTGTCCCACTGTTCCGAAAAGACCAGAGTACGGAGCACTCCGAACCAGCCTTGGCGATAGGCCGTATATGGATTGTCGATGGCTTTCGCTTCGTTGGGATTCTCGGCGAGCGCGAGCAAGCCCCGCGATTGTTCCATGGCTTTATCGAAATCGCCGCGGAAGCAGTAAGTGGTAATCAGAAACTGAACATTGTGGCCGTGGTGGTAGCGGCCGTAAAGAGCATCGGCACGCATATAGCTGAGCTCGTTATCTTCGGCGGTCTCGAACGAATGCGCCGCCTCATCCCACTTGCCGGTTTGCGCCCAGATGTGCCCCGGCATGTGCAGAGCATGCGGAATGTTGGTCACGAGTTCGGGGTAGCGCCGGCAACTAGGCCAAGCGTCGCGCGCGAAAGTTGAACCCTCGAATCCATGAATGATGTAGTGGTGCACGCCGGGATGGTCGGGTGCCTTTGCGACCAGCTTGCGCAGCAGTTCGACGGCTTCCATGCTGCCCGGGCGGGGCGCGCGATCCGGAGTGGTGAAGCCGCGCATCAGGTGAAGAGCGAGATAACTGGCGGCCTCGATGTCCCCCGCGTCGGCATTGACGATAGCGCGCAATCCTTGGATGTAGCCTTCGTCGCGATCGGCGGAACCTGGATCGCGTCGAGCAGCGATGGCGGCGATGTACGTCTTTTCAACGTCGGTGGCCTTACCGGGAACTTGACTGAGTGCCACGGCCTTCTTGGCGGCAGCAACGGCGCGCGCGGTGCCGCCTTCGGCGCCGTAGCGGTCGGGCTTCTTACCGGCGGGCTTCAAAGGCGCGTCGCGATCGAGCTGAAATCGTGGGCGATAATCCCCGGCAGCGACCATCGCAATGCCCCAGTGAGGCATGGGCGCAGCCGGATCGAGCTGTGCGGCTTGAAGGAAGGATCGCTCCGCTTCGACGGCCCAGAAAGAGTGCATCTGTGCGACGCCTTGGTCGAAGAACTGCTGCGCTTCCGAACTCGACGTCGTGATGGGGAAATGCACGACGCCTTGCCCGGTCATGATCTTGGCCGGAAGCGCGGGAGCGTTGGCCCCGGGCGGGGCGACGCACATGTCTTTATCCTTCGGCTTGGCCGGATTAATATCGGCGGCGTTGGTGGTGAGAGCCGTACTAAAGGTGAGGATGAGCGCGATGCGATACATGTTATCTCCCATTAACGAGCGAGTTGCTCTTCGATCAGATCGCCGAGTTGCGAGACTGCGTACGCGGACCCATCGACGAGCGCGGCGAGACGGCCGCCTCGCGCCACAATAGCAGTTTGCGAGTTGTGCGTCATGGCTCCCTCTTCGGGCCAGTAGACCATTCCAAAATGCGCGGCAATTTCCTGAATGGCACGGGAATCACCTGTCAGCAGGTGCCAGTCTGCCGGATCCGCCCTCCAGATTTTACCGTAATGGGCGAGAACTTCGGGTGTGTCGTATTGAGGATCGATGGATATCGAGAGCAGGACGAGATCCCTGCCGGCGAAACGTTTCTGCAAGCGCGCGAAATTGGCGCAAAGCCGCGGGCATACATCCGGTAGCGGGCAGCGCGTGTAGATGAAGTTGATGGCGACGACTTTGGAACGGAATGAAGAAAACCGCACGGGCAGGTTTTGCTGATCGGTGAGTTGAAAATCAGGGACAGATTGTCCGATGGAGAGCTTGGTCGCAAGGAGTGGCGCCGGAGAGTTCGAGTTGGAGGAACTGCTGGCTGCCACGTGGCTGATGGTGGCGCTCCGCTTTTTTACCGCGAGCTGAAATCTGACGCGTGAACCGGGTTTCAGCGACGAAAGCTCGGATGGATGCCGCACCCGAAACGGCATGACCATCGCGGGCATGTAGCCGGCGATGTCGCGATGCGAGATCACGATCGTGCGGCGCGGCGCATCGATACTCATCACCATTCCGTCGGCGTTGTAGTGGTGCGCGCAGCGGGTGGTCGCCAGCGCCGCGACAATAGCGAGCAGAAGGCGCACAACGGCTCAGATTTTGCGGAGCACTATGGCGGAATTCTTGCTGCCGAAGGCGATACAGTTGGCCACGGCGTATTCGATATCCAGTTTGCGGGCAACGTCCGGAATATAGTCCAGGTCGCATTCGGGATCGGCTTCATCGACATTGAGCGTGGGGTGGACGACGCCGTCGCGCATGGCAAGAAGCGTCGCGGCTATACCGGCTGCGCCGCACGCACCCTGCGGATGTCCGATGAGACTCTTCAGCGACGAGCCGGCGAGTTTGTAGGCGTGGCCATTGAAGGCGAGCTTCATAGCGCGCGTTTCGATCTTGTCGTTAAGCTCGGTCGAGGTGCCGTGATAACTGATGTACTGCACCTGCTCGGGTACGATGCCGGCCTCGTCAAGCGCAAGACCGATGGTGCGCGCAGGCTCCTCGCCGCATTCTTCGAGACGAACGCGATGGAAGGCTTCGCAGGTCGACGCATAGCCGGCGATTTCGCCGTAGATTTTCGCGCCGCGCGCGCGGGCATGCTCCAATTCCTCGAGCACGAAGAACCACGCGCCTTCGCCAAGCACGAAGCCATCCCGATCTCGAGAAAAGGGCCGTGATGCACGCTCGGGATCGTCATTCCAGCTTGTGGTGAGAATGCGCATCAGGATGAAGCCTCGCAGGATCAGCGGCGCGATGGGGGCGTCGACACCTCCCGCGATCATCCAATCCATCACGCCCGATTGAATGGTACGCGTGGCATAGCCGATGGCATCCGTTGAAGATGTGCAGCCGGTCGATACGATGTGACTCATGCCGCGGAAGCCGAACCGCATGGATACTTCACTCGACAACGTGCCGATAGTCGAAGTCGGAATTGTGTAGACGCTGCACTGTTTGCTCTGGCCCGTGTAATAGAGGCGGTATTGCTCTTCGGTAAACTCCTGGCTGCCACCGCCCGAGCCGACGATGACCCCCATGCCGCGAAGCTGGGCGCGGTCCATTTCAGATGGTGCGATGCGTGCATCTTCGAGAGCCTCCGCAACCGCCGCCACGCCGAGAGGGACGACGCGAGAGACGTGGGGCCGGTCCTTCGGCGCGACGTATTCATCCTCGTCGAAGCCTTCGATTTGGCCCGCGACCTTGGCCAGGTGCGCACCCGTATCGAAGCGGGTAATGCGCCGGACGCCGCTGATTCCATTGCGAGTGGCTTGCCAGAAGTTTTCTCGGCCGATTCCGTTAGGACTGACGGCCCCAATGCCGGTAACGACAATACGACGTCTCATGTAAATTTAGATGCGCGGGAGGAGTGCTTTGCCTTTTAGCTTATCGCAGTATAGGCTGATTTTATGCCCTACGCGAACGAGAACCGCTGAATGAATCGCAATTCACGGCTCTTGTTGGGCGGTTTGCAAGCCGGAATAATCGGCGCGTTAACTTTGCTCGCTTGGCTGGCGATCGCATCTGTCTGGTATCGGAGATCCGTGTGGTGGGTACCGAATCTTGCCGCCACCGCTTTTTACGGCGACGCCGCAATGCAAGGGGGGTTTACGCACTATACCTGGGCGGGGTTGGCCGCGAATCTGGCTTTTTACGGCGGGCTTGGAGCCGTGTTTGCATTACTCGCGCGCGAGCGAGGCCGGGGGGTGACGTTTCTCGCGGCGATCGCGTTTGGAGTCGGGTGTTATTACGTGCTCTCCTTATTCGTGTGGAAAGCAGTGAGCCCGACCTTTGCCCTGTACAGTCCAAGCCGCGCGATGCTCTTCGGGCATTTGCTGTACGGCGGAATGTTGGGCCGGTATCCGCGGTACGCGCGGGAGTTGGAGTAGGGGGGCAAACTCCGCTGAGAACTTCCCGTCCCGATGGAATTAATCGAGAGAAGGATCTACCTCGTCCGAGGCCAGAAGGTAATGCTGGATTCGTATCTCGCCGAACTCTACCAAGTGGAAACGCGCGCTCTTATCCAAGCCGTCCAGCGCAATCGCGAACGCTTCCCAAAAGACTTCATGTTTCAGATGACCAAGACCGAACTGCGAAATTGGAGATCACAAATTGTGATCTCCAATTCCACGGCGAAGATGGGGTTGCGCCGTCCGCCCTACGCATTCACCGGGCATGGTGTCGCGATGCTGTCCTCAGTGCTCAAAAGCAAACGCGCGGTGCAGATGAATATTCTGATCATCCGGGCGTTCCTCAAACTTCGAGAGTTGTTAAACACTCACAAAGATCTCGCCAGGAAACTGGAGGATCTGGAGATTGTGCAAAGGCAGCACACCTCGGTTATCAACATCGTGGTCGACGAAATTGAAAGCTTGAAACAGTTGCCAGAGACTCCGAAACGCCGCATCGGGTTTACGGAGGAATCCCCAACACCGTTACAATAGAACTGTGCCCCCACAGTTGGCAGACGCCGACATTGCTTCGGCAAAAGTCACTGAAAAACTGTTCAAAGAGTTGAAAGACAAGGTCGGCGAGTTTCGTCCTAAGGACGATCTAACGCCGCTCGACCGGGCATACACGTTCGCCGACAAACACCATGCGGGGCAGATTCGCGAATCGGGCGCGCCGTATATGACCCATCCGCTGCAGGTGGCCCACATTTTGGCTGACATGCGCATGGACGTCGTCAGCCTGGAAACCGGGCTTTTGCACGACGTCGTGGAAGATTGCAAGGTCGAACCCGAAGACGTTCGCAAGGCCTTCGGAGACGAGGTTGCGCACTGCGTTGAAGGCGTTACCAAGCTGACCAAGCTGGATTTCTTATCGGCCGAAGACCGGCAGGCGGAAAGTTTCCGGAAGATGCTGCTGGCCATGGTCGACGATATCCGCGTGATGATCGTCAAACTGGCCGACCGGCTGCACAATATGCGGACTTTGAGCAGCTTATCGCCCGAGCGCCAGGAGCGCATTGCGCGCGAAACTCTCGATATCTACGCGCCGATCGCGCACCGGCTCGGGATGGGTAAGATGCGCGGCGAGCTCGAGGACCTCGCGTTTCAGTATCTGGATCCGGAGGCGTTCCAGGAGATCTCGACGACTATCGAGGCGCAGCGCCCGGCGAGCGAAAAGTTTCTCAGCGAGATCAAGCGCACCGTGGAAGCGGAGTTGCGGCGCGAGGGAATCCCGGCGCGCATCGACGGGCGCGTGAAGCGGGCGTTCTCGGTTTATCAGAAACTGAAACGGCAGAAGATCACGATCGATCAGGTCTATGACTTGATGGCGCTCCGCATCGTCACCGACTCGGTGAAGAACTGTTACGCGGCCCTGGGCGTGATTCACAACGAGTGGCGGCCCATTCCAGGTCGCATCAAAGACTTCATCGCGATTCCCCGCCCCAATCTTTACCAGTCGCTGCACACTTCCGTAGTCGGACCGGAAGGGCGGCATTTCGAAGTGCAGATCCGCACTGAAGAGATGCACCGCATCGCCGAAGAAGGGATCGCGGCGCACTGGAAGTATAAAGAAGGCAAGAAGGGCCCGGCGCAGGACGACCAACGGATCGCCTGGGTACGTCATGCGGTGGAGTGGCAGCAGGACATGAAGGATTCGGGCGAGTTCATGTCGATGCTGAAAGTGGATCTCTATCCAGACGAGGTTCACACGTTCACGCCGAAGGGCCGCGTGATTGTCCTTCCCAAGGGTGCCACGCCTATCGATTTCGCTTACGCAATACACTCCGACGTGGGCACTACCTGCACCGGAGCCAAGGTACAGGGCAGAATCGTTCCGCTGCGCTACGTGCTGAAAAACGGGGACAGCGTCGAGATTCTGACTACACCGGGTCACCAGCCCAGCAAAGACTGGCTGAGCATGGTCAAGACGACCCGGGCGCGGAACAAGATCAAACACGTCATTAACGTCGGTGAGCGCGCCAAGGCGATTGAGATCGGCCAAAAGTATCTGGAGAAAGAGGCGCGCCGGCTGGGTGTTCACATGAGCCGCATCACCCAGGCTGACATGGAGAGTGTAAGCACCGAGTACGGGCTGGCGAAACTGGAGGATTTGTATGCGGCGCTAGGCTTTGGGAAATTTTCGGCGCGGCAGGTGTTGCTGAAGCTCGCTCCAACGCAGGTCCCCGAAGAACCCGCGGCACTCGAGCCGGCTCCGCCGCTGCAGCCGGGAGCCGACGACAAGAACGCGGTCATTCATGTCAAGGGCATGGACGACCTGATGGTCTACCGGGCAAAATGCTGCAATCCGATTCGGGGCGACGGCATTGTGGGGTATGTAACACGCGGCAAAGGCGTGGCAGTCCATTCCAAGATGTGCCCGAACGTGCAGAACCTGCTGTACGAGGTGGAGCGCAAGATCGATGTGGAGTGGGCGCGCAGCACCAAAGAGTCGTTTCCCGTTCGCATCGTGGTGCATACCGACGACCGGCCTGGGTTACTGGCACAGTTGACGTCGATCCTGAATGACGAGAAGACCAATATTCGGAATTTAGAAGCCAAGACCGAACTGGATCAGGACGGTGACGGCGCGCTGGTGGAGATGACTGTGGATGTGCGCGATAAGAAGCAGCTCGAGAAGCTGGTTTCATCGATGCGGCGGATATCCGGCGTGCGGGACGTGGAGCGGTTGCTGAGTTAAAGGCTGATTGCGCGAAGCCGCAAAGGCCGCAAAGACTAACATGATGACGGATGCGGAGCACATTGCGATTTCGAAATCGCGAGGGATTCAGATCGATTGGAAGGATGGGCACCATAGCGACTATGGGCTGCAGTACCTGAGGGATCACTGCCCTTGCGCGTCTTGCACGGGCGCGCATGGAACACCGCCGCGGCCGAAGAGCAATGAGAATCCGTTTCAGATGTATCAGAAGAAATTGAAGATGGATTCGGTGGAGCCCGTTGGAAACTATGCCATCCGCATTATGTGGAACGACGGACACTCAACCGGCATTTACTCGTTCGATCATTTGCGCAAGATCTGCGCGTGTGCGCCTTGCGCATCGACAGTGTAGATTTCCGCCGATCGCGGCGGAAGCGTTGTGCCACCGGTAATCGGTACCTCATAAGGGACCGTGCCGTTATTGATGGCGACCATCACTCTCTCAGTCGGGGTCTCGCGTGAATATACCCAGGTCTGATCGGCGACCGCGACGCTGGTCATCTTGCCGCTTCGAAGTGGCGCAAGCTGGGAGCGCAAGCGGGTCAGCTTCTGAACGTAATCGAAGATCTCGCGTTCTTGCGGCGTGCGGCCTTCTGGATCGAAGGCGTTGCGCGCGTCCTCTTTCCATCCGCCGGGGAAATCCGCGCGATTGTCGGGGTCTTCGCCGCCCGCCATTCCGATTTCGTCACCGTAATAAATCATGGGAACGCCGCGCGCGGTCAACAGAAACGTGAACGCGAGCTTGAGGCCGTCCAGGGTCGCGTGCTCCTCGCTCATGAAACGTTTCTTGTCGTGCAAACCGAGAAGAGTGACGAGCAGATCCGGATTGGTGTAGAGGTAATCGTGCCCAATGGTGTCGGCTAAATCCTTCAGGTTCCCGCCACGCGCGAATACGTCGCGAATTTTGAAGAACGAAGGGAAATCGAATACCGTATCGACCAGTGAATCGATCCCATCAAACCGCTTTGCGCCCCCTTGAAAGAAGGACACCAGCGCCGGGTCGCCATCCAGCACTTCACCAACTACCTTCACGCTCGAATATTCACGATGGATCGCCTGCATCCACTCGCGCCAAAAAGTTCGCGGGACATAGGGCATCGTGTCCTGACGGATCGCGTCGAAGCCCGTCATTCCCAGCCACCACAGCGTGTTCTGAATTTCGTAGCGGGCAGCCTCAGGCTCATCCTGATTCATGTCCGGCAGAATGTCGATAAACCAGCCATCGAGAGTGGCGCGTTTGAGGCCCGCCGTGGCGTGAGGATCTTGGAGCGTAAATGTCTGCCAGGTTTCCTTTATGTGGTGCGATTCGGTGCCGTGATACCAGTTCGGAAGCGGGGGGGTTGCGACCCACGGATGATAGGGGCCGGTGTGATTCGCGACTTGGTCCTGGATAACTTTGAGGCCGAGCGCGTGGGCGCGATCGACGAGTTGGCGGACTAACTCGAGTGTTCCGAAATGTTCCTCGACGCCGTAATAATCGACGGCACCGTAGCCGTGATAATCGGCCATCGGTTGCCCGTCGTACTTCTCGCGCTCGTTCAGATGGTTAACGTTGTCGTAAAGCGGAGTCATCCAGAGGGCTGTGACGCCGAGTTGCTTGAGATAGGGCAGATGGTCGATGACGCCCCGCAGATCGCCGCCGTGATAATAACGCGGCTTTGATCGATCGTGAAGTCCTGGTGAGATTACCGGGTCGTCGTTGGAGGTATCGCCGTTGGCGAAGCGATCCGGCATCACGAGATAGATGACGTCTTCGGGTGAGAAGCCTTGGAAGCGGCCTTCGCGCGAAAGCGGGGCGGTGACGCTAAAAGCGGCCTTCGCCGAGCCGGCGGCAGCGGTAACACGGAGGTCATGCGGCCCAGCGCTGGCATTGGGCGGTATGGTCACGTCGGCGAAGAGGTAAGTGCCCTCGGCATTGGACGAAACACGGGAGACGCGCAAACCGGCGGCTTCGAGATGCGCATTCTGAAGGCCTGTGCCGCGGATCAACAGGCGCACCGGATTAATGGAATGATGCGGAAACCAGTTCGGCGGTTCAACTTTGGTGATGGCCGGTTGAGCCGCAAGCGCTGCGGCGGAGACAAGAGCAAGTACTAGCGGCCTCATGCCGGGGCGACCACGGGTTGCGCGCTTCTTTCCGCAGCCGTGTCGCGCACGCGCTGCATCATTAGTGCTGCGAGCATCAGGAAGACACCGCCCGCGATAACGGCCGCCATCCGATTATTGTCGAGCAGATGGTTCATTACCCAGCCGAAGCCGAGCGAGGCCACAATCTCCGGAAGCACGATGAAAACATTGAAGATGCCCATGTAGATGCCGGTCTTGGTACTCGGCAGGCACCCGGCAAGTATTGCGTAGGGCATCGCCAGAATACTGGCCCACGCAATTCCCACGCCGGTCATCGACAGCAGGAGCAGCTTCGGGTTGTGAATGATCGCGGTGGAAATCAATCCGGCCGCACCCGCCAGAAGGCAGAGACTGTGGGTATGTCGGCGTCCGAGCTTGCGGGCAATCGCCGGAAGCACAAGCGAGAACACGAAACACACCGCTGAATACATGCCGAAACACAAGCCGGCCCACTCGATGCCGCGGGTGTAAAGGGGCGAGTTGGTGTCGGGCGCTCCGAAGACGTTGTGCGCGACCGCTACGGGAAAATAGAGCCACATACAGAACAGCCCAAGCCAGGTGCAAACTTGCACAGCGGCAAGCTGGCGCATGGTATGAGGCATCAGCTTGACCGACCGCGCCATCTCAGATGCGTTTGCGGCCAAGCCCCGGCTAGCGGCTTTTTCGGCATGAAACTCGGCGAGATTCTCGGGCGGATATTCGCGGGTCCGGAAGATGGTCCAGAGCACGGCCCCGAGAAATGCACCGGCCCCAAGGCGAAATGACAAGCGCACGACAGACGGAATGGCGTGGCCGCCGCTTGACTCGGTGACGCCGAACCAGTGCGTCAGGATCCACGGAAGCGCGGAGGCGATCACCGCGCCCAATCCGATGAACACGCTCTGCATGGCAAAGCCGCGCGTGCGCTGCCCTTCCGGAAGCATGTCGGCGACAAAAGCCCGGAACGGCTCCATGCTGACATTGATGCAGGCATCAAGGACCCATAACAAACCGGCAGCCATCCACAGTGTGGAGCTGGTTGGCATCAGAATCAGCGCTGCGGAACTGAGGAGAGCTCCCACAAGAAAATATGGACGGCGCCGGCCCAGTCGGTTCCAGGTGCGATCACTGGCGTGGCCAATGATAGGCTGCACGATCATGCCGGTCAGGGGCGCGGCTAGCCAGAGGATCGGAATCTGGTCCGGTTTCGCGCCAAGATATTCATAAATCGCGCTCATGTTGGCCATCTGCAGCGCCCAGCCGAACTGGATGCCGAGAAAGCCGAAACTCATGTTCCAGATCTGCCAGAAACTAAGACGTGGTTTCTCCATGTGCCTGCCTTTTAGTGACGATCGTATAGCATTATGAGGTCCCGAAGACGCGCGGCGAGTTCCGGCCGCAACTGACCAGGCTGCATGCGCCAGCGCCAATTGCCGCCCGGGACGCCCGGCGTGTTCATGCGGGCTTGGCTTCCCAGGCCCAGCAGATCCTGCATCGGGAAAACGGCGATATCCGCAACCGAGGCGAGCAGCGCGCGGATGAGGGTCCAATTCATTTCGCGCCCATCGGTGTCGAGGTAGCGGCGGGCGTGGTTTTTCTCGCGCGCGACCTCCTCCTGCGTACGCGTGCTGTCGCCGATGCCGCGGCTTTCCCACCAGCCCATCGCCGTGTCATTGTCGTGCGTGCCGGTGTAGGCGGCGAGTTGGCGCGTGTAGTTATGCGGCTTGAAATCGGGCGCTTGCGGATCGGCGCCGAAAGCAAATTGGAGCACCGCCATTCCGGGATAGCCAAACTGCGCGCGAATGCTTTCAACTTCCGGGGTGATAACGCCAAGGTTCTCGGCAATGATGGCAAGCGGCCCCAACTCCTTCTCAACTGCTTCGAACAGTCCGGAGCCAGGGCCTTTCACCCACCGCCCGTTCTGCGCGGTGGCTTCTCCGGCGGGGACTTCCCAATAAGCTTCGAAGCCGCGGAAATGATCAAGCCGGACGAGGTCGAAGGTCTTGAACGAAGCTCGGAACCGCTCAATCCACCAGCGGAATCCAGTGTCGGCCATATGCTGCCACTGATAGATCGGGTTGCCCCAGAGTTGGCCGGTCGCGCTGAAATAATCGGGCGGGACACCCGCCACCGCTGCCGGATTTCCGTCGCCATCGAGTTGGAACAGATCCGGATTAGCCCAGACGTCCGCACTGTCATGCGCGACATAAATTGGAATGTCGCCCATGATTCTGATGCCGCGATCGTGACCGTATTTCTGCAGCGCGGCCCATTGGCTAAAGAAAACGAACTGCTGAAATTCAATGCATTGAATTGTGTCGCGGAGATCGCGCGCGCAGGTTTCAATTGCGGCGGGCTGGCGCGAGCGGATGTGGGCCGGCCACTGCGACCAGAGTTTTTCGACACCGAAGTGGTGCTTCACCGCCGTGAACAGCGCGTAATCCGGCAGCCAACTGGAACTGGCTTTGCAGAACGTGTCAAATTCCGGCGACGGATTCTGCGCGAAGCGAGCGAACGCGCGAGTGAGCAACGGGAGTTTCCATGCGATGACGGCACCGAAGTCGACCTCGCTTTCGGGAAAGCTGGGTGTGGATTCAAGATCCGCCGCGTCAAGAAGGTTCTCCTGAACCAGGTTGTCGAGACCGATAAGAAGCGGATTGCCGGCGAACGCGGAGAAGAGTTGATAAGGAGAATCGCCGTATCCGGTGGGGCCGAGCGGGAGCACCTGCCAAATGCGCTGTCCCGAAGCATGCAAAAAATCGACGAAGTTGTAAGCGGCGGGTCCCAAGTCGCCAATTCCCATGCGGTTGGGAAGGCTGGTGGGATGCATCAGAACGCCGGACGAACGCGTAAATTTTGCCAGGGTGCTCACGAGTTCCACGTTACCAGCGTTGATGCCGCCGCAAGAGCAAGCGATTTGTTTCGTTTGCAGGTTGGCAGACAAGTTGCATCTAATGCGTCCGGGAGCTCTGCCAACAATGGCCGAATCGATTCACAGCGTACTGGAACTGCCCAATGAGGAAAGCCCGGTTTCGGCGACGATCGCGACTGGAGAAGAAGAGGACCTGGTCGAGATCAGTCAGCCGGTTTACCAGGCTTTTCGTCTGCTACATGTAGCATTTATCGGTCTGCCGATTCTTGCCGGACTGGATAAGTTCCTGCATCTTCTCGCCAATTGGGATGATTACCTGGCACCGCGGATCGCGAGCACGCTGGGCGCAAATCCTCACGGGGTGACGATGCTGGCAGGGGTGTTGGAAGTGATCGCGGGCATCGTGGTAGGTTTACGCCCGCGCATAGGCGGATGGGTTATGGCTGGCTGGCTGTGGGCCATTACGATCAATCTGCTGATCGCAGGGCGCAATTTCGATGTCGCGCTTTTTGCTTTCTGTCTGTCGCTAGCCGCGGTAGCGCTGGCGCGGATATCGGAGGAGTTTTACTCAAAGCCGGCTGAAATCAATGTTTAGGATTGGATAACGCTTCCAATCGTAGAAGTCGAAGTGCCACCACTCGGCTTCATTCACGGTGAAGCCCTGCTTCTCGATGCTATTGCGCAGCAGGTGGCGATGCCAGCGCTGCAAGCTGGTTCCGCCCGGATAATCGGGGAACGAACGGTCGGACATTTCGTCGTAACCGCCGGTCATCTCGATGGGTGCGCCGGTTTTCAAATCATACAGATTCAGGTCGACAGCGCAGCCTCGATTGTGCTTTGAGCCTTCACTGGGATCGGCAACGAAGATGTGCTTGTCGGCCGGCGTCGCATCCCAGAACATCTTCGTCACATACCACGGGCGATAGCCATCGTGAATCAGAAGGCCGTACCCGAGTTGCTTCAGTTCGGCGCTCGCGCGGACCAGCGCCTCAGCGGCAGGGCGCTGTAGAAAGGCGCGCGCTTCGGGATAGAACGTGGTGCTCATGAAGTTATTCGTTGAGGCGTAGCGGATATCAAGATGAATCGAGGGATCGAGTTTGACGAGCTCGAGCAGATCGGGCTTCAGTAGATCGCTACTCTCGGCGGGAGGATTCGCTCGCATAGCTTCATCTCGCAGCTCGGCCGCGGGGCGAACGGGAACGATGCGAAACGTAGCACCCGCGGCAGGCTCGATATTCCTGCGCGGCAGGACAATGCCGGACAGCGAGACCTGGGTAGCGCGTCCGTTTGCATCTCGCGTGAAGGTCAGGGTCTCGCGATCATAGCGGCCGGAATCGGGAAATCGAAAGACGTCCGGCGCGAGTTGCATGAGGGGGCCGAATTCAAACCAGTCGGTGAGTGCGGTGAGCCTTCCGTTGCGTTCGTGGATAAAGAGCGTGTTGTAATCCGGGCCATATTCGCCGATGAGGTTGCGCCAGTCATCGGGAGGCGCAACTGGCTTGGCGAAAGGGACGCGGGGGGGAAGCGGAAACGGGAACTCCCAGCCAAACGCCAGACGATCGTCGGCGATGAAGTTGCCGTTCAGTTCCCGCAGACGGCAGTCGAACCCGCCGCATTCGATATAGCGATACAGGTCGCCCGCTCGGGCCTCAAGGTCTACCGGCGCGCCAGACCCTTGCGGGTAGCGGCCCTGGAGCGATTCGAGCTGAGAGCGCGGAATGGGGGATGTAACAGCGGCGGCTACAACGGGGCGATGATCTTTAGCCGAGAGCATCATCTTGAGTCCCACGTTGGCGATGCGCGACGTGACTGCGGCGGCGTTGTCAAGATTGCAAACTACGACGATGCCGAGTTTGTCATCCGGGAGCGCACTGAGCGTCGTCGTGAAGCCGTACACGGATCCGCCTTGGCCGACAACTCGGTGATTTCCGATACGCCCGACACGGAAGCCGAGGCCAACGCCCGACGTCGCAGTCCGAGGTTCGAACTGCGGCGTCCACATTTGCTCGAGCGTCTCGGATTTGAGCACGGCGCCGTTCGATCCTCGCCCGCCGGCGAACAGCATGCTTAGGAATGTTGCAAGGTCAGCGACGGTGGTGCGCAGACTGGCGGCCGGGGCAATTCCAAGTGGGAACAACGGCGCGGGCAACGCGCGTTCGTCGTAGGTCCACATGGCGCCTTTCGATACCAGCCCGGGTGCGAAGGAACTGCTGTCCATGCCGATCCGCGCAAGGATGTTGTGCTGGATGCAGTCCGCGAAGGCACAGCCTCCGATTTTCTCGGTCAGCAATGCGGCAACCGCGATCCCCGCGTCGCTGTACTTCAGGTGGGTCTGCGGCGCGTATAACAACTCAGAGGCGTTGAGGCTCTCGACGGTGGCGGCCAAAGTAGGCGAACTGGAATCGTACAGGCTTCCGGCGGGCGGCTCGCGCACAAGACCGGAGCGGTGCGACAGCAATTGGCGCAGCGTCACTCGGCGGGGGAAGGGGTTGCGCGGGTGAAACTCCGGCAGGTATTTCGATACCGGTTCATCGAGATCGAGATCGCCACGTTCGACGAGTTGCATCACGGCTATGGCGGTGAACAATTGCGATACCGGGCCCGCGGGAGCGGCGAGCCGCAGGGCGCCGTCACCGAAGTGATGCGTCCAGACGACCTTCTGGTCGTTGACGAGTGCGACGGAGAGCGAAGGTAACTTCTTATCCGAAACTTCGTGATCGATGAAGACGGAGAGAGCCTGAACCGCGGGATCGAAGGCAGTTTGAGCTTGGGCGAACGCGCAAGCGCAGGCGGAGAATATCAGCAGTAAGCAACCGCGGGCGCGCCGCACCATTTGATTCTAGTCTGAGTGCGCGTGTTCTATGATTAGCTCTATGGAAGAAAAGCCGGTGCGCAGCATGCCGGGCCTCTCGTGGGCCCGCGATCTTGCACTTGCGGTGGTCCTGGCATTTTTCCTGATCGTATTTATTTATCAGCCGGTGAAGGTGGAAGGCACCAGCATGATGCCGACGCTTACCGACCAAGAGCGCATTTTCATCAACAAATTCACCTACAGTTTTGGAATTGGGAAAGTGGAAAGGGACGACATGGTCGTGTTTCTCTTCCCGCTGGACCACAGCAAGTCATACATCAAGCGCGTGATTGGGCTGCCCGGCGACACCGTGGAGATCGACCACGGAACCGTGTATGTCAATGGCAAAGAACTGAACGAGCCTTACCTTGCCGAGGAATATCGCGACCGGCAATCGCTTTCGCCGACCACCGTGCCGCCTGAGAACTACTTCGTCCTTGGCGATCATCGCAGCTCATCGAACGACAGCCGCGCGTGGGGAATGGTCGAGCGTAAGCTGATCTACGGCAAAGCGGTGTTTGTGTACTGGCCGATGGATAAGATGGGGCGCGTGTATTAACAGCGTAGACTGGGACCTGGCATCTATACAAATGCACTACTCCAGGTTTCTCTTTTTCCTTTCTTTGTGCCGCGCGCTGACAGCGCAGACTCCGTCCGTCGTTCAGGGCGTTACTTTTCCGACACAGACAGCTCCGCTAGCCTCACTGACTGCGGACTTTAACGGCGACGGGCACGCCGATATTGCGATTTCGAATACCGGTGCTTCATCAATTTCCATCCTGCTCGGCCTGGGCGATGGAACGTTCAAGCCCGCGGTTCAATACAGCACGGGCGCTTGCCAGCCGGGGCAGGCGATCCTAGGCGATTTCAATGGCGACGGGCACCTCGACCTGCTCGCGTCGTGCACACTCACCAGCAACATCCTGGTCCTACCCGGCAAGGGCGATGGCACCTTCGGTGCGCCGATTCTTAGTCCTACGCTGCTGCCGGTCGTATCCGGGTTCCTCGATGGCTTCAGCGAACCCATCACCAGTGCCGATGTGAACGGCGACGGCATCCCCGATCTCGCGCTGATCATTCAGACACGGCAGTCGGTTGAGATCACGAGCCCCGGCGCGATTGGTCAAGCTATCACGATGCTCGGCAACGGCGACGGGACGTTCGGCCACACGACCGTGCTGAACATCGCGCCATCGGGCACGGAGCCCTATGCGGTGCAGCTTGCGGATATGAACGGCGACGGAAAACCGGACATTGTCGGGATCGCGTTCAACTACGACTTATCGGGTCTCTCCCAGCCGAACACGGCATTCGTCTTCGTCGCGCTGGGCGACGGCAAGGGCGCGTTCGCCTTGAAGAATTCCTACTCGCTGAGAGGGAATCCGCAAACGGGAATGATGGTGCAGGACATCAACGGCGACGGAAAGCCAGATGTCGTTTTCGCCGGCCTGTCAATCTCCGCAATCTTCAACTCAGACATCGCGGGCGCCTCGGGCGTCGCCGTCTTTCTGGGTAACGGCGATGGCTCCCTGAAGCCCAGCTACGCGGTGAACGACACACAGTCGCCGCAGTATCAGGCGACGGTCGGGTCGGCGCTGGCCCCCATTCTGGGAAGCAAATATCCAGACCTCGTCGGCCTCATGGTCTACCAAAATCTCTCCGATCAAAACACCGTTTACGGCGGCATTGTTGTGCGCCCGAACAAAGGGGACGGCACGTTCGGAGCTGCTCAAATCCTGGTGCCCCAATCGCTGGTGCTGCCCTTCTCACTCTCGGTCGCGGATTTCAATTCCGACGGCCGGCCGGATCTTTTCACAATGAACTTCAATGTGAATCTAATCTCGGTGCTTTTCAGCAGCACCGCGAGCCAGATCGATCTGATCGGGCAAAGCCTGAAGACATTCCCGGCCGGCACCGGTTCTATTCTGCTGAACCATACGGCATCGACAACCTTCGCAAATACGAATGCCGCCAACTTCCAAGCGGGTTCACTGGCCAGCTCGTCGATCGTTTCGGCGTTTGGCGCCGGGCTGGCAGCTTCTGAGCTGAGCGCCACGCAGGTACCGCTTCCGACGATGCTTGGCGGCGTCACGGTGACGGTGACGGATTCGCTTGGCGTCGCGAGAAACGCGCCGCTCTTCTATGTTTCGCCGAAGCAGATCAACTATGCGATCCCCGATGGCACGGCAATCAACATGGCGACGGTCACGATCACGACACCATCGGGCATCGTGAAAGTACAGCAGCCGATTGTGGCGGTCGCGCCCGGGCTATTTGCCGCGTCGGGGTTGGCGCTGGCACAAGTTCTGACTTACAACAACAACAGCGCGACTCCGGTTGTTACTTCAACTATCCAGGCCAACGCGCAAGGTGTGTTGTCACCGGCCGCGATCGACTTAGGGACAGGGAACACGGCAGTCTACCTGATTCTTTATGGAACGGGAATTCGCAATCATCAGGGTCCGGTGACTGCGACGATCGGAACGACAACGGTCGGCACGGCGTACGCGGGCGCGCAGGGTTACTTCGTCGGCGAAGATCAAATCAATCTGCAGCTTCCGCAGAGCTTAAAGGGCGCCGGTTCGGTGAACCTGACGCTGACGGTTGACGGGCAAAAGACGAACGCGGTGCAACTGCTCTTGAAGTAGAAACCAGTTATACGGAGTAAGTTCGCCCGACGCCCCACAGAATCTGCACTAACCGGTGCGCGATGAGTTCGTGCAGGCTGAGGAGCTCGGCATTCGTGGCGGCGATGGCGTCGGCATCGTTCCCTGGAGCGCCTTCGCCGCCGGCTTTCAAAGCTTCCGTAGCTTCATTGATGATGGGGTCGGCCAGCGCTTCGCCGGCCATCTCCCAGAGGGTGATGAAGCGATCAACCGCGGTGGGGAAGCTGACCGCGAATACGCCGTGGTTGCTGGTGGTGCGCGGCGGCTTGTAATCCAGATTGAATGGGCCGTTGTAGCCGTGGCTGCGCAGGAGCATCAATACGTTGAGCCAATCGAGCGGGTTGACGAGTCCGACCGCGATATCGACATCGTGTTTCAAACGATAGCCATCGTTGATATCGAAGTGCCACAGCTTGCCCGCGAGCAGGGCACGCGCGAGTACGGCACGGGGCGCGGCGCCCCACATGAGCTCATGCAGATATTCCGGATTCAGGCCCACCATTTCGGGATGGGTCAGGAGGCCGGAGCCGATGAAGGCGAGCATGGCGTCACTGGTGGGCAGCAGAATTTCGGCCTGCGGCTCGAACGGCTTGGCTTCCATGCAGTGCTTGAGGGTCGGACGATTGTGCTTGCGGCTCATTTCGAGGTCGTGCTCGCAGGCGGCGTTGAGCGTTTCGGCGTACCACTTCAGCGTCTGCGTTTCTTCCACAGCGCCCTGCACATAATAGCCGAGCGAGCCGGGCCAATAGACGGCGAACTGGGCGCCGAGCTCATAGCCGATATCGACGGTGTTCTTCACGCGAAACGCGGCATACTCGCGGACGTTGGGCGATTCAGCGGCGGGACTGGCGGCCCAGACGGCGTGATGAAAAGTTTCGGTGGTGACCATGGAGCACTTCAAGCCATGTTCGGCGAGGCTCTTCTTGATTCCGGCGACGATTTCATGCTGCCCGTCTTTGGCGAGCGCGGCGGTCGGGATGACGTCGGTGTCGTGAGTCGACCAATAGCCGATGCCGATTTTGGCGTACTCGCGAATGACGTCGTCATAAGTGAGGGCGGCGCGGGTGGGCGCGTGGAAGAGCGCTTGCCCCTGATAGGCGGCGGCCCACTGGGGTCCGGTGATGAAATATTTGCGGCGGGTCTCGGGCGAGTAAGCGCCGCCGCACGCCTTCATGAGGCGCTCGACGAGAGACTGCTGCTGATTCTGGGGGACTGGTTTCATGGGCGTCGGAACCAGGATAGTGCATCGGTGCGGCGGACGCTGGTGGAAGATTTCG
>JBBROU010000018.1:0-51443 GCA_038229055.1 Bryobacterales bacterium | reverse complement strand
TCCTGGCTTGGGAAGGAGCCCCGATTCTTGGTCACCTTGCGTAGCGTCATATGCGGCGATTCGACCGCGTTCGTCGTATAGATGATCTTGCGAATCTCTTCGGGAAATTCGAAAAAGGGAATCACGCGTGGCCAGTTCCGTGAGGGTGTACAAGAGATTGGAGGGTGTACAAGAGATTGTGTAAAACGCGTTTATCGAGTTTTCCGTCTTGCCGCATTTTCACCATCAGTACAGCGCTTCCAGCGGCCGGTCCTGCCACGCTTTGACCTCATCCATGATGCTGTCGGTGACTTCCGAGATCAGCCCCGCACTCACGTCCACCCCGTACATCTCGTGCAGATGGCCCTGAACTTTGTAGTTGACGAGAACAGCTTTACCGCTTTTCATCCGCAGGGTGAATGTCTCCCGCATCGCCCCGTTTGCACATCGCGCCCCATAGTTCAAAACAACGAAGGTGCGGTTCGTACTAATGCTGGAACCCGAGCCAAAAGGTCCCTCATACGAACAAATTCCCATTTTGATTCTTATCCGCGAGAAGAACTTGCGGGTCAACCGCTGATGGAACACGTCGACCGCAACTGTTGCCGCGTGGACATTGCGCCGCTGCCCATATCCGCAGTAGGAGATTGCGACTACGGATAGCGCTACAAAAAGCAACAACAGCTGATGTCGTTTCCAGAAACTCGATGGCTCGGCCGAAAACCGCGAAAAAGATTCGGCCATCGCGATCACTCCCCGAGCAGATGCAGCACGACGATCCGCCGGTGGGAATTCGAACGGTGCTCGAACACATAGAGGCCTTGCCACGCGCCGAGCACCATCTGGCCGTGCATCACCGGGATGGAAAGCTGCGTGATCGTAAGTGCGCTGCGTATGTGTGCCGGCATATCGTCGGGACCTTCGGCCGCGTGCCGGTACCATGTGGCATCTTCGCGAACCAGACGCGCGAAGAACTCATTCAGATCGCGGCAGACATCAGGATCGGCGTTCTCCTGAATCAGCAGCGACGCGGAAGTGTGCTGGATGAACACGGTCAGCAGACCGGTCTTCAACTTCTGCTCCGCGACCCACGCCGCCACGGAACTCGTGATGGAATACAATCCTTGGCCGCGAGTTGCGACCTGAAGTTGCCGGGTAAATTGCTTCACTCAACGGTTACGCTCTTGGCCAGGTTCCGCGGCTGATCCACATCGCAGCCGCGGCGCACGGCAATATGATAGGCCAGCAACTGCAGCGGCACCACCTCCAGGATGGGCAGCAAGAGTTCGCACGACGCGGGGATTTCGATGACGTGGTCGGCAACCTTGGCGGCCTCATTGTCGCCGTCGGTGACGATCGCGAGCACGATGCCCTCGCGCGCTTTCACTTCCTGAATGTTCGAGAGCGTCTTCTCATAGAGGACCTTGCTCTCCGCGCTGGAAGGGTCGCGCGCGGCGAGCACGACAACGGGAAGTTTCTCGTCAATCAAGGCGTTGGGCCCGTGCTTCATCTCGCCTGCGGGATAGCCTTCGGCGTGGATATAGGAGATCTCCTTTAGCTTGAGCGCGCCTTCGAGCGCGATCGGGAAATGAACGCCGCGTCCGAGAAATAGGAAATCGGTGGAGCGGAACAGTTTGCGGCCGAGATCCTCATACATGGCATCGTTGGACAGGATGGCTTCGAGCTTGCCGGGGATGCGGACCAGCTCCTGAACCAGAGCGCAGCTTGTTTTTTCATCGAGGACATCGCGCGCTTGGCCGAGGTACATCGCGAGAATGAAGAGCGCGGTCAACTGGCAACTGAACGCCTTGGTGGAGGCGACGCCAATCTCCGGGCCGGCGTGCGTATAGATGGCGCCCGATGCTTCGCGCACGATCATGGAGCCGACCACGTTGCAGATCGCAAGTGTCTTCGACCCCTTCAATTTGGCTTCGCGCTGGGCGGCGAGCGTATCTGCCGTCTCGCCGGATTGCGAGATCACCACGGTCAGCGTATCGGGGAGCAGAATCGGATCGCGATAGCGAAACTCACTGCCGTAATCCACTTCCACGGGGAGGCGCGCCAGCTTTTCGATCATGAACTTGCCGGCCAGCGCGGCGTGCCAGCTTGTGCCGCACGCGATGATCTTCACCTGCTTAAACGCGCGGAACTCCTGGGCGGAGATATCCATCTCATCCAGAAAAATCTTGCCCGTTTCCTGGCCCACCCGGCCCAGCGTGGTATCGCGGACGGCGCGCGGCTGCTCATAAATTTCTTTGAGCATGAAGTGTTTGTAGCCGCCCTTTTCCGCCATGATCGGGTCCCAGAGGATGTGCTGGACCTGGCGGTTCACGGGCTTGCCATCGAAGTCGCTGAGGCGCACGCCGTCGGGAGTCAGGATGGCCATGTCGCCATCGGCGAGGAAGAACATATCGCGCGTGTGCGAGAGGATCGCGGGGACGTCCGACGCCACGAAATATTCGCCATCGCCTAAGCCGATCACGACGGGAGGCCCGGAACGCGCAGCGACGATCTTGTTTGGATCCTGCCGCGAGAGAACGGCCATCGCAAAGACTCCGGTCAGTTGTTTGACCGTATCGCGCACGGCCGATTCCAGATTCCCTTTGAAATATTTCTCGACCAGATGGGCGATCACTTCGGTGTCAGTCTGGGTCTTGAAGACGTGACCTTCGCCCTGTAACTGTTCTTTTAGCGCGAGATAATTTTCGACGATTCCGTTATGCACCACGACGATGTCGCCGGTGCAGTCGCGATGCGGGTGGGCGTTCTCTTCGGTGGGGCGGCCGTGCGTGGCCCAGCGGGTGTGGCCAATGCCGTAACTGCCGTCGACGGGGTCGAGGCGGATGGCTTCTTCCAGATTTCGCAGCTTGCCGGAAGCGCGGCGGATGCCGAGCGACTTATCGTCGCAATAAACGGCGAGGCCCGCGGAATCGTAGCCGCGATACTCGAGCCTTTTTAAACCTTCAAGAATGATCGGCACCGCACGGCGCGTGCCCACGTAACCCACAATCCCGCACATAAACCTATTATGGACGGTGCCGGCAAATGGCAACCCGATTCGGCTGCGTTAACCTCGGCTCATTCTTCTTTCGCTAACTGCTTGAGCGCTGAATCAACGACTCTGCGGAATCTCGAAATAATGATGGACGAGAATGTTTCGAAGCCCTATTGCCTTCGTCCAAACGGAATCTGAAAAGCTCGCCCGAAAAGATTTACTGAGACCGCGGCAACGCCTCACCGATTATCTGAAGATGATAGAGCACCCTTGCAATGGAGAGATCGCGCAGTCTGGCGCGATCGTCCCTCACAAAGACACTGACTCTGCACCACGCGGCCGCGAATTTCCGGACGCAGCATTCTCTCGGTGGTGACATCCACCTGCATGCCCAACTGAGCCCGAAGTTCCATCAGGAGACCGCCGAGGTCCATGAGTGTTCTGATCTAGGTCAACCAGAGGGTCAAGATCACTGAACTCATCCGATCGCCTCTTGCGACCGATCCCAAACACACGGACGTCGCGCCCGCTATATCGCGCGGCGGTTCTCAAAATCGTCTCGCGATCGCCGCGCGACAGCAGTGTCATAACAGCTCGATTTTGTACTCTTCAATAACGGGGTTAACCAGGACTTCGCGGGCAATAGTGTCGAGATCGGTGCCGGGTTCGACGGTCATTTCGAATACTTTGCCCTGGCGGACGGATTGCACTCCGGCGTGCCCAAGGCCGACCAAGGCGGTGCGAACGGCTTGGCCCTGCGGATCGAGGACAGAGGTTTTCAGAGAGACGTACACGCGTGCTTTCATCTACGAGCATTATCCCGCGTTGGTGCGATCGCGTGTGGTTTGGGCGCGGGCCCTGATATCGCCGCGGCGAATCCGCAGGCCTACTGAGTTAGGCGGTTCCCGAGATGCCTCTTGAGAGCACGTGCGCACATAATTGCGCGGCGTATTGCGGGGCGTGGAGGAGAGTAGTTGTAGTCGTGCTATTCCGCGACATGTAGCCGTAGATAAACAGGAGTAACATCGCGCCGATCAACGCCATGAAGAAGCCTGCGGGGTGCCCCGGCGGGTATAGGTGGAGCAGGCGACCGATGAGTCCGCCGAGCCACGCGCCCAACATACCGAGCACGATCGTGTAGATGAGATTCAGATGATAGCTCCCGGGCATAATGAACTTCGCGATAATGCCGACGATGAGCCCGAAAATGATATGCCCGATTATGTGAAACATACGTTCACCTCCAAGCTCCGAGTTTAGGTGCGGGTAAGGAGCGCGCCAAACTTGGAAGGCGGCCGAAAGTGTGAGAGAACACGGGGAGGCCCACAGACTTGAAAGGTTCAGTACACACTTAGCTCAACCCAGCCGGGGAGCGCGGCGGGTTGATTGTTCTGAAACACGACGCGGCGCGTTTTCGGGAAGGGCAGACCGGTCTGCAGCGCGCGGCTGTAAAAATTCTGAGCTTGCAGAATTTTCCGGGTGTCGGGATCGGCGGTATCGAGGAACGCGGATTTGCCGAAGAGGCCCGCGCCCCAACCGATGGAGAGCAGGCACGCGCCGCCCGCCTGCAGCACGGTGATCTGAGCGGAAAGTTGGTCAATTTGGGCGAGAAGATGTGGCAGGCCAGCCCACTGGGCGTACTGACGCTGGATTTCGAGTTGCTTGGCCGCGTACTTGTTGGCGGCGGCGAAGATGCGCTCGCGCGTCACCGGCTCGCTCCAGCGCAGAACCTTGCGAATCTCCGGCGAGTCGAAGAAATGTTTTTCATTCCAGTCGCCTTCGAACACCGTTCCGGGAACAGCCATCTCGGCGAATGCCGGCGTGCTGTCTTCGGGGCGCTTGCCGTCAACGGCGCCACGAAGGGCTTGCTTCCAGGCGAGAGTATAAGCGCCGGGCGTCTTCGATTGCAGCGTGGAGACGCGGACCAGATGAACTTTGAAATTCGCCGCGGTCACGGGCGCGGAGTCCGATGCCATCACGAAGCGCATGCGATTCGATCCGCCGCTGCCGAGCAGATGTTCTTCGACCGATTCAGCGGGACGGCGCGGTGGGCGATCGCCGCCGAATCGCGCAGCGACGTCCTTAAGCGAGCCTGGATTTGCGCGAGAGAAGACCATGCCCGTCCGCAATGCGCCTTTGATGGCGGCACCGGGCAGATAGGCGCCTGCCACTCCGGCGGAGAACGTGGGAATGCTCAGACTTTCGATGGGCGCGCGATCCCAATACGCGGAGTAAGCTGCATTTTCGAAAGGAATGCGGCGGTCCGCGTAGTTTTGCGCGAAGCCGCCCCAGGACGCGAAATCGAGCTTCGTCGCCTTCTTAAGCTGCAGCAGATAGCCTTCGAGACGCGGCCCTTTGCTGAGCAGTTTGAAGATGCGCGTCTGATCGAGCACATTGACTTGATCTTTCCAGACCATGTAGTCGATGGGCGACAGCTTGTGGCCATCACCGACGAGGGTCGGAGTCTGGCACACGACGCGATACCTCACGATTGCCCTCCCGCGGGAATTGGAATGGCGAGCGCGAAGCCGGCGCGATAGACCGGATGCGCATAGCCGTCGGGCGCAACGTCGCGCGCGGTGCCGGATGGCGCACTGGCGGCAGCGAGCACGGAGCCTTCTTCAATCATGTTGACGAGTTTCTTGGACGCGCCGGATGTCACAGGACTCTCCACGCGTCCGCCGCGGCACGTCACGCCGTAATTGCCGCGCTGCCAATCGACGGAATCGCCGGCCGCCGGCGAGAAGAGCGAGAGCAGCCAATAGGCGCCTTCCACCGGTTCGGCGATCGGGATGATGAGATCGGGCAGAGTGCCTTCAAGAAATTCCGGCGCTTCGGAACGGCCCCATCCGCCGGAGCGTTTGCCGCCGAAGCCGGAATCGGCGAGCCAGCGCAGAGCGGCGCGAACAGGCTTGTCCCAGTCGGCTTGCGCGGCTTCATCGATAAAGGAGATCGCGCACCACAATCCGGAATCGGGCATGAACTCCAAGCATGCGGCACTGTGCGACGCCACACTGCCGGTGAGGCGATCGACCGCGGCGCTCGAACGCACCGAACTGCGAAACGGGCCCGTGCGGCCGTTCGGCACGAGGCATTCGCTTTCCCCATCCACCGACCACCGCTCCTCATTCACGGGCTGGCCGGAGAGCAGACCCTGAACCACGCTCAAAGGTATGAATCGCGCGCCCTTCCAGCGGACTTTCGCCGATGGCGCGGGCGGCCAAACGGTGCGCGGCGGAACGATGAACTGCACCGTGCCCATGAATGGGAAGCACGAACTGAGACGCACGGCGGAGCCTTCGGGCCGGCGGGCGGTAGCGTCGAGCCACGAATCCAGATACCCCATATACAGCATCGCCTGCGTGACCGCAGAAAAAAGGGAGTCGCTGTGATAGAGCAAATCCACCTGATCGCGCGCGCCCGATGCCGGGCCGGTGCGCCAGGGTCCGGTGGGCCGGAATTTCACGAGCAAAGCAGGATTCATCAGTCCGTCAGAAACGAGGCGGCCATCTCGCGAATCTGCGTTTGCAGTGTTTCCAGATCGGCGTTGACGATGAGTTCTTTTTGGGGCCCGCCGGACGCATAGTAGTCTTTATTGCGCCACGTGAGCTTGAGTCCACTGAGGCGCACGCGACCGCTGCCGCGCGAACCCCCGCCGCCGAGCGTATCGTCTTCCAGCAGCCGCAGCCCTTGCGCCAGCAGCAGCAGCAGCGGAGCATCCTCTTCGCAAAGAATATCGATCACGAATCGGACATGGAAACGCGCACCCGCCGGAACACGCTCCAGCGTGCGTGGATTCGCCTGCGACGTGATGCGGTCGATGGCGTTCTCGCTCTTCACCTCGGTCAATTCATCGTCCAGATTTTCGCGCATCTGGGGCGTGATGCTCTCCAGATGCAGCGGCGCATCGAAGACGGCGAGGCGCGCGGGCGTGGCATGGCTGCCCTCCACCGCATCGCCGCTGACACGTTCCATGCGTCCCGGACTGCGGCCGAATAGCAGGCAGATTTCGTCATCGGGGCGGTCGCTCTGGTGGATGCGAACCTCCTGCCCCTTGCGCTTCGAAACATAAACCAGTTCGCTCGGAACGGCCATGCCGGTCGATTGCTCGAGCAGCGATCGAATGCGCCCGCGCAGCGAACTTCCTGGAATGTACGGGCGCCCCGAGGAGTCTTTGATCACCGGATTGTCGGACCCGCCGATCTCGAGCGAACCCTTTCCGGCGCCCACGTGCAGCCCCGTTTCGCAATGCAGCTCGCCCTCAAGCACCAGCTTGCCGATGAGCTTCAATTCTGTCTGTGCGGTATGAGCACTCATGCTGTCTCGTGATCCTTATTCGTTGTAGGCGACGATGGCTTCGAACAGGTCCTTGAACCGTTCATAACCGCGCGCATCATTCTTGCGGGTGACTTGCAGCAGCAGCTTCTCGATCTGGTCGAGGCTGCGCAGCGAGTGGCGCGCGATGGTGTAAGCCAGACGCGCGCGAAGCATCACGAACTCGTGCTGCCGCTCGTTTTCCGGCGCACGCACAGCGCGGCGCACGGCGTTATACAAGCGGCGGAGCTGGCTCTTGGTGCCGGAATCCATGTCGCGCATGCGGCTGACTATGCCGTGCGCTTGATTGTCGAGATAGAGGCTGTCGTTCATCAGCTTCTCGAGCTCGATTTCGGGAAAGGCATCGCGATTGAATCCGCCGCGCTCGCCACCCCCGCCGCGTTCGCCGCGATCTCCACCAGGACGCCGGTCGGGACCACGATCGCCGCCAGGACGACCTTCCCTCGGAGGCCGGTTCTCACGCTGTCCGCCCCCGGGCCCGCCGCCACCTTCGCGAGGCGGCCGGTTTTGTTGCTGCGGCGGTTTACTCTGCTGCTCGTCTGCCATATGTGCCTAAACCTCTTGAGCCAATCGCGCCCACTCCAGCGCCACAACGCCGGCGGGCCGCAATTTCAAATATTTCCCAGGGGCGGGCTTCACGTTCCGCCCCACGATCTCATTTATCAGGTGCGTGCGCAACTTCTGAAACTCGCGATCGCGCCCGGAACTCGCCACGCGATTGTAGCGGCGCTGGAAGCGGTACGCGCGCCGCAGCAGCTTCTCGTGATCCGATTGCCAGTCGAGCGAGGCCGAGACCTTTTGATAAAGAACGGTCAACTCCTGCAGGAACTGACGTCCGGCGCGGAACTCCTCGCCAATGCGCGCGACGGCTTCTTTCAAATCCGCCGCATCGGTAAGCTGCTTCCATTCGAGAATGCGATCCAGAAGATAGATGCAATCCTTGTCGGCGGCCTTGGCAAGCGCCAGATTCCGGCCGCACTCTTCGTAAACCCCTGCCAGCGGATCACGCGAGTGAGCGGCGAAAGCGACGGCCATCGTAATCGTCTTGGCTTCGGCGCCCGGATACTCTTTCAAATTCTCTTCGGTGAAGCGCTGGAAGACACGCTGCAATTCGCGCGCGAGATTCAGCAGCGCATCCCACGATCCGTAAACGGCGAAATCGTTTCCGCCCGAATAGAGCACGGTAACCCGGCGCCACGCATCGGGTAGCGAACACAGCAATTCCAGTTCGCCGGCGAAAAATTGCTTGTAGAGCATGGACGCTTGCACGTGCTCTTCGATGCTGGTGACGCGGCGCAGGCGGATGGCGAAGTGGTCGACATCGCCGCGCAGCACTCCCCAAAGGCGGCGGCCCTGGGCGCGGTGCCCGAGCTCACGCGTGTATGCGGAAGGGCGCGCGCCTTCGCCGGGCGCTGCATGGCGAGCGATGGAAATTCCGTCGGCTGAAAGATTCGCGCTGATGGGCCAGGAGTGTTTCGCCTCGCCCAGGTCGGCGGTGATGATGGCCGGAAGGCCGGGTGCCCATCCGACGTGGCTGGCTTCGCGAAGGGCGCGGGCCAGTTCAGGAGTAAAGACATCGGGCGCGTCGGTGCTCGCGGATTCGACGAACGGTTCGAAGCTCTGAGCCGCGGCCAGAGGCGCATTCAGCTTGCTTTGCAGCTCATCGGTAAGCCGTTTGCGAACCACGGTCCAGTCGCCCAGATTTTCAGTGATCCCCCAGAGCAGCTTCACGCGATTGGAGGTCAAAGCCGCGATCTGCCGCGCCGCCGTCTGCAAAAACACTTCCGCCGCTTCGCGTACGGTGCCGGGAAGGATCACGAGGAATTGCCCGCCGCCGCTCGAACCGAGCAGAAGCTTGGCAAGTTCGAGCTTGGCCAGCAAGGCTCGCGGAAGCACTTCGCTCAATAACGTGAACCATAGCGAACGTGCGACCAGACGCTCGTCAGCGACGGCGCCGCCCAGGTTCACTTTCGGTTCATGGATGAGAAATTCGTCTATCCCCAGCAGTTTGCCCTGCAGGAGGATCTGTTCGGACATGCGATTTTATCTTGCGCCCTTGCATAGGCTAACACGGCAAAGCCTCTGGATTCGCTATAACAGAAGCTTCCCAAGTTTTGCGATAGTCTCGTCCATAATTAGCTCGTGCCACACACCTCTTTCCCTAAAGTATGGTTTAGAACCAACGCAATCGATGCCGGAATCGTGGTCCTATTGCTAACGGCGAATCTTCTGCTGATCGCCCCCTATCTTGGCACCGAATTCTCGTCGCAACCTTGGAACAATGACTATGCCTACCTTGCGATGGAGCGAATGCTTCGCGATCACCCGTTGACTTGGAACCCAATGCAGTATGGCGGGTCCTCGTTTGCTTACGTTTACCCACCCCTTTTCCATATCCTCACGATTGTGCTGCCCGGGCAGTCACTCGGGCGCGCTTATCACCTGACGAGCGGTTTCGGGTACGCGTTGGTGCCGGTCTCGATTTATATCTTATGCATTCAGTTGTTCCGCTCTCGTTTGACCGCGGGAGCCGCCGCGTTCGCCTATAGCGTTTTCCCTTCGCCAGTGTATTTTCTGCTCTCGGACTGGCGCAATCTCGCCCAGCCGTTTCACTTCGCGCCGTGGTCGTTCATTGCGCTGAACGGGTATGCCGAGGTACCCCATCTCTTTTCGATCTCCTTTACCATCTTGGCCGTAGCGGCCGCCTGGCGGGATTGTTACAAAACTGCCGCCTTTCTTGCCGCTGCTGTGTTCCTTACGAGTTGGCCCGGGCTACTCGCCTTGCAGATGGCGCTCATCTCGGTGGCCATTGCTCAAACTCGCAAGTTCGGTTTCAGGGGAGCGATTGGAAGACTCATTTCAACGGCCGGCACCGGATACGGCTTGACGGCCTTCTGGATGACTCCGGGATTTTTCTTTTCTTCCATGTTGATAAACCGCGCGTTGTGCTCCGGCACGAGGGCCCTGCGAGCACGTGGAACCTTGCGACATCAATTATTCTCGTAAGTGCGTCAGGGCTACTGGCAATTGCGTTCTGGCGTCGGGTTCCAGCGCCCTTCGCTCTTCTGCTCAGCTGGGTTGCTATTTCCGGGGCAGTCGTAGCGGCATTCTCTTTAGCCGGCAATCAACTGCTCCCGCTTCCGCACCGCTACGTAACGGAATTCAATATCTGCCTGATACTCTGCCTTGCGGGAGCGATTTCCGTTTGTGGGCGGTATCGCGCCACCCTTGCGATCGTTGTTCTGTTGTGGGGTGCTTTCGCCTCGCGGGATTTTCAGCGGAACGCCTGGAAGCTACAACCGCATTCGATAGATCAATCACAATCAGTAGCATTTCAGATTGCCGACTGGCTCGGACACAACTCTTCGGTGACCTCACGCGTTCTGGTTGCGCGTGAACTCGACGGGTCGCTAAACCTCTGGCAAGATACTCCTCAGGTTGGCGGCACTCGACAGGGCATTTCTAATCCCTTGTTCATAGCTGCCCAAAGGCAGGTGATATTTGGATGCGGAGCACCCGAGCGGCAAGCCGCTATCGCAGGACTCTGGTTACGCGCGCTTGACACCCGGTATGTAGTCGTCCATTCGGCCAGTTCACGCGAGTACTTCCACTGGTTCGTGCAACCACAGGAATTTGCCGCCCTCCCGATAGCTTGGACGAATAACCAGGGTGACACGATCTACCGAGCGACGTTTCCAGAACACAGTCAAGCCGTTGTCGTCGATCTAGATACCTTTGCCAAGCTGCCACGGCTAAGGTCGACAGCCGATGAGACTTCCCTCGCCGCTTATGTGGACTGGGCGAAAGGCAAACGTCCCGCTCTAATACACTGGGAGCGATCAGATACGGCCGATCTGGAGGCTGACCTGGAACCGAACGAAAGCTTGCTTGTAAAAGTTAATTACGATCGGGGTTGGAGCGCCGCGTCCTCCATTATGGGCGCCGATCCGCTGGGTTTTCTGATGATTCGCCCGCCCGCTGGGCACCGGCATCTTCAGCTAACCTTTCAGGCGTCGGAGGACGTTTGGCTCGGCAGAGTGCTAACCCTGATCACACTGAGCTTGTTAATTTCGCGAGCGTCTCTTGTTCTTATAGGTCTCGTCGCCACATTACCGGCGGCCTTAGCTTTACTCGTTATGATGTGCAATGTGCCCCAGCGTATCGCCACCTCAGAAGAAGCTTTCATTCGGCTTCACCCGCCTTTAATCAACCCGGACGGGATAATCGATAGTCGAACGGGACACAAGCCCGTGTCGGGTCAAGGCGGAGTCGCTTCGATATACGGGATTGATTTCGGAGGTAAAAAAGACCTAGTGTCAGTTTGGGTTGGCGACGAGCGGGCGAAAATTCTTTATCGAAGCTCGAACCAACTAAACGTCGGCCTTCCGGTCAGTATTCCGGGCAAGGCGCAAGTGGCTGTAGAGGTCAACGGCTGCCGTGGTAACGCGTTTTCCCTCTTGGATAGAAATCAGCCTTGAAGGAACCGCTGCAACGGGCCTTGCTTAGGCTAACACGGTAAAGCCTCTGGATTCGCTATAACAGAAGCTTCCCATGGCCCGTTTACTTTGCTTGATTGCATGTCTGGCGCAGGCCGCGCCGGCCCAGAGTTTCGCCCCATCGCCGCCGCTCGAAAAAGCGATCGGCACTGTTGTGCAGAATATGGTCGCGAAGTTTGGGCCGGGACTCACGGCCGACAAGATCGCGGTAACCGTCATCGACATGAATGAGCGAGCGCATCCCCAGTCGGCCAGCTACCATGGCGCGGTCCCGTTCTATCCGGCGAGCGTCGTCAAGCTGTTTTATCTGGTTGCCGCACACGCGCAAATGCAGGCCGGGACACTCGCGCAGACGCCGGAGTTCGAGCGCACGCTGCACGACATGATCGTAACGTCGTCAAACGATGCAACCGGCGTGGTGCTGGATGCGTTGACGGGCACCACGGGCGGCCCGGAGCTCGATCCGCCTGCTTTGCGCGAGTGGCTCGAGAAGCGCAATGCGGTGAATCGTTATTACGCGGGGCTTGGGTACAACGGCATCAACGTGAACCAGAAAGCATTTGCCGAAGGGCCTTATGGCCGTGAGCGGCAATCGCGCGGCGCGAACTTCGAAAACAACAATCGGCTGACCACGGAAGCGGTAGCGCGCTTGTTTTATGAGATTGCGACCAAGCACGCGGTGTCGCGCGAGCGCAGCATGGCGATGCTGAACCTGCTGCATCGCGATCCTTGGGCGCCGACGGACGATCTCGACGATCAAGGACACGGCTTCGCAGGGCCGGCGCTGCCGCGGGGCTCGCAATACTATTCCAAAGCCGGCTGGACCAGCACCACGCGGCATGATGCGGCGTATGTGCGATTGCCCAACGGCGCGGAATTCGCGATCGTGATTTTCACGCAGGACAACAGTAAGAAGGCGGAGATCATTCCGTTCGTGGCGAAGGGAATCGCGGAATTCTTTCTGGCCCGAACTCCGCCCGCCGATTTGATTCTAACGAATGGCAAATTCTGGACCGGCGTGACCGCGCGGCCGAGCGCGCAAGCCGTCGCGATTCGTGGCGAGCGCATCATTGCCGTCGGCACGAACGAAGAAATCGCGCGGTTGAAAAACGCGAACACGCGCTTGGTGGATCTGGGCGGAAAGCTTGCTCTGCCGGGATTCATCGACGACCATACGCACTTCGTCGCGGGCGGATTCCAGTTGCTCTCGGTGGATCTGCGCGATGCCGAAACACAGGCCGAATTCGCGCGGCGCATCGGCGAGCAGGCGAAAAAGATCGGGCCCGACCGGTGGATCACGGGCGGCGATTGGGATCACGAGTTGTGGCCCGGGGGGCCGCTGCCGACGAAAGAGCTGATCGATTCCGTAACGCCGAACAATCCCGTTTTCGTCTCGCGTCTCGACGGCCACATGGCGCTGGTGAACAGCCTGGTGCTGCGCAAGGCCGGCATCACGCGGGCCACTCCCGATCCGCCCGGCGGAACCATTGTGCGCGACGCCCGCACGGGCGAACCCACCGGCGTATTAAAGGATGCCGCGATGTCCTTAGCTGAGAAGCTGATTCCGGATCCTTCCGCGGCTGAGTATGACGAGGCGTTGAATGCGGCGCTGGCCGAGGCCGCGCGCGTCGGTGTCACCTCAATCGACGACGTCACGCTGTGGAATCAATACCCCGTCTACCAGCGCTTCCGCGATGCCGGAACACTGACGGCGCATGTCTACGCGCGCACGCCGTTAGCCGAGTGGAAGCGGCAAGACGAGACGGTCGGGCGGCAAGGCGTCGGCGACGAATGGCTTCGTTTCGGCGGTCTGAAAGCGTTTATGGATGGCTCGCTCGGTTCGACGACCGCCCTGTTCTTCGATCCGTTCAGCGACGCGCGCAATACGTCTGGACTGATGGGCAGCGACAACCTGCCGGAAGGAAAACTACGCGATCAGATGCTGGAGGCCGATCGCGCGGGCTTGCAATGCTCTATCCACGCCATCGGCGACCGGGCCAACTCGATGGTGCTCAGCTATTTCGAAGAGATCGCCCAGAAGAACGGCCCCCGCGACCGCCGTTTTCGCATCGAGCACGCGCAGCACTTGGCTCCGATGGATATCCCGAAGTTCGCGAAGCTCGGAGTGATCGCGTCCATGCAGCCGTACCATGCGATCGACGATGGCCGCTGGGCCGAGAAGCGCATCGGGCACCAGCGCGCGCTCACCACTTATGCGTTCCGGTCGCTGCTGGATGCCGGTGCGAAGGTGGTGTTCGGAAGCGATTGGACGGTCGCGCCGCTTTCGCCGCTTTTGGGGATTTACGCGGCGGTGACGCGCGAAACGCTCGACGGCAAGAATCCGCACGGCTGGATTCCGGAGCAGAAGATCACCGTCGAAGAAGCGGTTCGCGCTTACACGTCGACGGGCGCATACGCGGAATTCGCCGAGCGCGAGAAAGGCACACTGGAAGCCGGCAAGCTTGCCGACATCGTCGTTTTGTCCCAAGATATTTTTCAGATTGCTCCGGATGACATCCCGAAAACGAAAGTGCTGCACACGTTTGCGGGCGGGCGGCTGCTGTTTTGAGGGGAACCATGCGGGCGCTCTTGCTCCTATTCAGTCGCGCCGCTGCCTTTGCCCAACCGTCGAGCTATTCCTTAACAGGAAAACTGGTCCTTCACAATCGGGTGCCCGTCGCCCATGCGGAAATCAGCATAGCCGTGAGTGGCACGAACGATATCCGGGACGTGGTCTTCACAGACTCGCGGGGGCTTTACGTTTCGACCCGGTAAAGATTGATAACATTGCGAAGGGCTTCCCGGAAGTTCGGACTTATGAGGAAGACGCGATTGATCTCAGCGAGGCCATTCCCAGGCGCATGTGACTCCCACTCAATCAACTTAATCCCAATCTTGTTGTTTATCATTTCGTCTGGATTATAGATGGGCGTGTGCTGAACCTGCGATGCAGACATCCTCCCAGCATCCAGGAGATCGCTAATGAACTTCCTTTCGGGAGGCCTAATTTTTGCATGGCCACAGTTACCTGTTTTTCAATGTGCTCATCATGCGGATGCTTGCGCGAAAGCTCTTCCCGTAACTGTGATATTGCGGCATCTTTCTCCGCAATGTCATTTTCTTTCGCTGACAGTTGGCCGAGACGGGCGCTATCGAGTGTGACCGGCGTGCGGACTGTGATCCAGAACCATTTCAGAATGGCGACCGCGAGGTAGGCGGCAACGGCAGCCTCAATTGAAGGCAGAATTGCCTTGGGGCTCGATCGCTCCGTTCTGACCTTCGCGAAAAGCCTGAATCACGCCAACGATCAGCCCCACGAACACCTGTTCCTGCCCAAATAAACTGAATTCACTCCACGCGCTCCTATAGAATCGCCCGTAGTAATCGCGCCAGCCGCTCATAGTGTTCTAGTCGACGCGTGGTGCCGAGTTGTTTTCGGTGCTAGGCTTGCGGGATGATGCGGGTGCCGATTCAACTTGCAGCGTCAGGGCTTCTTTGTCTGGTTACTCTGGCCCAATCTCGCCCGAACGTGCAGCCCGCGATGTTCGCTGCAAGAGCCATTTTTACTTCTTCCGGAAAAGCAGCGGTCTCCCCGAACGGCAAGGCAAGCGTCAGGACCAAGCTCACGAACGAGGAGACTTTCTTATCCTCCGTCGAAGTCAGGTCTCCGCAAGGAGTCTTCAAAGATAGCATCGCGTTTGGCTTGAATACGGAGGTCCTCTGGAGTGATGACTCTGCGGCATTTGCGATTACGGGGAGTTCAGAAGGCGCTAACGGTAGGTACGAAACGACCGTATTCCTGCTGCACAACGATTCAATGGAAAAGATCGCACTCACTTCATTGGCCGAGAACGCGTTCGGTAACCCGGTAATGTGCGGATGGCCAGAGGTTCCCAATGTGAGTTCAGTGACTTGGTTGCGACCGTCACGAGTTTTGCTCGTCGCGACCCAGATCATCGATCATTCAAACTGCGACAGCTTTGGAACGTTCAAGGCGTACGCAATCGATGTGCAGGACAAACGCATCATCCGTACGTACAATCAGCTTGAGTCGAAGAGATTCTTCGGCAGCTACTTGGGCCGATTGTTGTCCGAGTCTCGGGATATCTGCATCGTGCGCCCTGAAGAATGCTGGGTTTCCACGAACCACAGGTGAGACTCGGGCGAGTCGTGCTTGGGCAACGTAGCAGCATAAAACAAATTGAGTGTCCAGAGGCACTGAAATCGAACAGCGCGGCGCTCCTGACACTTTTCCCGCGCGGGCAGCCGATAGCAAACAGGGCGAGACCGTGAACGTGACCGTTAGGCCCGTCCGAATTGATTCGAATTAGCGACGCTGACAAACGTCGGCACTCCGGGTGCAAGGGAACTGTGCGCCCCTACCCGGTGTCATATTTTCATATGCGTTTTGCTCGCGCGCTGCTGTTGCTGATTCCGCTCACCGCTATCTTTGGGCAACAGCCGAGCTATTCCTTCGCGGGGCAGCTCGTTCTCGACAACGGTTTGCCCGTCGCAAATGCCGAGATTGGCGTTACCGTAAACGGTTGGAACGAGATCGCCGACCCCGTCCTGACCGATGCGCAAGGGCGCTTCGCTTTTGCGGGACTCCCGGCCGGAGCCTACATCTTAACTGCGCATCGCAATGACCTCGGAGCGTTCTTCTGGGGCCAGACGCCGCAGCCCGGGATGGTCGCCTCGCTCAATCTGAACGCCCAGTTTCCGCATCAGGACATCGTGTTTCGCGTTGCGCGCCTGGCGACGATCAGCGGAACGGTTCGGGATCTCGCGGGAAATGCGATGCCGAATATGCAGGTTGCCGCGGCACGGCGCGCTTGGGGCAACGGCAAGCCCGCGATGCAGACGGCCGGCAACGCGGCCACCGACGATCTCGGGCGATTTCGCATACCGTCGCTGAGCCGCGGACGTTACCGCATCTGCGCATCGGCCCCGCAAGGCGGTGAACCCGCGCCGCCCGTCGGCTACGCCCCCTTCGGGCAAAAACCGTTCGACGTCTATGCGGAAACCTGTACTCCCGACACGCGCTCCAAAGCGCTGCTCGATATCACGCCCGGCAAGAAGATGGAGGTCGATCTGATATTCGCGCCGCAAATGCCCGTTCAAGTGAGCGGGCGCGTGACGAATGTCCCCCAAGGCCAGGGCGCTTCAGTGCAGCTTTTGCCGGCAGATCAATCCGGCAGGTCGCAGAACCTCTTCGCGCAGGTGACGGGTGACGATCACGGCTTTCAAGTGCAAAGCGTCTTACCCGGAACTTATTGGGTCGTGACACAGTCGTCTCAAGATATCCATGGCCTCCCAACACAGTTCGGCGCGCGCCTGCCCTTGACGGTGAGGGATTCCGACGTGGGCGGCGTGGAGTTAACACTCGAGCCTCTACCGGCGATTGACGTCGTGATTCACGCTCCCAAGGACTCCGGGGCCATTACGGTTGGCTTGCGCGCGGCTGATGAGACATTCAGCGAGCCCAACGAAGCACAGCAACAGACGGACGGACGCTTGCGCATTCTGCTGCCCCATAGCGGCCGATATTGGCTGGTGACGCGCACTGAACTCTGCCCATCTTCGGCGCGCATCGGCAAGGTCGACGCGAAAGATCACGCAGTCGTAATCGCGCCTGGCACGAAAGAGACGCTCGAAATCAGCTTCACCGATCAATGCGGTGAAATTCGCGGGACTGTGATCGACGAAGCGGGCAAGCCGGTGCCGAAGGCGCGAAACTTGATTCTGATGAGCGGCACGCCTGAAGATCCCGGAGATCTGTTTGTCGCAACCACCGGAGAAGACGGCAGCTTCTTCTATAACGGACTGATCCCGGGCGCCTATTCTATGTGGGCGTGGGACGAGGACGACGAATGGAACGGCGCGCTGGAAGGTTTGGAAGCGCTGAAAAGCAAGCAAACGGTTGTCCGGGTCCGGGCCGGTGAAAAAGTGAAAGTGCAGATTTCGATGTTGCGGGTGGGCAAATGATCGCGCGGTCTGCTTTGCTGCTAGCCGCTGCATGCGGCTGTGCGTTCGCCCAGACGCATCCGATTACCGGCACAGTGACGAACGCGGTGACGTCCGCGCCGATAGGACGCGCCAGAGTGACGCTGCAAGGCTCGAATGTGAACCAGATTGTGCTGACCGATGCAGGCGGATCCTTCACGTTTGGCGGGGTGCCCGCGGGATCCTACAACCTGAGTGCCGAGAGATCGGGTTTTTTCGCCTGGCAACTCGGGCCGCAGCCGATGCACTTCGCCGGGGTGATTGTAGACGCAGAAAAAAAGCCGGATCCGGTTGCGCTTCGGCTGTCTCCCGCGGCGACGTTGACCGGAACGGTTACCGACGAGAACGGCTTCCCCCTGCCGGCAGTGAACGTTCAGTTGGTTCGGCGTGTAATTACCGAGGGCCGCGCAAAGTTAGTCAATGTGAACCAGGGCAGCGGGAATGACCTCGGTGAGTTCAGAATCTCCGGCTTGGAACCGGGCAGCTATCTGGTTTGCGTGAACGCCTTCACAAGCTCTTATCAACGGCGCCATCGGATGGCTTACCCCACCACCTGTTTTCCGAACGTAAACGACCCGGTTTCGGCGCAGTGGATCAACGTGGGCGCGGGAGAAGAGCGGAATCTTGAGTTCCGTCTTGCTCCGGTCCGTGGAACTCGAGTCAGCGGAGCGGTGGCTAACGGAAGCAACGCGGTTTCAATTTCCGTGCGGCGAACGGATCCGCCTGGTTTTCCGCAACTCGGGACGCCCCATGTGGAATGGGACAGCAAGAACGCGACGTTCGAAATGCCGGCGGTGGTTCCCGGAGATTACCTGATCACCGCTACCGCGTACCGTCCCGACGGCCAGAATGCGCGCGCGATGCGTGCCGTGCACGTGGGGACTGAGGAGCTCCGCGACATCCAGCTAGTACTGCGCGATGGCCCTTACGTCTCCGGTATTGTTCGGATGGGCAACACGGCGGTTCCGTCGGAAAGCCAGGTTGGTGCAAACCTCAATGGCGACAATCTGCTCTCGATTTATGCCAACGCGAGCGGCTCATTCAAAGCGCCGATCAACGAATCAGGAGACTACTCGGTGATGGTGTTCCCGCCGGGGGGATGGAGCGTCCAATCGATTACGCAGGGCGGCGTGGACATCCGCGATCGAAAGATTGCCGTGGGTATGGACACGGATCCTGCGCCGATTGAAGTTGTTCTTGTGCAGGGTGGCGGAGGCACTGTTGAAGTTTCATTCCCCAGTGATCTGGCGAAGGCGAGCAGTTTCGTGAAATTGACCTTGCTGCGGCGCTCGCCAAACAGGAATGAATGGGCGATGACGGGTCAGGCCGTACCGGCGAACACCGCTAGGAATGTGAATCTGCCTAACCTCGCCGCTGGAGACTATCTTCTTTTCGCTTGGCCGATGCCGACGGAAGCGGAGTATCTAAATCCTGAGGTGATCCAGAAATATAAATCGTTCGGACAGGCTGTCTCGGTGCGTGAGGGAGAAACGACGCGTGTCACGGTGCAGCCTGCGCGAGTTGAATAATTACCGGTGCGCGTCAAGGATGGAGCAGAACTTTCAACATGCCGGGCGAGGCCGCGCGCGCGAACGCGTGAGGCGCACGGGTAAGACTGTAGCTTTCCGATATGAGCGCAGTGACGTCCACTGAGCCGAGCCTCAACAGTTCGAGGGCGGGCTCGAAGCGTCCGCAACGCGAGCCGAGCAGTGTGATCTCATTGACGATCACGGCGGCGGTATTAATCTCGGCCGCACCGTGCAAAGTAGATTTGAGCACGACTGTGCCGCGCGGCTGCACCATGCGCAACGCCGTTGCCAACCCTTGCGGGCGGCCTGTAGCCTCGACCACCCACTCGTATTCGGCTTCGGGCACGGACTCGCCAACCATCTCCGTGGCGACTCCGGCGCGTGCGGCTATATTCAGTTTCTCGCGATGCCTGCCGAACTGATGCACGCGGAATCCATGGGCGTTCAGGACGAGCGCGATGAGCAGGCCGAGTTTGCCGTCACCGAGCACGGCAATGGGGGCCCCGCAGGGGAGTGCTACCTGATCGAGAATTTCGCATGCCGCGGCGAGAGGTTCCGTGAACACGGCGGCATCCGTGGACATGGCATCGGGAATCACATAGAGATTCCGCTCCGGTAGCGTGAAGCACTCCTGAAACGCTCCGGGGTGCTTTACAATTCCAAGCACGGTGCGGTGCGGGCAGTGACGTCCGAGCGCGCGCCTGCACCAGCGGCATTCGCCGCAATTCAGATTAATTTCGCCGACAACGCGTTTGCCGACGAGTGCGCCGTTGTCCGCCGCGACCACTTCGCCTACGAACTCATGCCCGGGCGTGCCGGCGAACCCGTAATATCCGCGCTGCAGTTCCAGATCTGTATTGCAAATTCCACCGCGCAGCAGCCGAATCCGCGCGAATCCGGGCGGCCTTTCGGGCACGGAGACATCGCGCAGCAGCACTTCTCCCGACTCAATATGGACGGCCAGCACGATCTTCTATTTATAATCGAGTTTCCCCATGCAAGCTGAGCTGATCTGCTTCAATCCCGGATGCCGCACGCGCTTTTCCATCACCGACGCCATCTATAACTGCAACGTCTGCGGCTCGCTGCTCGAAGCGATCTACGAGCCGGGGCCGGCCAACGCGACGGAGTTGAAGGCCCTTTGGCGCGCGCGCCGCTGCTCCAATCTTCCGATCGATCAAAGCGGTGTCTGGCGCTATCGCGAGTTCATTCCCTTTCTCGACGATTACGCGCAAGTGGTGACGCTGCGTGAGGGCAACACGCCACTGCTGCCTTCGAAACGCGCGGCAGAGTATGGCGGTCTCGACGCGATCGTGTTCAAGCACCAAGGATTCAATCCGACCGGCTCATTCAAAGACAACGGGATGACGTGCGGCGTCGCGCAGGCGCTGCGGCTGCAGAAGCCCCGCGTGGCCTGCGTTTCCACCGGTAACACGTCCGCGTCCATGGCTGCCTATGCCAGCGCCGCGGGCCTCGAGCCGCTGATTTTCATCCCTCACGGCAACATTTCTTACGGCAAGCTGGCGCAGGCGCTGGAGTACGGCGCGCGCACATTTCAGGTGGAGGCGAATTTCGATCAGATCCTCGCGCTGGTCCGCGTACTCGCGGACAAGCTCGGAATCTACCTGCTGAATTCGATCAACCCGTTCCGCATTGAGGGGCAGAAGACGATCATCGCGGAGATGCTCGATCAGCGCGATTGGAGCGTGCCGGATTGGATTGTGCTGCCCGGTGGCAATCTCGGAAACACGTCGGCATTCGGCAAGGCGCTGCGAGAACTGCACGCGCTCGGGTTCATCGACAGGATTCCCAAGCTGGCTGTGATCCAAGCCTCGGGATCGGCGCCGTTTTACGACTTCATGCACGCGGGCGATCGCCAGAATTTTCATTCGGTCGAGCGTCCCGAGACGCTAGCGACGGCGATTAGGATCGGTGACCCGGTATCGTGGCCTAAAGCGCTGCTCGAAGTTGAGAACTCCGGTGGCGTGGTCGAAAAGGTGACAGAGCAGGAGATCGCCGATGCAAAGGCCGTGATTGGCGCGAGCGGCATCGGATGCGAACCGGCATCGGCGGCGACACTGGCGGGCATTCGCAAGCTGGTTGCGGCGGGCACCATGCGCGCGGATGCCGACGTGGTCGCAGTACTTACAGGCAATCTCTTGAAAGATCCGGATTACGTGTACAAGTACCATACCGGGCAGCTTGATGCGCCGGATGGATCGCGAATCACGTCGACGTTCGGAAATCGCCCGATCGTGGTTCCGAACGATCCGGATCGGATCGCCTCACTTATATGAGCTTGGCGATTTGCGCAGCCAGTTCTTCGTACGGCATCGCGCCCGGATGATACATGCGCACAATGCCATGGCGGTCAACGAGCACGAGCGTGGGGGTGGTGCTGGCGCCATAGTCGATGAAGTTTTTCTCGCTCAGCGGAGCGGCCATGCTGGCCAAAGGCGCGTAGTATTGCTTGCGAACCTGCTCGATATAAGCGGTCTCCTGTTCCGGTGTGGCATCCTCGCCTCCGGCAATGTAGCCGTAGTGCTGCGTCGGACCAATGACCAGAAGTCCCTTAGGTCCGAAGACTCTCATGATCTTCTCGATCGCGGGAATTTCGCCTTTGCAGTCGCCGCACCAGTGGGCCCAGAAGAACAGCAGCACCGGGTGTCCCACGGTCGACGGCGGCTTGGGCCCAAGCCAATGCGCCACTTCGAGCGGCGGCGCGGGTCGCCCCTCCAGGCTCAACAGCAGAATATTTTTCTGGATACGGGCGGCGATGGAGGTCGCGGCAAAGCGCTTTCGCTCAGCGCGCAAAAACGTGACGGCTTGCGCCCGTTCCCCGCGCGCGGCCATTACCTGCGCCAGCACTTCGATGGAAGCACCCAATGCGAGCGGCATTTGTGGCTCGGCGTCTAACTCGCGCTTCGCCAGTCCGTCGAGAGCGAGTTTGCGGGCCTCAAGGGCGTGCGCTTCCGCCTTGTCATACTGCTTATTCGCGAGGTCGCCGCGCGCCAGCCATGAGATAGCGAGCATCAGCTCAGGGGTTACGCCGTGAACTCCGCGATAGGACGCGACGGCCGCTTGGGCGCCGGCGAAATCCTTGCGCGCGATACCGGCACGCACGTCATCAACCAGGCCGGCGTTCGCGGTCCCAATGGTTATCAAAAACATGATTGCCCGGCGCCAATTCATCGCAGGGTAGCGCCTCCATCCACGGTAACCACTTGGCCGGTGAGATAGCTGGCGCGGTCGCTCGCGAGTAGCAGCGCCACTTCCGCGATCTCGTGCGGCTCGCCCAAATGTTTGATTGGCTGCGTTTCCAAAAATCCCGCGAGGCGCGCCGGGTCGCTCCAGTAATACTGGCTGAGCACGGTCTTGACTAGCCCGGGTGCGATGGCATTCACGCGCACACCCTTCGGCCCAAGCTCCAGCGCATAACTCCGCGTCATCATGATCAACGCGGCTTTGGTCGCGCTATACATCAGCCCTTCGAACTGCGGCCGCAACCCGGCGATGCTTGCAATATTGATGATGGCGCCCGACCCCCGCTCGCACATTCCCGGCGCGACCAGCCGCACCAGCCGGAAAGCGCTCTTCAGATTAACCTCGATCATCTTATCGAATTGCGCGTCGTCGATCGAGAGGCACGGACCTTGCGCCACGTTGGTGGCGGCGTTGTTCACCAGCACGTCCACGCCTCCGAAACGTTGGTGCACGGTATCGACGAGCTTCTGAAGATCGTCGAGCCGGCCCACGTGGCACGCCAGCGGAAGCACATCGCCAGAGATTTCATGCGCTACAGCGTCGAGCGTTTCCTGCTCGCGCCCGCAGATTACGACAGACGCGCCTTCCCGCGCGAACACTTCCGCAATCGCGCGCCCGATGCCGCGGCTGCCGCCGGTGACTAACGCGACCTTGCCCGCCAACTGCATGGGGAATGCTCAGAGCTGAAGACCTTTGAGATACTCGCGGAACGCCCCACCCAGGTCGTGGCGGCGCAACGCGAACTCGACCGTCGCCTTCAGAAAGCCGAGCTTGTCGCCGGCGTCATAACGCGTCCCTTCAAACCGGTACGCATAGATGGGGCGGCTGCGCAGCAGGTGTTTCAGCGCATCGGTAAGCTGAATTTCCGAACCCGCGCCGGGTTGAATGCTGCCGATCGAGCTGAAGATCTCCGGTGTCAGGATATAGCGTCCGATGATCGCCAGATTCGATGGCGCCTCGGAGGCTTTCGGCTTCTCCACCAGATCGCGAATCCGGTATACGCGATCCTTGCTGCCGTTGTGCGAGATGGGGTCGGCATCCACCACGCCGTAGTGGGAGATCATGTCATGCGGCACTTCCATCACGGCCAGCACGGGCGCGCAGAAGAATTCGTAGATATCGATGAGCTGGCGAAGGCACGGCACTTCGGCTTCGATCACGTCGTCGGCAAGGACCACGGCGAAGGGCTCCGGACCGACAAGCTCGCTGGCGCGCAGGACGGCATGGCCCAGACCGAGCGCTTCCTTCTGGCGAACGTAGGAAACATCGATCATGTCCGAAACGCCGCGCACGATGGCAAGCAAATCTTTCTTTCCGCGCGATTCCAGCATGTATTCCAATTCAAAGCTGACGTCAAAATGGTCTTCGATGGCGGATTTGCCGCGTCCGGTCACAATAATTATGTTTTGAATTCCCGAGTGCATCGCCTCCTCGACGCCGTATTGAATAATCGGCTTATCGACCAGCGGCAGCATCTCCTTCGGCTGCGCTTTGGTTGCGGGGAGAAAACGCGTGCCTAATCCGGCGGCGGGAAATACTGCTTTGCGCACTTTTGCGGGCATCAGATATAGTGTACGTGATGCGAAAGCTGAAGCTCCTCATGTTAATGGCTCTATGCGCGGGGGCAGCCTGGGCGCAGGGGAAAGCCCCGGTGCCTCCTGAGTATCAGGACCTCTATTCGCTCCTTCAACGCAACCTAAGTTATTTCGATAGTAAGTTGAGCGGAGGCGATTCCGCTTATCCGGTGAACTTCGGCGCTGAACTTTATGCCGGTGACGCGGCGGGCCGCTTGCTCGAGCCTGGTTACTATGACACTTTTGTGACAGCCTATCTGGATCAGTTGCAGGCCCTGAACGTGAAAGCGGTAAAAGTGGCGATTGGCTTTCCGATTCTTTACCGGCCTTTCCACGAAAGTTTCCGCGCCAAGCCGGGCGAATACGAAAAGTATCTCGCGATATATAAGCGCTTGGCTACCGACATTCACCGGCGCGGCCTCAAGATGATTGCGCACAGCCAGCTAATTCATCCCGAGAAGGATCAGTTAGGCGTCGGGCGTTTCTTCACCAGCTTGAATTTCAACGATTATCAAGCGGGCCGAAGTGCCGTGATTCAAACCATCGCGCGGGAATTGCGGCCGGATTATCTGATCATCCAGACCGAGCCCAGCACCGAATTCCGGGACACGAAAAAGCAGGAGATCAGCGATCTGGCCGGCGACATGGCGATGCTAAACCGGATTCTGAGCGACCTGCGCGCGGCCAACCTGCACACCACGATCGTCGGCGCCGGAATCGGCACCTGGCAGCCGAAATTCGCGGACTGGCTGAATGCGCTCGTTCATATCCGCGATCTGGATTTGCTCGATATCCACATCTATCCGATCGCTCACCGGGGCCAGGTCAGCTTGATGACACGCATCATCGACATGGCCGACGCGGCGCGGGCCGCGGGGAAGAAAGTCGGGATGAGCGAGGCTTGGCTCTACAAGCAACGGGACGGGGAAATGCGCGGACGCGTGAGTTCTACCGAAATCTACGCGCGTGATTCGTACAGTTTCTGGGCGCCGTTGGATCAGGAGTTCATGCGGCTGATCGTGAAGTTTGCCCGTGCCAAGCGGCTTGAGTATGTTTCGTTCTTCAACGACAAGTACTTCTTTACGAATCTGGATTATGACCAAGTAACCAACACCAAAGGCCGCGCCCTCGAGCAGCTTTCGAATCAGTCTCTACAGCAAGCGTTGAAAACGCATAAATTCACCGATACCGGGCTCTACTACAAGAAACTCATTGCGTCGACGGGCCCGCTTCCTCCCGTTTCTCTGGAGAATTTCAGCGGTTCGCCGAGAGAGTCCGTGCCGAGCGTCGACAATGGTGTCGAGGGCAGAAAAAGCGTCGAGAGCAGAACCGATGCGGACCGCGGAGGCCGAATCGACGGAGAGTGGGAGTCGGATTTCCCGGTGCCGGGCGGCCGTGGCGGTACGGCTCACCTGACCATGGATCTCCGTGTCGATGGAGACCGGCTGAGCGGAAGCATTCACACGCAGGCCGGGAAATTCAAGAAGACCAAAGAGATTCAGGATGGAAAGGTCGACGGGAATCGCTTTACCTTTACCACGAGTGAGAGTGGCCGCAATGGGCAACTCACGCTGCAATGGGAAGGCACCGCCAACGGCGATACGATGTCCGGATCCAGAAAGCCCGAAGGCGCGGGCCAGAGTTACCCGTTTACAGCTCGCCGGAAGTAACTCTGAGCCCTTTCGATTTGCACGCCGCTATCCGGCGGAATTTCTCGCCGTTTCCGCGCGCCGCCGCCTCTACTGGCCGCCGCTTTTGTTTTTAGCGGGCTGGGAGGATCTGCCGGCGCTCGCCTCGCTCGATGCCTCACGTCCGGATTGCTTGATCAGGCGCGCAGCCAAAGTCGCCAGCTTTTTGTCGGTCTGCTGTTCTTCTTTTAGAGTCTCGGTGAGCAATTGCGCGACTTCCGCGGCCCCACTGCCTTTCGCGAGTGCGATCGCGGTTTCGTATCCAGCCATCTCATAATGCTCCACGCGGCGGCCGGCGCCGATCAGAGCGCAATCCTTCACCGTGGCGGCCATGTCCTCGGCGATCACCTCGCCGCCCTCTTCCACCAGCCCCTTCATGGCCGCGCATGGTTTGCTCTTGGCTTTCTCGCCCAGCGCTCCGAAGGCCTTCTCTATGCGCGCGACCTGACCCTTGGTCTGTTCCAGATGCGCCAGAAAACCATCCTTCAACTCGGAATCGGAAGCCGCTTTTGCCATCTTCGGAATCGCCCGGACTAACTGCTTTTCGGCATCGTACAGATCCTTCATCTCGTCGAGAAGAAGATCCTGAATTGTCGAAATTTTCATTGGTGATGACTCTCCTGACCCCAATCTTCCCAGAGGCGTGCGGAGCGCGTCTATCACTGCTTGTGTGGATCGTTACGCCGCATTGCAGGGTTTCCCGCGGATTACAATCTTTAGGCTGTGTGCGAAATCTGTTGTTTGTAGTACAGTCGTAAGGCTGGCTATTTTGTACAGTTCTATCGGGCCGAACCCTTATGAGTGCAGCTGCTGCTAGTTCCAGAATTGCAGTTTCTGAGATCCCCGCCCTAACTTGCCGACGCTGGGCTACCCTGTTCTCTTTCCTCACGGCGGATTTTTTTGCCCTATCCCTTTCCGGCATCGCCGCGGTCTTTGTGCGTTACGTGCTCAACGGCAAGTTCGTACCTTCGGATTACCTGCCGTTTGTTCCGGGCCTCTTGCTTTTCTTCGTGGTCTTCATGTCCATGGGGCTGTATCCCGGAATCGGCGTGAACCCCGTAGCGGAATTCCGGCGGATTATCGTCGGCACTGGAATTTCGTACCTCCTGATCATCGCGGCCACGTTCTTCGCGAAGGATTCCGCCGCATTCTCTCGTTTGATTTTCCTTTTCGCGGCATCCCTAAGCGCCGCGCTCCTCCTTGTCTTCCGCTCAGCCGTTCGTCACTGGTGTTCGCGCAAATCGTGGTGGGGGATCCCCACCGTCATCCTGGGTGGCGGGGAAACCGGGGAAGGTGTGCTTGCGCTTCTGCAAGGCCAGCCCAAACTCGGGTTCCGGCCGATTGCCCTCCTCGACCGGTACACTCAGAGCGCGCGTTTGCCGCCCGGCACCGATTCGAAAACCGTCGTCGGGGATCTTTCGCTCGCGCCAATCTTCGCGCGCCGTCACCGTTCCTGTTATGCCATCGTGACAATGCCTGATCTTTCCAGCCAGGAACGCGCCGATGTTGTCTCCGAGTACGCCGCTGGGTACTCCCATGTCCTCTTGATCCCGGACTTTTTCGGCTTTTCCAGCCTTTGGGTTTCCGCAAAAGATGTAGGTGGCGTCCTGGGGCTGGAAGTGAGCCAGATCTTGGTGCATCGGGTGCCGCAGTCGATCAAACGCATCTTCGATCTCGCGATTGCTTTCGGCGGCGCATTTTTGCTGCTCCCGATTCTGGGTGTCTTATACCTTGCCGTGCGGCTCACTTCGTCAGGTCCGGTGATTTACGGCCAGCGCCGCCTCGGCCTCCAAGGACGCACATTCATGGCCTGGAAATTCCGTTCGATGGCGGTGGATGCCGATGAGGTGCTTCAAGATCATCTCGACCGCGATCCCGAACTGCGTGCCGAGTGGCGGCGCGACCATAAACTCAGGAATGACCCCCGGGTCACTCGCGTTGGCAGGTTTTTGCGGAAAACCAGCCTTGACGAGCTCCCGCAAATCTGGAATGTTCTTCGCGGCGAGATGAGTCTGGTCGGACCTCGCCCCATCGTGAGCGCTGAAATAGAGAAGTACGGAAAGCGGTTCGATCTTTACTGCAAAGTGCGGCCCGGCATTACTGGAATGTGGCAGATTTCGGGCAGGAACGACACAACGTATGACGCTCGAACCCAATTCGACGAGTACTACGTGCGCAATTGGTCGGTGTGGCTCGACCTCTATATCTTGATTCGGACGGTAAAGACCGTTGCGTTATCTGAAGGCGCCTACTAGCTAATTCACCGGCAGAATCGCGACTCCGCTGTCCACATATTGGTCGAAGATCTGGAACTTCAGATTGCCCGCCGGAAGATCGTTCGGCAGCACGATGTTCAACTGATACAGCCCCACGTATCCCGGTCCAAGACCGGAGAAAAGCACTTGCGCCGGTTCGCCGTTGATATCGATCTGGAACGGCTGCTGCGTGTACGCCAGCGGATTTGAGGGCGCGCCATATCCATCGGGCAGAACTTGGTTTAGCGGTCCGAGCCCAGTGGTGTACACGATCACGATGTCGCCAGGATGCGCCGGGTTGTTTGGCCCGATCAGCGATCCGTCCTGATATCTCACCGCGACCGCGTAAGTACCGTCATAGATGAAAATGCCGGGATCCTCCACGAAAGAATCCGTCAGTAAGTCGGCCACCAGCGCGCCGTTGTTGTAGACTTGCACCTCGGCCGCTCCGGGTCCGATCTCGGTGCTGTATGGAACTTGAACGCTGATCTGGTCCTGTCCGCCCGCGTATGCCACACCATAAACGGGCGCGACGCGGCCGTTGATTCGCACCTCAACGCCTTCTAAGCTCTGCGGCAGAGGGTCGGTGCCCGCGAGCACCACGCCGCTCACATTAGAAAGATTCTGTCCGAAGATTGTGACGAGCCCTCCGGGACTGATGCCAGGCAGGTAGCTGGCGGCGTTGACCACCACCGCATTTCCAATCGTCTGAATCTTCTTAGGCGCGGCGGTTACAACACTCTTGCGGGTAAATATTTCGTGCGCCGCCGGTGTCGCGGCATCCGAGGCGGTTGCACCGAAAGCGGATAAGATTAGGCAGCCCGCGAATAACGAATTTTTCCCGACCGATTTCATACTGAATTCTCCTGGCAGATTTGCCCCGATTCGACCCGCGGGGCTACCCTCTACAAGCATGTTTGATGCCGAATTAAGAAGGCTAGCTGCTAGAAGCGAAACCGGTAGCGCACTTGGGCGAAAATTTCCCTTGGATTGGCGAAGTGCGTTCCGCCGAAAGTGTTGCTGCTGTCGAGCAGGAAACGGCGATTCGCCAGATTGATCGCGTTCAGTGAAACCGATGCGCGTTCGCCGATCGATTTTCCGATCGCCATATCCACCGTCGTATGGCCGGGCAGATGGCTTGGCCCGTTTTGATCCGCGAAACCCGATCCGTAATAGACGTTCCCCGACGCGAATGCGTGACCGGGCAGAGTCGATTCGAACCCGGCATTCAGCGTATGGCGTTGATCGTGATCCAGCAGAAAGCGCCCAGCCGGAGGGGAAAAATCGGTCAGACCACCATTTACGCCGCCCTGACCTTCGGCGTGCTGAAGCGAGTAGGCCAGGTGCAGTTGCGCGCGGTGAAACAGACGCGGCGAGCGAAGCGTCACTTCCCAACCGCGAACATGCGCGGCGTGGATGGTGAGCGGGAAGAAGATATTGGAGTTGCCGAGCACGTTGTGATCGAAAAAATTTGCCGCGCGCGTATGGAAGTTGTCCAGATCGATGGCCCAGCCGCGGATTGGAATACTCAAACCGAACTGCTTTTCTTCATCGCGCTCGCCACGAAGCGGCAAAAACCCGAGGCCGGCATTTGTGGCGAAATCCAGCAGCGGCCCCGAAAGAGTGGAGAGCGGCGGAGCTTGGTAGAAGCGGCCGTAAAAACCGCGCAGCACCCAATTCAGCTTGGGGATGCGCAGTGCCGCACCCACACGCGGGCTGGCCGCACTCTCTGAGATCGCCCCGCCGAAGCGCGTCAGCCGCACGCCCCCATTCAGCGTCAGCCACGGTGTCAGCTTGAATTGATCCTCCAGAAAAGCGGCGGCCAAATAGCCCGAACTGTTCTGCTCTTGGCGCAGTGGATTTTCGGGATGCTCGGACTTCCGCAAATCGAACGTGCGCGCGCCCGTCTGCCCGAAGCCATAGACACCGAGGCGCAAATTGTGCCGGCGGGTCGCGCCGTTCACCGCGATTTGCGCGCCCGCGTACTGCGAATCCTGCCGGTCGGAAGGGCTAATGCCAGGGTCCCTAAGTCCGCCTTCATAAGCCGCGCGATTCATGTGGTAAAACGGCGATGCGGTGAACACGAATCCGGCCGCGGTGGTTCGCACCCACGAGAAATTTACAAAGCCATCGCGCTCCCGCTCGTTGTCCCGCACGCCGGCCTTCTGGGCATTGGCAGTGTTCGGAATCTGATAGTCGTCGCGGCGCACGGAGGTGGTGAGGCGAAGCTGATCGCGCGGCGTCGCATTGAAAATCAAATTCGCGAATCCCCCCAAGCCGCTGCCGCGATCGTGGATCACTTGCGGTGCCGGAGTTTCCAGCCCGAGGTCGGACCGGTTGCCGTTCACGCTGGCATACCAGGCGAAACGCGCGGTGTGGTCGCCGAAACTGAGCTGATCGTTGCTCTGGAAAAAACTTCCGAAGCTGGCGACGAGCTCGGCCTCGCGATTCCGCTCGAACCCGGTGCGCGGCACCACGTTGAACACCCCGTAAGAGCGATCGCCATACTCGGCAGAGTAACTGCCGCGCTGCACTTCGAGATAGTCGATATCCTTCGGATCGAACTGCGGCCCGACATTGCTGGCGATATTGGTGTTCGGCACGGGAACGCCATCCACCGACCAGGTGACCTGGTGGCCGCCGCGCACATGGAGTTGATCGTGCGTCACGTAGGCGCCGGGGACGAAATTTGTAATCATCGCCAGACTGTTGCTGCGGTCGGCGCCGGGCGCATTGCGGATGTCGTCACGCCCGATCAGCGTCGTGGTTGTGGCGGATTCGGGAGTGACGGCTTCAGCGTTGGCGGCGACTTCCACGCTCTGCCGCGCAACCGGAAGCTGCAGCGCAAAATGCAGCAGCGGACCGCCGCTCGAAAACAGCGCGAAGGATTGTTCCGCCGGGCTGAAACCATCAGCGGCGACCGTCGCGCGGTAGCGGCCAACAGGAATCGCGACGAAAGAAAATTCGCCCGCGGCATCAGTCGATGCGGTGCTCGTCAACGCCGATGCGCCAGCGTGCAGGGTGACAATCGCGGCGGAAATGGGCCGGTGATCGGGCCCGTGGACCAGCCCTTTGACACTGCCGAAAATGGCGGCTGACGATGGCCGCGCAAAAGCAAGTATGAGAAGAAGACAGACGACAACGTACCGGACCTTCATGCTTTTCCCTTTCTGAAACTGATAGAGCGGGTTTCAGCAGAGAGAAGGCGGCGGTCGTGGGGAATCGTTGCGGTGGAAACTTAGGAATCGGTTGAAACGAACCCAATCGCGCGAAACATTCGTTTGTGTAAGCAGGGCCGGCGCGTTTATGCGGGCTCCAACGATTCCAGCCGCGGCTCCGGGGATTGCCGCATCGCATCCGCAGCCTTCGGCGCAGCCTTGCGCCGCGCGCCATTCGGCGCGATTGGAGTGCTTCGCGCAGCACGCATGCTTGACGCAGCACGGCTTGCCGGATATGAAAAAAGGCAGAGCGCGCAGGCTCGGAGCCAAGCTCAAAAAAGAGATCAGCGCGAATATCGATAGGGCAACGAAACCCTGCAAGTGGGAACGCGCGCGGGACACGGCTAAACTCAGAGTATCATCACGCCGATTCGATTCTGGTTGATTTGTCTCGTGGTCGCGTGTGCCGGCTGCAGGCACGCGACATCTGAACATGCGCGTCTGGAGTTGCATGTAGCCGCGGCCGCGAATCTATCCGAGGCGATGCCCGCTCTTTCTCGCGCCTTCGAAGTGGAGAGTGGAATGCGCATTGTTCCCAGTTTCGGCGCCACGGCGCAACTCGCGCAGCAGATCGAAAACGGCGGGCCCTTCGATGTCTTTCTTGCCGCCGATACGGAGCATGTCGATGCTCTGGTGAAGGCCGGAATCGCGCAGGAGCGTGCCGTCTATGCTCGCGGCGAGCTTGTCGTCTGGACGCGCGCGCGTGCCGGCATCCGCGGCATTCAGGATCTAACGCGCAGCGACGTGCATTCCGTCGCCGTGGCGAAACCGGAGCTGGCCCCTTACGGCCGCGCCGCGGTGGAAGCGATGCAGTCCGCAAATCTGTGGACGCAATTGCAACCGAAGCTGGTATACGCCCAGAATATTTCCGCCGCCCGCACCTATGTCGAAACCGGCAACTGCGACGCCGCATACACCGCGCTCTCGTTGGTGATTCGCGCGCCGGGGCAGTTCGCGCGCGTCGATCCGAATGGATACCGCCCCATCGATCAGGCTCTTGGCCTGGTCGCGCATTCCAAAAATCTGGACGCGGCCCGGCGTTACGCCCGGTTTCTGCTTAGCCCCGCGGCGCGCTCCATTTGGCAGAGCTACGGGTACAAGGCGCCCGCTAATTAATCAGTCGTTGATAATGGGGCGTGGAACAGTATTCCCTCGCGCTTATCCCCGAACGGCATATTTACTCTGTTTCGGAATTGAACGCGGGCATCCGCGCCGTGCTTGATACCGAGTTCGCCGATATTTGGGTCGCGGGCGAGATTTCCGGCGTCAAAATGGCCTCGAGCGGGCACTGCTATTTCACCTTGAAAGAGCGCGACTCGCAGATCAGTTGCGCGTGTTTTCGCTCGACGTACCGCTATCTCAAGTTCAAGCCGATTGACGGCATCGCCGTGCTGGCGCGCGGGCGCATCGACGTGTTCGAAGCCCGCGGATCCTATCAATTGCTGGTAGAAATGCTCGAGCCGCAGGGCTACGGCGCGCTGCAGCTCGCATTTGAACAGCTTAAGAAGAAGCTGGCCGCCGAGGGCCTATTCGAGCCTGCGCGGAAACGCGCGCTGCCGAAATTTCCACGCCGCATCGGTATGGTGACCTCGCCGCGCGGCGCCGTGATCTCAGACATGCTGCAGATTCTTTCCCGGCGATTTCCGGGTTTGCACGTGCGGATCTTTCCAGCGCAAGTGCAAGGCGAAGGGTCGGCCGGAGAAGTGTGCCGAGGCATTCAGTATTTCAGCCGCTCGGATTGGGCGGAGTTGGTGATCGTCGCTAGGGGCGGCGGCTCGCTCGAAGATCTGTGGACGTTCAACGAAGAAGCCGTGGCGCGCGCGATTGTCGCTTGCAGCGTTCCGGTGGTCTCCGCGATCGGGCACGAAACCGACGTCACCATCGCCGACTTCGTAGCCGACCTGCGCGCGCCCACACCTTCAGCCGCCGCGGAGCTCATCATTTGCACCCGGCAGGAGTTGCTGGACGGAGTCGCCGGTTGCGAACGCAAACTGACGCAATCTCTGCGGTACCGTCTGGCAATCATGATGCGCCGTGTCGAACAGCAGGGCATGGAGCGCGCGCGGAGCCTGCTGAACCGGCACATCGGGCGGCAGTTGCAGCGCATCGACGATCAGGAATTCCGGCTTCGGGAGCGTTTGCGGACGGTAATTGGAAACGGACATCGCCGGCGGCGTCAAGCGGAGCAGCGGCTGCGGTATTTCGATCCGCGTCCGCGATTGCAGAGGGATCGCAACCGTTTAACGGGCGCGCACACCGGCGCCGCGCACGCGATTCGACTCCAGTTGCAGCAGCGGCACCGCAGATTAGAGTTGTTGGCGGGGAAATTGTCGCAACTCAGCCCCCTGCGTATTCTCGAGCGCGGCTACGCGATTGTGACGGATGAACAGGGGACCATCGTGAAGAGTGCTGATGCAGTGCGGGACGGAACCGAAATTCGCGTGACCCTGGCCGCCGGTAAATTGGCTGCCAAGGTCACGCAGCGCCAGATCGCTTAGCGATCAGTCCGCTTGTTATCCGCGGGTTTCGCTTCTTTCGGCTTCTCCTGCGGAGGGGGAGGCGCTGGATGTTGTGGCGGGGGCGGCTGGACCTGCCGTTCACGCTGTTGTTGTTGCTGCTGTCGCGCCTGACGCTCACGCTGCAGCTCCTGTTGCCTTTGCGCTTCTAATGCGCGCTGCTGTTGCAACTGCTGCTCGCGCTGAAGCTCCTGCTGTTTTTGCGCTTGCTCTCTTTGGGCGTCGGCAGTCGATCGCGCAATCGGAGGCGCGGGCGCTTGCCGCGGCTGCGGAACATTGCCGGGCGCAGGCGTCACCGTCTGCCGCGTGAACGGAACATTGCCGGGCGCGGGAGTTACGGGCGGCCGTTGCTGCTGCTGCACAGGCGCGGGAGTCGCCTGAATCGGGCGATCCGCCTGACGCCGCAGCGGTATATTATTCGGCGTTACCGGTTGCCGCGTGAATGGAACGGTCGGCGGCTGCGCTGGCTGACCGACGGGCCGCTGCGCCGCTGGAGTTCCTATTGGAGTTCCGGCCGGAGCCGGCTGCATCGCGGATCGCACATAAGGCCGCGCAACTGGAGTCGAAGTTTGACGCAAGCTCTGAATCTGCGCCGGCGCTACCGGCTGTCCAGGATTCGCGGCAAGAGCCTGTTGCTTTGCCACAAAGGGCACTGGCGGCGGAGGCGGCGTCGATCGCACGAAGATCTGCCGATTCATCACGGCCGCCGGAGGACGCGCGATCTGCATGCTTCCCCCAACCGCCGGACGGACCAGCACACTCTGCTGTTGCGGAACCACCTGTGCGCTCCGCATGATCTGCGCCTGGGCCACGGCCGCAACCGGAGCGGCCACGGCGGATTGCCGCACGTAATGCGAGTTCACGAAATCCTGCCGCGACACCGCGCTCACTGCGCCCGGAACCGTTTGGTTCACATAGCGCACGTTGTTCACGTTGATGTTGTTCACGTTGATGTTCGTCACGTTCGTAATGTTAGTGACATTCACGCGGTTCACATAAGCGTCCGACACGTGATAGGAAGGCCGATAAATCTCCCGCGGCCCCAACGGAAACCAGCCGACGCCGTCTCCGCCGCCGAAGTTCAGCAACGCACCGAAACGCGATCCGCCGAGGAACGCCACCAGCGCCGGAGCGTAAACCGGACGCACATCCGCCGGCCCAGGGAACCAGCCCCAGCCGTTGTCGAGGTAAGCCCACCGCCCGTAGTGGGAAGGAGCGAATCCCCACGGCTCGTTATCGATCCAGGTCCAGCCCCACGGCTCCACCCAAGCCCAACGGCCATCGCGATACGGCGCCCATCCTGAGGCGACGCGAGGCCGCCACAACGGACCGTATTCGGCATTCTGAGACCACGAACCGTATCCGTCCAGATCTTCGTAACCGACCATGTCGCGCGAAACATAGCGCGGCGCCGGCGCCAGATCCTCGCGGCGGTCGCGCTGCGAAGCGAAATCGTCAAAGCGGTCGCGCGCGTTAGCGGCGCGGATCTCGCCGGCGCTGTAATCGCCGCTGAAATACCCGGTCTCGCGCGGATGCACTGGGAAACTGGTCCCGTTGGCAGTCACTTCGGCCTCTCCGGCGCGCACCGTCACTAAAGTTTCGTTGCGATCGGGGTCGGTATCGACGCGGTATTCACCGGAACGCAAAAGCGTCGCCGCGCCATTCGGCGTATCGACCTCGTATACTTCATCGCCGGGAAGGTGCCGCACCCGGATGTTGACCGCGCCGGAGGTGACGCTGATCTGCACCGTCCGGTCGTCCAGATTGAGAAACTGGAAGTTCGTGCGGGGCGCTAGCCGTATCGAAGTAGAGCCGATGCGCATTTCCGCGAGCGAGTTCACATCCGTGTAAAGCCGATCGCCCGACGTCATCGGATAGTTGAGCGTAGCTGGAGCCCAATCTCCCACGGTTGCCGGTTGGAACGAAACCGATCCGGTGGTGTAATTCAGCCTTGCCACACGTGAAGGCGGGTCTTGCGCAACAGCCGCCGCCGCCGCAATCAACAAACAACTTGCAACTCGATTTGACAGTTTCATACGATCCTTCTCCGTCACTAACGTGGATGAACGTTGGGGTACCTTCGTTTCCGCTCACGACCTGAAATAGCGGGAGTTCGAATTAAATACCGTTCATGGCGCGCCCGCTTCGCTACTCTACTGGCAATTCAAGCTCCACCCTTGCGAAAGTTGCGTACAATTGGCAGTTATCGTTTACTTGTGATCGGTGACAACTATGAATAGACGCGACGTTCTTAGAGGATTGGCAGTGGCTCCGCTGGCGCTAGGCGTCCGCGGCAGAGCTTTCGGAGCGGCCAGATTTCAGTCTACGTGGGAATCGATCGACGCCCGTCCTTCACCGTCCTGGTACACCGACGCGAAGTTCGGAATCTTCATCCACTGGGGCGTGTACTCCGTCCCGGCTTTTGCTCCGGTCAACGTGAAAGACGAAACGCCGTATGCCGAATGGTATTGGCATTCGCTTGAAGAGGGCAAGAAAGCCGCGGGCCCGACCGGCAACGGTGCGCTTACCTGGCAATTCCACAAGCGCGTTTATGGAAGCGATTTCGCTTACCCCGATTTCGCGCCGATGTTTCGCGCCGAGCTGTTCGATCCGGACAAATGGGCCGACACATTCGTGCGATCAGGCGCGAAATACGTAGCGCTGACTTCGAAGCATCATGAGGGCTTCGCGCTATGGAAAAGCGCGGACGCGAACCGCACATGGGGCCGGCCCTGGAACAGCGTCGATGTGGGACCCAAGCGCGATCTCGCGCTCGACTTGAGCGAAGCCGGCCGCCGCAAGGGCCTGCACATGGGCATCTACTATTCGCTTTACGAATGGTACAACCCGCTCTGGCTGAGTGATCGCAAACGCTATGTCGCTGAACACCTGTTCCCGCAGTTCAAAGACGCGGTGAATCACTTGAAGCCGTCGATCATTTTCTCCGACGGTGAGTGGGAGATGCCGAGCGCGGATTGGCGGGCGCCTGAGCTGCTCGCCTGGCTGATGAACGAATCGCCGGTAGCCGGAGAGGTTGTGATCAACGACCGGTGGGGCAAGGAGTCGCGGCATCACCACGGGGGATATTACACCACTGAGTACACCTCCGGCATGCAGAGCGGCAATCATCCCTGGGAGGAAAACCGCGGCATGGGCTACTCCTACGGCTACAACCGCATGGAGACGCTGAAGGATTATCACACCGAGCGCGAGCTGGTTCTGATGCTCGTCGATATTGTCAGCCGCGGCGGCAATCTGCTTCTCGACATCGGGCCCACGGCGGATGGCCGCATTCCCGTGGTGATGGAAGAGCGTCTGACGCAGATCGGCAATTGGCTTCGGCCCAACGGCGAGGCCATTTATGGAACGAAGGCGTGGCGCAAAACGCGGCAGTGGAGCGCCGGCTCAGTACCCAAAATGGAGGAGAAAGAATTCAGCTCTCCGTACGAAATCGGCCAGATGGTGGATTCTCCGCCGGCCGGTAACGCGCGCGTCGACGCGTTCTTTACGGCCAAGGGCGATACGGTCTACGCCCTGCTTCCGCGCTGGCCCGTGAACGGAATTGTCTTGGAGGACATCGAGATATTGCCGGGCGCGGAAGTCACGCTACTCGAAGGCGGCCAGACTCTCAAATGGCGTGCCGGCGGCCGCAGCTTATCGATCGATGCGCCGTCAGGAGCGGCTCCGGCGCGTGTGCTTTATACAGTAAAGATCAAAGGGGCGCGCTAAACCGCCGCCCTTTGCGCGCGGTTGCCCGGAACCCGCCGGCACGAACAGGACGACGGATCGCTATGCCCGCCGTTACTTTGGTCGGCCGAAGAACAAGACGTAGCCGTCAGGGTCGCAAATCTCGAAGCCACGCAGACCGTCGTGGGTATCCTTCGGCGGTACGCTGAATGCCGCGCCATGATCGGCAAATTCGACGGCGAGCGCATCGGGGTCGGGTGCATAAACGTAGGCATCCCACCTCATGGCGGGATTCCGCTTGGAGTTCGGCAGCGGCGACGTGCCTTTATCGGACTTGACGAAAAGCTGCGCTCCGTCACGGCCGACGATGGCGAAAAAAGGGCTCCGATCCGGCTGCTGGAATCTCGTCTCAAAGCCCAGCTTGTCGCGGTAAAATGCTATGGTTTCATCGACGTTGCTGACGATGAAGAATGGTGAAATCGCCTGCGTCGTTGGTCGTGTCATTAGCGTGGACGTCATTCGGCGGATCAATCGTAATATACCAGTGCGGCACATCGGCCAATCGGGAAGGACGCCGATCGCAGCCCCGAAGATGGCCGTCGCGCGTAACATAGCGGAACTGGAACTCAAATTGCCAGAGTTTGTTGCAGGAGATGCTCGCCATGAGGTATCGAGTTACGTTTCGGAAACGGTTTAATACGGAAGGCGAAGCGTGGGACCAGCCGCAATCCCTGCTGAACGTGGCCGATGGCGTAATCGCGCACGCCGCGATGGTCGAGCAGATCGAGGCCGAAGGACTGCACACCTACGAAGACCGCATGGATGAGGATGATGACTTCCTTTCGTTCGGCACCGAGATCTGGGACTTCGACATCGCCCCCGGGCGTGAGCAGGAGTTCAAGTTCGAGCTGGCCAACAGCGAAGTCGTGATGGAGTTCGAAGAGACCGAGAATGCGGCAGAGTCGGCCGCGGGCGGTACGCAGGGCATCACGTAACTTCGTATTGACCAAATACTTGTAAGAATCTTCCGCCCCCGACGACTACCTGAGTTGTAGGCGAGATAGCATTCATTCCGGTGAGCGGTCCCAACCGGAATGCACTTTACGAACAGGTTGCCTGTACATACGGCGCCCCTCTGGACCGTTTGGCCCGCGCTTACGAAGCCGATCCCGACAAACGCCTTGATCTCCTTGCCGATTAAGGTCGTAACGGTCGCTGCGCGTGCCAGGCTACGACGCGCCTGTGCGAACGCCGAATTTCCAATCAGGGATGCAAGCACGACCCCGCAAGCGCGCCTTTAGTTTTCATACTCTTCACTCCAAACGATGTCCTATAGGATTCACACTTTATCGCGCCGCGCCGTTCCGGGCTGCGGCCGCCCATAGGTCCTTCGTCTGCATCGCGTCGTCTGCCGGGGGCAGGGAAGGGCCTTGACTTAATATAGTGAAATCACTATATCGGGCCGGCGATGACTGGTGAACCGTCTTTCAAGCCTGTGGTGTGGGTCGGATCGAGCCGCAAGGATTTGCGCGAGTTCCCCGACGTGGTGCAGGATCACATGGGCTATGCGCTGTATGTCGCGCAGCAAGGCGGCAAGCATCGGGATACGAAAACATTGACCGGCTTCGGCGGGGCCGAAGTGGTGGAAATCGTCAAGGACTATCGCGGCGATACGGTCCGGGCGGTGTACACGTTGCGATACCAGGGGGTGGTGAATGTGCTTCACACCTTCCAGAAGAAATCCAAGAATTGGCGAGAGACGCGACGCCGGGACATCGAATTGATTAAACAACGGCTGCGCGAAGCGGATAGCGAAAGGGGAAAAGCCATGAGCAAGAAAGGTTATGAAGTCGGAGGCCGCAATGTCTTCAAGGATATCGGGGTGCCGAATGCGGATGAGCATCTGGTCAAGGCGCAACTGGTGTTCAAGATCGATACCATTATGAAAAAGCGCCACATGAAACAGACCGAGGCCGCCGCGCTGTTCGAGGTTCGCCAGCCGGACATATCCAAGATGCTGCGCGGCGAGTTCCGGCAATTCTCGGTTGAACGGCTGCTGCGCTTTCTGGTGAAACTCGATCAGGATGTTGAAATCGTCGTGCGTCCGCACCGTGACAGGCACAACGCTCCGGCGCTGCAAGTTTTCTAAGACTGTCTTTAGTCAAGCACGGTTAAGCCGCCTGGGGCTTTAGCTGTTGCCGGAAGGGAAAGCCCGGGCCGCTAGGCTGCGGTCTCGGGTTTCCATGAATTGGCGCTCTTCCTCTTCCGACATAAAGAGCGGACGGCTCAGGTACTCCCGCAACGCGGCAAGCAGCAAAGCAAGTGCTTGGGACTTGTCAGACCGTTGGCCCACATGGTCTCTTTAGCGTGGTCGGTCGTGGCGGCGGGAACACCCCGTTAAACGTATTCCGTAGCGCATCCAGTCACAACGATCTCACGAATCTATTCCACTGATTCAAATCGTATTGGGCGTCTCCCCGAGTAAACGCCCGGCACTCGACCACTTACTATCGTTGTCAGAGGAACCAAGACTTCATGGCGAACTACCAAACAACTTTCAATATGGCTCAGCTCGCGACCTGGGCGGAAGCGCGCGAACTCGCAAAGGTGCTAAGTGCCGGGCCGATCGTGGTCGGCGGCGGCGTCCAAGCCGAGAGCAAGGACAACAGCAGCAGCGGGATCTATCTTCCGGACTGGAATGGCGGCCCGGACGGGTTTCTGGAGCCGGCACATACGGACGACCGTACGGGAACCGAGTACTTCTTCCTGCACTTCCGGTTCAAGAACGGCGCCGAGGGCATGAACGTCGGCTTGATCCACGACAAGATGAAGCGATATCCGACGAGCCCCGGATACGTGATGAACGGTTTCGCGGAAGAAGCTCGCGAGTTGGGCCGTCCGTAACGGGATCCGGAATTTTTAGCGTGGCGGGGCGGGCTTGGGTCCGCCCCCTTTATAATGGGAGCGTGCCCTTCCAGCTCGTCGTCAACTACCGCCCCCGAGGCGACCAAGTTACGGCCATCTCCGAACTCAATCGCGGAATTGTCGACGGCGAGAAACATCAGGTGTTGCTTGGAGTAACCGGATCCGGCAAGACGTTTACCATGGCTAAAGTCATCGAGGCCATGGACCGCCCCGCGCTAGTGCTGGCCCACAATAAAACTCTCGCCGCGCAACTCTATCACGAATTCAAGACTTACTTCCCGCATAACGCCGTCGAATACTTCGTCAGTTACTACGATTATTATCAGCCCGAAGCTTACATACCTTCGAGCGACGTCTATATCGAGAAAGAATCCACCATCAATGAAGAGCTCGATAAGTTGCGCCTGTCGGCCACGAAATCGTTGTTCGAGCGGCGCGATTGCGTAATCGTTGCCAGCGTTAGCTGCATCTACGGTTTAGGGTCGCCGGAGGCCTATTACGGCATGCTGCTCATGCTGGAAAAGGGCCAGAAGATTTCGCGCAATCAGATTGTCTCGCGCCTGGTAGACATACTCTACGATCGCAATGAGCACGATTTCCGGCGCGGCACTTTTCGCGTGCGCGGCGATGTCATCGAGGTCTATCCGACTTACGACGATTACGCCTATCGAATCGAGCTCTGGGGCGATGAGATCGAGAGTCTGTCTCAGATCGATCCGCTTCTGGGCCAGGTCCGCCAGACCTACGTCCGCCTTCCCATCTATCCCAAGACGCATTACGTGATGACGCCCGAGATGCGCGAGCGCGCCATGAAGTCGATTCAGGAAGAGCTCGATTGGTGGCGTCCGCAACTCGAAGCGCAGGGTAAAATCATCGAGGCGCAGCGGCTCTTCCAGCGCACCATGTTCGATTTAGAGATGATGCGCGAAATCGGCTACTGCCACGGCATCGAAAATTACTCGCGGCATTTCTCCGGACGGCTGCCCGGCGAAGCGCCTCCCACCCTGCTGGATTATCTTCCGCAAGATTCGCTGCTCTTCATTGATGAGAGCCACCAGACCGTGCCGCAGTTGCATGCTATGTATCATGGCGACCGCTCGCGTAAGGAGGTTCTGGTGGGTCACGGGTTCCGCATGCCGAGCGCCATGGACAACCGGCCGCTCACCTTCGAAGAGTTCGAGCACCGCGTAAATCAAGTCGTCTATGTCTCGGCGACTCCCGGCCCCTACGAACTCACGCGGTCCGCGGGTGTCGTGATCGAGCAAATTATCCGTCCGACCGGTCTGGTCGATCCTGAAGTCGAGATTCGCCCCATCAAGGGCCAGGTCGACAATCTTCTCGGCGAAATTCGTAAACGCACCGCCGCGGACCAGCGCGTTCTGGTGACCGTGCTTACCAAGCGCATGGCCGAGGATCTCTCTGAGTATTATTCCGAAGTCGGCGTGAAGTGCAACTATCTGCATTCGGAAGTAAGCACGCTCGACCGCATCAAGATTCTCCGCGATCTGCGCCGCGGCGAGTTCGATGTGCTGATCGGAATCAATCTTCTGCGCGAGGGATTGGACCTGCCGGAAGTGTCGCTTGTTGCCATTCTCGATGCGGATAAAGAAGGGTTCCTTCGCTCCGGCGGATCGCTGATTCAGACCATCGGCCGCGCTGCGCGCCACCTGGAGGGCCGCGCGATTCTTTATGCCGATGTGATGACCGACAGCATGAAACGCGCCATCGATGAGACTACCCGCCGCCGCCGCACGCAAGTAGAATACAACGAACGCAATGGCATTACTCCGCAATCCATCATCAAGCCCATCGACATGAGTCTGGTGGCGATCGCGGAAGGCGACTACGTGACCGTGCCGGTCGAGCGCGAGGAAGATATGGACGACTTGACTCCGCAGCAGCGCGAACAGTTCCTGGGTGAACTGGAAGAACGCATGCGCGAGGCTGCGCGTAAATTCGAATTCGAAAAAGCCGCTCAGCTTCGGGACAAGATCAAGCTCCTGCGCACGCAGGACGTCGCCGGTATCGGCGTCACTATGGGGCAATGATGCAGTACGCGTTGATCGGCGCGGGTGGCCTCACGCAAAGCCTGGTGGCGCGGCTCCCGAATCTTTCCAGGCATCTGACTCTGGTCGCGGGAGCGTCTTACCGTTTAGCTAGCCGCATGGTCAACACGCTGGGTGCGGGCGAGCCTGCGCGCGACTTCAATTCACTTGACGCGTCGAGCCTCATCCTGATCTGCGCGAGTCACGATGCTTATTCGCAGGTCTCGACACAGCTCCGCGAAGCCCTGATTTCTTGGCCCGGAAAAACTCTTCTATTCTGCGATTCCGACCAGCACAGCGGCGTTCTCGACGAGTTTCGGGCGCGCGGCGCCGATGCCGGATCGATCGATCCGGTTCGCGGACTACCCAATCAGTTCGTAGTCGAAGGAGACAAATCGGCTACGCGTCTGGCCAAGCACCTGGCCAGCGAACTGGAGGGCCGGGTAGTGGAAATTGAGACGGATAAGGCCGATCTGTTCCATGCGGCCGTTACGTTTTCTTCGAGCCTGTTCACGCCGCTGATCGAAGCCTGCGCCGAGTGCGTGCGCCGGTCCGGCATTAGCGGCAAGCAGGCGTTCAGCATTACCGAAGCCTTGCTGCAGTTTTCGCTGCGCGAGTACGCGCATGCCGGGCGAAAGAGCTGGTCGGGGGCCGTTGCCGATGCCGATTGGTATCTGGTCAATCGAGACCTCGCCGCGCTCTGCCGCGATACCGAGCGTTTTGCGGATTATTACCGTCAGTCCGCCGCTTTTGCATTGGAGCTAAACCAGCGCGAAAACGAGGCGATACTCATCGATCCCGCCTGCACCGGCCCCGAATAGAAATGTCCTACTCTGGAGAGATGTCGTCCGGATTAATGGAGCTTGCCGCGCCTGAAACTATCGCCAAGTACGAGACCGTAATCGGGCTCGAGGTGCACGTCCAATTGGCGACGCGGACCAAGATTTTCTGCGGTTGCCCCACCAGCTTCGGCGCGCCACCGAACACCAACGTGTGCCCCGTCTGTCTAGGCCTGCCGGGTGCCTTGCCCGTGCTGTCTCGCGATGCGGTTGAGCTCGCCATGAAAGCTGCGATCTCTCTGAACTGCACCATCAATCCCAGCTCGCAGTTCGCTCGCAAGAACTATTTCTACCCGGACCTGCCCAAGGGATACCAGATTTCGCAATACGACCGGCCCCTGGCCGAGCACGGTTACCTCGATATCCACGTGGACGGCGCGAAAAAGCGCATCGGCGTGACTCGCGTTCACATGGAAGACGATGCCGGCAAGAGCGTTCACGACGGTTTCAAGGATTCCGATCACTATTCGTACGTCGATCTGAACCGCTGCGGTATGCCGCTCATCGAAATCGTGAGCGAGCCCGACATGCGATCTGCCGATGAAGCCCACGCCTACATGACCGAGATCAAGCAGGTGTTGCAGTTTGTGGGGGCATCCACCTGCGATATGGAGAAGGGCCACCTGCGGTGCGACGCGAATGTATCCGTGCGTTTGCGCGGCGCTGAAGATTTCGGCACGCGCGCCGAAGTGAAAAATTTGAACAGCTTCCGATTCTTGAAAGCTGCGATCGATTACGAAGTGGCGCGGCAAGTTGCGATCGTCGACGGCGGCGGCGTGATTGTTCAGCAGACACGGCTTTACAATTCCGATACCGGCGTTACGGTTGGAATGCGCAGCAAGGAACAGGCGCACGATTATCGCTATTTTCCGGAGCCCGACCTGGTGCCGCTGCGCATCGGCGATGAATGGCGCTCGCGCGTGCGGAATTCTATGCCGGAGGTGCCGTCTGTCAAGCGGGCGCGCTTTGTCGAGAGTTATGGCTTGCGCGAGTATGACGCGCAGGTGCTTACGCTGACGCGGCCCATGAGCGACTATTACGAACATGTGGTCGAGATTTCGGGCGATCCGAAAACGGCGGCAAATTGGGTGATGGGGGATCTGGCGGGTGCGCTGAAGGCCGCCGGCAAAGAGATCGACGAATCTCCCGTCTCCGCCGCTCATTTGGGCGAGCTCGTAAAGTTGATGGGCAAAGGGGAAATTTCAGGAAAGCTTGCCAAGGAAATTTTCCCGAAGATGTTCGCCTCGGGCGACCCGGCGAGTGTCATCATGGATCGCGAAGGGCTAAGCCAGATCAGCGATTCGAGCGCGCTCGAAAAGATTGTAGATGACGTGATTGCAGCGAATCCGAAGCAGGTCGAACAATACCGCGCCGGCAAGACGACGGTGCTCGGCTTCTTCGTGGGCCAAGTGATGAAGGCCAGCCGCGGGCAGGCCAATCCCGCGTCATTGAATGAAATAATTCAGAAGAAATTAGCGTAAAGGAAACCATGCTGCAACCAGGCGACAAAGCTCCCGAAATCCAGTTAGAAACCGACACCGGCGAGAGATTCGATCTCGCTGAACAGAAGGGCAAGAAGGTGGTGCTCTTTTTCTATCCGCGGGCCGATACGCCGGGCTGCACTATAGAAGCTTGCGAGTTTCGCGACACTTATAAGAAGCTCGCGCAAAAGGCTGTGGTCATGGGCATTTCGCCCGACACGCCGAAAGCCCAGACCAAATTCAAAGAGAAATTCGAGCTGAATTATCCACTGCTGTGTGATGTCGATAAGACGGTCGCGATCGCATACGGCGTATATAAAGAGAAGAACATGTACGGCAAGAAAGTAATGGGCATTGAACGCTCCACGTTCATCATTGATGAGCACGGCAAGATTGAGAAAGTGTTTCCGAAGGTGAAACCGGAAGGGCACGCCGAAGAGGTTCTGTCTGCACTCTAGCGGGGGAGCCTTGAGCGAACATGCGTTGGAAGTCGAATCGGGCAAACGCTTCGAGTTCGGCGAAAATTGGGCCAATTTTCTCAAGCTGCTAAATCCGGCGCGCATTGAACGCGCAGAGGAATCGTTGAGGCAGATGCTGCAACTCGATCTTGCGGGCAAGCGGTTTCTGGATGCGGGTTCCGGCAGCGGTCTCTTCAGCCTGGCCGCGCGCCGCCTGGGCGCACAGGTTGTTTCGTTCGATTTCGACCCGGCTTCGGTCGCGTGTACGCGCGAACTGAAGCGCCGCTACTTCGAAAACGATCCGGATTGGGTGGTGCGCGAAGGTTCCGTGCTAGATCAAGGCTTCATCGCCAGCCTCGGCACGTTTGATGTCGTCTACTCCTGGGGCGTTCTGCATCACACCGGCGCCATGTGGCAGGCGCTCGGCAATGTGGCTCCACTGGTGAGGCCGGGCGGGAGACTCTTCATCGCGATCTATAACGATCAAGGCAAGGTCAGCCGCCGCTGGCTCGCCGTGAAGAAGCTCTACAACCGGTCCCCGCGCGCGGTGCGTCCGGCGGTGCTCGCCGTTACGTGCGGAAACCTATGGTGGCGCCGGTGGACCAAAGATCTTTTGCGGCTGAAGCCGTTCCAAACATGGCGCGAATACGGCAAAGAGCGCGGCATGTCGCCGTGGCGCGATGTGGTCGATTGGGTCGGAGGTTACCCGTTCGAAGTAGCCAAGCCGGAAGAGATCTTTGACTTCTACCGCGCGCGCGATTTTCAGTTGACCAAACTCGAGACGTGCGGCGGCAGCCTCGGCTGCAATCAGTTCGTGTTCGAGAAGCCGGGTGCGTAGCTTCCGCGAACTATCGTTTCGACTCGCGCAGCAAATTTCAAATTTGAAGATGTTGGCGTTTCCTCCGCGGCTGAAAAAAGCTTCAGCGGAGATGGCGCCGATCGATCCGCTGCCGTTCCCGGCGCCTCTGCCCGGCGAAATTCTGGAACTCGCGCACCAAATCCTAGCCCATCGCTTCCCACTGCTTGGGACCGTGATTGAAACCGGCCCGGACATCGAATGGCGCCGCGATTATATTCGAGGGCTCGTCACTGGGACTTCTTATTTCCGCACCATTCCTTATCTCGACGTGTCGCTCGCCGGCGATCACAAAATTATCTGGGAGCTGAACCGGCACCAGCATCTGGTGGTTCTGGCGCAGGCCTACCAGTTAAAAGGAGACCGCCGCTATCTGGTTGAAATCGCCGTGGAACTTCGCAGTTGGTGGGAGCAGAATCCATTTCTGCGCGGCATCAACTGGGCCAGTGCTCTTGAAATAGCGTTTCGCGCGCTGTCGTGGATTGCGGTCGTGCAGCTTGTAGGTGATACGCTCGAACCGGCGCTGCTGGCCCAGTTGCAGCGTTCTCTCTACCAACACGGGATGTATCTGGAGCACAATTTATCGACGTACTTTTCGCCGAACACGCATCTGTTGGGGGAGGGCGTTGCGCTGCATGCCATCGCGATCGCGTGTCCTCACTTCGACCGCGCCGCGCGCTGGCGCAAGCTCGGCAACGACATCGTGGTCGCGCAGCTCGAAAATCAGGTTCACGCGGACGGCAGCCACTTCGAGCAGTCCAGCTACTATCACGTGTACGCGCGCGACTTCTTCCGATTGCACGATGCGCTGTCGGATCAGCCGGCCCTCTATCGCGAAAAATTGCAGCGTATGGAGCACTACCTCGGCGCAATAACCGGGGCTTCCGGATTGCTCCCCGCGCTCGGTGATGACGATGGCGGCCGCCTATTTCATCCCTATGGCGATCGCCTGAAGTTCGGCGGCTCGCCGGCGACAACAAGTCATTCGGAACTCTTCCCGGATGTCGGAATCGCTGTGATCCAAAGCGGCGATATCCAAATCGTCATCGACGCCGGCCCGTTCGGGTTCGGGGGCGCCGGGCACAGCCATTCCGATACGTTGAGCTTCGTCGCGCGCTTCGGCGGCACTGAAATCTTCATCGATCCCGGCACTTATACCTACACCGCCGAGCCCGAGTGGCGCGATCGTTTCCGAGGCTCCGCCGCTCACAATACGATCCGTGTCGATGCCCGTGATCAAGCCGACCCCGTGCATCCGTTTCGGTGGCTGAATAAGCCTGCCGTTCGCGTTCGTGAGTGGACCGGGACCATGCTCGACGCCGAGTGCACCTATCGCAACATCACGCACCGGCGCCGGTTTTCGCTCGACGGCAACATGCTTCACATCGACGATGAAGTCACGGGAATCGATGCCGCCGAGCACTTCGTCGAGCAGTTCTGGCATCCGGCACACAAACCTCAGATGCTGGATCGCGGCAATTACCGCGTCGGCCCAGCCACGTTGTCTCTGCCAGTTAATGCCGGGATCGAACTCTCCGCGGGCGGCGAATTCGGCTGGCGTTCCACGGTCCTCGGAGAAAAGTTCCCGTCGCCGCTGTTGCGCGTTTTCAAAACAACGAAACTGCCTTACCGGATGACCGCATCCATCGCGTTCGGCGAGCGCTGATAAACGGTGTAGAGGCTGTTGCGAAACACCACGCGATACTCGCTCAGCAGCCCATCCACGTACGCCGCAATTTCCGGCCGGTCGCTACGATATTTCACCCACTGGTCGTGATAGGTTTGGTCCACCACCACGGTATCCGCCGTAAGCCCGTTATAGAAGCCAAGCCGGCGATCGTCAATCAAGCCGTCCCGAAATCCCAGCGCAAAACCGAGCTCCGATACCCCGAAAATCCGGTGATCGCGCGAAGGGTGCGCCGCGAGAAAAGCAATCGCCGGCAGGTATTGGTTCCGATAAGGATCTTTCCGAATCGCGTAAACCATCCCGGCAAGCTGAATCGCGAGCAACGCAGCGGCGACTCCCATCATCAGAACGCGTCGCTGCCGCCAATGCCAAATCCAGAGCGCGACCAGAACCGCGTAGAGCGGCACCACATGCACCAAATAGGCCGCCGCCTTGGTGCCTTCCAGCAGCGTGAGCGTGAGCGTGTAACTCCACGCCAGCGCGATCGGAACCCAATATTGGCGCAAGCGCCGGAACCAGATTGCCGCGCCCAGAAGCGCGGCCCAGTCCGCCAAAAGCACAATCGCCTTCAGCCTCTTCGCGCCGCGGGCTTCCGGTCCGGTAAATCCAAACGGCCCCAAAAACCGATCGTGAATCTCGCGCCAGACGGCATACAGCGGCTGCTTCCACGCGCTCAACCGTCCCGAACTGATGTTCGAAAACTGGGCCGTGAAAATTTCCGAGTTGCGGCTGATGTACCAGCCCCACCCGGCCGCGCCGATGAGAAAAGGAACGCCCGCCAGCAGAAGATGCTGAATTCGGATGCGCCGGAAATCCGAGATCACCGCCACCATCGTTAGGCCGATGAGCGCCAGCAATCCTCCAATCGGATGCGTGAAGCACGCGGCCGCCACGCAGCAGCACGACGTCCATACTGCCCAGAGGAATTGCGTTGCGCGCAATCGCAGGTAGATTGCGATTCCGAAAAGCCCGAGCGCCGCGCTCATTAAATCCATGCGCCCGTCCGAAGCGGCACGAATAAAGGTGTAATCGAGTCCGGCCATCGCCACCGCCAACAGGATCAATCCGCCCGGCGCGCCAGCCGCGCGCAAAATCCAAATCAATGCCCACAACTCGACGACGCCCCACATGACCGAGAGCAGGCGCATTTGCAGGATTCCAAAGCCGGCAACCTTGTACCAAGCCGCCTGCAACAGTAGATTGAGCGGCATCACATAGTAAGTGGCGCGGTCGGTGCCCTGCGTTTTCGGGTCGTCGATGGGTGAAGGCGGAACCGCGGAGGTAGCCATCGCGCGGCCCTGTGCGAGCTGCTCGGCCGGCTCGGCGAAGTACCCTTCATCGCACCATGGGGCCTTGGTTCGCGTGCTCGCAATCGCCAAAGTGAGATAAAGGACAAGCGTTGCGGCAATCCCAAAATGAAGCCAGCGGCGGTGATTCGCGGGAAGCTGTGACAAAATAAGGTGTCGTGTCTGGGTTGCGGGACGCAAGCTTTCAGCGTAGCAATCCCCGCGCGAGCCATTGGCTGGCACTCCGAAAATGTTAACAAAACGGTTATGACGCGGTCTGAAAAACGCGTACCCAGCACCGCCCCAATGCGCGGCCCGGCCGACCCGGCACTTGGCGGAATCTCTCTTGTATTTCCGGTTCACAACGAGTCGTTCATCATCGAGCAGACCTTGCGGAACTATATCTCCGAGCTTGGGGATCGCGTGGAAGATCTCGAAGTAATCGTGGCGGAAGACGGCAGCACCGACGATACCAAAGTGGTGCTGGAGCGTCTCGCGCAAGAGCTTCCGATCTCGCTCTACTGCAGCGACGAGCGCAAAGGTTATCAGCGGGCCGTGATCGACGCAATCGCCCACGCGACGAAGCCGTGGATCTTCGTTGTGGATTCGGATTATCAATTCGCAGCAATCGATTTCTGGCGCCTCGAACCGCACCGGCGCACGCACGACATCATCCTCGGAATCAAATCGCCACGTAAGGATCCTATGTACCGGGTGGCTCTTTCCTGGGGCTACAACGTCCTGATGCGGCATTTCTTCAAGGTGCCTTACGAAGACATGGACACGGGGTTTCGGCTCATTCGAAAATCGGTGGCCGACGAGCTTTCGCCCGAGATCCGGCATATGTCATTCTTCACCGCGGAGTTCGTTATCCGCGCGCATTATGCCGGGTATCGCATCCTGCAGGTGCCGGTGCGGCACTACGCGCGCAAGATTGGAAGCACCACCATTTTCTTCGTGTCGAAGCTTTTCGTAATCTGCTTTCAGCAATTCGCGGGTCTGCTCAAGATGAAAAAAGAGCTGAAGGACCGGGGCATCGAAGTTCCGGCAAAACCGAGGAGCGAAGCCACGGATTGAAGGCGGAGCCCAAGCGCCTGCTGCTGATGGTCTACAAGTTGGACATCGGCGGCACCGAACGTCAGCTTACCGAAATTGCGCGCAATCTGGATCCCGAGCGCTTCGAAGTTCACGTGGCGTGTCTGCACGCCGAAGGTTTGCGCGCCGGCGAGCTTCGCGCGGCCGGAATCCGCGTGGTGACCTTTCCGATGGCGTCGTTCTTTTCATTCCAAGCTGCTCGGCAGGCCATCGCGCTGATTCGTTACATCCGCCACACCCGAATCGATCTGGTGCATGCGTTCGACGTCCCCATGGATGTGTACGGCGTGCCCGTCGCCGTGGCCGCACGCCGGCCCGTGGTGCTCAGCAGCCAGCGCGCACATCGTGAACTTACGCCTGGCCTCTATCACCGGCTGCTGCGGCTCACCGATCACATAGTGGACGGAATCGTGGTGAATTGCGAGCACATGCGGCGGCACTTGACTGAGGACGAGCGCGTGCCCAGTCGCCTCATTCACCTTTGTTACAACGGATTGGATACGCGCTTTTTCTACCCGGCGGAATCCCCGCCGCTCCGCGAGAAGATTGTTGTCGGCGTGGTGTGTGCGTTGCGTCCGGAGAAAGGCCTGTCCACTCTTCTTGACGCTTTCGCGCGCCTCGATCCGCATCGCGTCGAGCTGTTGATCGTAGGTAGCGGCCCGTCACTGCCTGCTCTCGAAACGCAAGCCGCAACGCTCGGCATTACGGCGCGCTGCCGGTTTGTCCCGTCAACGGAGCATGTCGCCGAATGGCTGCACGGAATAGACATTTTCGTTCTGCCGTCGCTAAGTGAAGCGCTTTCGAACTCTCTGATGGAGGCCATGGCGTGCGGCTGTTGCGTGGCGGCGTCGCGCGTCGGAGGGAATGCGGAGTTGGCTGGCGAAGACGGTGAACGCGGTTTGCTTTTTGAGACGGGGAACGTCGCGAAACTGGCGGAAATCCTGACGATACTCTGCAACGATCCCGCAAGGCGCGAGCGGATGTCGGCCGCGGCCGCCAAGTTTATCCGGGAGGCGTTCTCGATCGAAGCCTCGGTCGCGCGGATGTCGGCGATTTACGATGAGTTTCTCTCGCGATAATTAAGTGATCCGGTAAGAGTAGGCGTCTTCGATGAACCGGTCGCCAATCGTTTGTCCGCCGAGGCGCATTCCTTCGGTGTGTTTGGTTTTTCCGAACATACGGCGGAGAGACCGGATCGTTGGATCGCTCATTGGAAGGATCATGAATACAGG